>NZ_JAGINT010000001.1:1264256-1580320 GCF_017876295.1 Kribbella aluminosa | reverse complement strand
GCACTGCACCTCAGCCTTCGGACGAATCGACAGATGGTCGTCCGTGTGCGGTGCGAGCAGCGGCCGGGGCTCGGGATGCGAGCCGGTTCAAGGCGGAGGCCGGGCGGTAGATCCATGACCCGGGCTGGGGTCAAGGTCCGCCGGTGCGAGTGCAGATCACCGTAGGCTGATCGCCAGGCGAGGTCAAGCGATCATCGCGATTCCTGTCCCGGGGCAGAGCCGAGGGCGGACGAGATCCGGCCCGCCGTGTCGCGGACGATGCGGCCGAGTTCGGCGTACCGCCAAGACGGCTGGCCGACCTTCAGACCGGTGATCGAGATCGCGCCGACGCAGGTGTCACCGGCACCGAACAATGCCGCGCCGATACAGAACACGCCGTCGGCGTCCTCCTCGTCGTCCACCGCGTAGCCGAGACCCCTGATGTCCTCCAGATGGGCACGCAGCGCGGCCTCGTCGGTGATCGTCTTGCTGGTACGCCGCGGCAGCCCGGTGCGGGCGATCAGCGCGGAGACCGCGTCGTCGTCCATCGTCGACAGCAGCGCCTTACCCAGGCCGGTGCAGTGCGGAAGCTCGCGGAACCCCATCCGTAGCTCGATCTGCACGCCTTCGGCTGTGGCGACCTGGTCGACCACGACCGCCTGATCGCTCTCCGGCACCGCGAGCCGGGAGCTGAACCCGATCTCCGCGGTCAGCCGGGTCAGGTGCGGCCGAACGACGTCGACGAGGCTGAGCTGGTCGCGGGCCCGCGACCCGAGCCGGGCCAGCGTCATCCCCAGCCGGTACCGGCGGTTCATCCCCTCACCGTCGTCGGCGACCAGTCCGAAGTGCGCCAGCGTGTGCAAGGTCGAGAACGCCGAGCTCTTGCTGAGCCCGAGTGCCGCGGCCAACTCGGTCACCGACATCCCCTGCCGGGCCGGCGCGCCGGACAGCACCTCGAGCAGCTCGGCGGCCCGAGCCACGCTGCGCACCCAGTAGCGAGAATTCTCCGGCGGATCCGCATCGTTGTTCGTCATAGCCGAACAGTCTAGAACACTCCACCGTCGATGTGCAGCGATCCGTTGACAGCCAACAAATCGCACGCTTACAGTCGATGACACGTTCGTTCGGTGATACCGAACAGTGTTCGGAAAATGCTCTTGGCGGAGCTTCCATTGGTCGCCGCGGCCGGGCTGGGCCGCGGTGGCACGCCCACGCGACGACGCAGTACGCCATCAGACTCTGGAGACCTCATATGCCCCCGACGTCCATCTCGCAGCGCGCCGCCCAGGTGATCCCCGGCGGCGTCAACTCAGGCCAGCGACTGATCCCCGGACTCACCGACCTCGTCATCGCCTCGACCGAGGGAGCACGATTCACCGACGCGAAAGGGCGGACGTACACCGATTACCACGCCGCCTTCGGCCCTCCGCTGCTCGGCCACAACGACCCCGAGGTGGCGGCGGCGGTCGCCGAGGCCGGTCGCCGGATCGATCTCACCGGCGTCGGTGTCACCGAGGGCGAGGTCGAGCTGGCCGAGGAGATCGTCCGGCTGGTACCGAGCGTCGAGAAGGTGCTCCTAACCTCGACCGGCAGCGAGGCCACCTTTCACGCGCTCCGCGTGGCGCGCGCTGCCACCGGCCGGCGGCTGGTGGTGAAGTTCCAGGGCTGCTACCACGGCTGGCACGACTCGGTCAGCCTCAACGTCATCTCCGCGCCCGACAAGGTCGGCGCCCAGGACCCGATCTCCACCGGGATCCTGCCCGAGGTCCTGGACGCCACCTTGGTGCTGCCGTTCAACGACATCCCCGCCGTACGGCAGACGTTCGCGGAGTACGGCGCCGACATCGCCGCGGTGATTCTCGAGCCGGTGCCGCACAACGTCGGCTGCCTGCTGCCGGACCTGGAGTTCCTGCAGTCACTGCGGGACGAGACCACGAAGTCCGGCAGTGTGCTGATCTTCGACGAGGTGATCACTGGCTTCCGGCACGCGCTCGGTGGCTGGCAGGCGATCAGCGGCGTCACCCCGGACCTGACCGCGATGGGTAAGGCGATCGGCAACGGCTATCCGGTCGGCGCCCTCGGCGGCCGCGCTGAGCTGATGGAACTGTTCAGTACGACACCTGGCGCGCCGGCATTCTTCGCCGGAACCTACAACGGCCACCCGTCGGTCGTCGCCGCCGCGCACGCCACCCTGCGCAAGCTGCAGACCGAGCCGGTGCACGAGCACGTCTTCCGGCTCGGCGCGGCCATCCGGACGGGCCTCGCGGAGATCTTCACCGAACTCGGCGTACCGGCGGTCGCGCACGGGTACGGATCGGTGTTCGTCAGCTACTTCATGGACGGCCCCGCGCCGCGCACATACACCGACCTGCTCCGAAATGACGCCTCCCGCTTCATCGGCTACCGTCGGCGGCTGCTGGAGCACGGAGTGTTCGAGTTGCCGCTCAATCTCAAGCGCAGCCATGTGTCGTATGCACACACCGACGCCGACGTCGACGCGTTGCTGAGCGCGACCCGCGCCGCCGTTCGTGACACCCTGGCCGTTGGCGGCGAGCAGGAACTCGCCGGGACTTCGACCATGGGAGGTGCGTCCTGACCATGTTGACAGTGGACCGCGGCCGTCCGGTGGGACCGGCGGGCCGCATCTCCCGGGTGGAGACGCTCACCCTCGGCACCGCCTGGCGAGACTTCTCCTATGTGCGGGTGCATACCGACGAGGGCCTTGCCGGCGTCGGCGAGATCACCCATCCGTACCGCTCCCGCGAGACGTGCCTGCTCACCGAGGCGATGGCCGGACGGCACCTGCTCGGCGCCGACCCGTTCGACGTCGAGGAGATCTGGCTGCGGATGTACCAGGGCGACTTCCTGCGCGGCGGCGACATCGGCGGCATCGTGCTGTCCGGTGTCGACCAGGCGCTGTACGACGTGATGGGCAAGGCGCTCGGCGTACCGGCGTACCGGCTCGCCGGTGGGGCCTGTCGCGACCGGGTGCCGGTCTACGCGAACGGCTGGTACACCGGCGACCGGCTGCCCGAAGCGTTCGCGGATCGGGCCAAGGATGTCGTCGGCCGCGGATACAGTGCCCTCAAGTTCGACCCGTTCGGCGCCGGACTCGGTGAGTTGTCCCGAGCCGAGCGGGTCCGCTCACTCGACATCGTCGCCGCGGTCCGGGACGCCGTCGGCGACGATGTCGACCTGATGGTCGAAGGACATGCCCGCTTCAACTTCGCGACCGCGGCCCGGCTGGTCGACGACCTGCGGCCGTTCGACCTCGCCTGGTTCGAGGAGCCCCTGCCCTGGACCCACATCGAGCGGTACGCCGAGTTACGTGCCCGGGCCTCGATGCCGATCTCCGGCGGCGAGCACTTCCACAACCGGTACGAGTTCAAGCAACTGTTCGCCACCAGCGCCGTCGACATCGTGCAACCGGACCTCTCGATGGCCGGCGGTTTCACCGAGCTGCGCAAGATCGCCGCCATCGCCGACCTGCACGCGATGTCCGTCGCCCCGCACAACTCGAACTCACCGCTGTGCACGACCGCCTCGGTGCACGCCGTCGCCGGCCTCACCAACCTGAAGATCCTCGAGACCTTCGACGGCATGGTCGAGGACTACGTCTTCGACGCACTACCCGGCGTACTACCGGTGGTCGACGGACACGTGCCGTTGCCCACGGCACCAGGTCTCGGTGTCGAGCTGGCCGACGAGGTGTTCGCGGAGCATCCACCGAGCCACCGTTTCTGGAACATGTTCGCCGACGGCTGGGAGAAGCGGAACCGCACATGATCGTCGACGTTCACTCACATCTGTTCACCTGCCCTGACGATATCGACGATCCGTTCCGCGGCGAGGTCTCCCGGGCCCACGGTGGACCTGTCGACCTGACGGTCAAGTACGCCGACTACGCGGCCACCGCACCGGACGGGACACGGACGATCGTCGTCGGTGGCAAAGCACGGCGCAGCGGTCTTTGGGTCGAGGACGACGACGTGGCGGCGTACGTCGCCGAACACCCGGACCAGCTGATCGGCTACCTGTCGCTCGATCCGACCCACCCTGGCTGGCGAGACGAGCTCCGGCACGGCCACCAGGAGCTCGGGCTGCGTGGGATCAAGTTGATGCCGATGTACGCCGGCTTCGACCCGGCCGACCCGGCGTACGACGACCTCTACTCCTACGCCGAATCCCACAACCTGCCGCTGCTCATCCACACCGGGACGACCTTCGTGTCGACAGCCCCACTGCGCTGGGCGCTGCCGGTGCACATCGACGAAGTGGCGATCCGGCATCCCGAACTGCGGATCGTCCTCGCGCACCTCAGCCACCCGTTCGAGGGTGGGTGCATCGCGGTGATCCGCAAACACCGGCACGTGTACGCCGACGTATCCGCACTGCACTACCGCCCATTCCAACTGTGGCACTCACTGCGGCTCGTCCAGGACTACAGGGTCTGGGACAAACTGCTGTTCGGCTCGGACTTCCCGTTCACAACCGTCGACGCCTCGATCGAGGGCCTGCGCCGGGTCGCCGCCGTACCAGGAATCCCAGGCCTCGATCCCTTGGACGCCGACCAAGTCGAAGCGCTCATCCACCGTGACGCGTTGCCACTACTGGGGCTGACGTGAGCGCCTCGTTCTCGCTCGCCGGGCGAACCGTCGCCCTCACCGGCGCCGCCCGCGGCCTCGGCGCCGCGTTCGCAACCGGCCTCGCGGACGCCGGTGCCGACCTGGTGCTGGTCGACCGCACCGAGCCCATCGACACCGCAGCGGCCGTGACCTCGCTCGGCCGCCGGTGCCGCAGCTATGTCATCGACCTCGCCGACACCTCGGCCTTGGCACCCTTGGTCGACACAATCCGGAGCGAGGCCGGCCCGATCCACGTGCTGGTCAACAACGCGGGCGTCGCCCGGCTGGAGCAGTTCAACGAGATCACCCCGGCAGGCTGGCACGAGATCATGGCCGTCAACGCCGAGGCACCCTTCTTCCTCGCCCAGCGGGTTGCCGAACATATGATTGCCGACGGCATCGAGGGCCGGATCGTCAACATCTCCTCGAAGAACGGCCTGGTCGCCGAGGCCGGCCTCGCGCACTACAACGCCTCCAAGGCAGCGCTCGAGCTGATCACCAAATCACTCGCCGCCGAACTCGGGCCGCACGGCATCACCTGCAACGCCGTCGCGCCAGGAATGATCGCCACCCCGATCGCCGACGACTTCGACGCAGACCTCGCAGGCCTGTTCGATTCCTGGCAGGCCCGAATCCCGTTGGGCCGCTTCGGCACGCCGGACGACTGCGTCGGAGCCGTGATCTACCTGGCCTCGGACGCGAGCCGCTACGTCACCGGCACCACGCTCGTCGTCGACGGCGGCGCCTTGGCCGATCAACTGCCACGGCTACGCTTCCTCCCGCCGTACCGCTCCAGCCTCTGACATTCCGATGACGACGTGCGCAATGCTGGTCGGCGCAGGCCTTTCTGCCATCGATGACTTCTGTACGAGGAGATCCTCCCGCCCGCCGCCAGCAAGTTCCTGGTGACGTTCACGGGGTCGGGGGTCGGACTGGGACGCGAGCGAGCCCGGAGTGCTCGCGGACGATGAGAGCTTGGCGTCCGCCGTCGCCCCATCGCCTGATCCTGTCGTCCTAGCGCCAGACTTCTGGAGTTGGCAGGCCGGTCGGATCGACCAGGCACTCGTACACGGCGTCTGCGCGGAACGGGAACTCGCGTTCGATCGCGGGGGTGAGCTCGATACCGAGTCCGGGTGCGTTCGACAGTGAGACCTCGCCGCCCACGATCGACACGAGCCCACCGAGCAGTTCCGAGCGCAGCGGGTAATCAGGTAGCGGCCATTCCACGGTCGAACCCCCGGCGGCCAGTGCGGCGTGATAGTTCGCGAGTACGCCCACACCAGCACCCCAGCAGTGCACGTACACCTCAGCGCCGACGTCACCCGCAGCCGAGAACACCTCGAGCACCGGGCCAACCCCGCCGATCACGGTGGCATCGGGTTGGACGATGTCGTAGGAGCGAGCGCGAACGCGTGCGACGAGCTCATCCTCGGTCGTGACGATCTCCCCGCCCGCGATCGGCACCCCGGCGGCCGCGCGGAGCGCCGGCAGATCGTCGATCCGATCCGGCCCGAGCGCCTCTTCGATGAAGGCCGGTGGGCGGCCTGAGGCATCGACCACGGCGTGCACGAAGTCGAGGACCTCCTCAGGTCTCTGAGAGGGCACGACGAGGTTCTGCGTCATGTCGACCGCCACGGCGATTCCGGCGGCAGCGTGCTGGGTCCAGACCACCTTGTCGACCTGGTGCGCGCGGCCCCGAATCTTGAAGGTTCGGATGCCGAGCGCCGCGACTGCGTCGATCTCGCCCTGCATCGCTTCGGGGTTGATGGAGTCCCCACCGCTTGCGTACGCCGCGAGCGGCCGCGAGTACATGCCGCCGAGATGCCGCCAGAGTGGCACGCCATCGAGCCGTGCGTTGCAGTCTTGTAGCGCGATCTCGATCGCGCTGAGCACGTGTCGAGCAGCACCCTGCAGGCTCCAGTACCCAGTGGCGACAACAAGCTCCGCGAACCGGGCATCGAGCTGCAGCACGTCTTTGCCGACGAGTAACGGCGCGAGTAGTTCGACGATCGAGCGGAAGACCTGTGGCGCGAACACGGCGAGGTAGCCTTCGCCGAGTCCCACCGTTCCATCGTCGAGAGTGATCTCGACGAAGCCGCTTGTGCGCAGGCCGCTCGGGATGTGCAGGATGTTCTCTGCGCTCGTGAGGGCAGCGCCGTACGGCGCGCTCAGCACGACGGCTCGCACTCGTGCGATCTTCATCTTCAGTACCCCATTTGCAGGTCGACGGCGAGAGCCTGACGGCGGAGCGCGAGAGACCGCTCGTCGAGGTGTGCCGTGATCGCAATTCGCAAAGGTCTATTCATTGCGTGACTCGACGCGGCTTGCGTGCAGCGACTCGCTGCGCAGGCGAACGTCTGCGAAGTGCTCTTGCATACGTGTCATCGCGAGCATCGCGTCCCCTACCCGCAGCGCGTCGACGATCGCCGCATGCAAGGGGGCGCTCGGAACGTCTGTCGGCTTCGGAGACAGTTCGTCCTCCAACCGCCAATAGAGTTCCCAGAAGAGGCTGATCAGATTGTCGATGAGCGGGTTGCTCAGCGAGGTGTGGAGCAACAGGTGGAAGTTCCGGTCTAGATCGACGATCGAGTCGCCTGCCTTCTCCCGCTCGTCCATCCGCCGGACGATCTCATCGCAGCCATCCAGCAGTTGCGGTGACGTGCGCAGGGCAACCGCCGGCATCAGGCCGGTTTCGAGGGCTTCACGGGCCTGCAGGATCTCCACGAAACTTGTGTCGGCGGCGAGTCCGTACGGGAGCAGATCGACGATCGGCCGGAACGAGAAGTCCGCGACGTAGAGGCCGTTCCCGTGGTGGGCGCGAATGACTCCGAGCGTTTGGAGACTTCGCGTCGCTTCGCGCATGGCTCCCCGGCTCACGCTGAAGCACTTTGCGAGTTCGCCCTCCGAGGGGAGCCGGTCGCCTGGCTCGAGGCGGTGTTCACGAATGTAGCTCTTGAGCTGCTCCTGCGCCCTGACGAACAGCGGCGATCCGCTCATGATCGAGCTCCCCGTTCCTTCTCGTGCAGTAGACAGTGTGCAGGGTTGCGATGACAGACATTAGATATCTAACAACTGCTGCGCAGCGAACCTATGACGCCGAGCGAGGAAGCGCAACTGCCCGCGGCACGACGGACTCTCAGCCGCAGCCGAAATCGCAGAACGCTTCCGATCACTCTGTCGATGCGAGGAATGGTCGCCTCTGCGATCCGAAGCTCACCGAGAGCGGGCCGTAGGTGGTTCTTGAGAGCCGGGAGGTACGTCATCCGTGAGTTCGGCGATCGCCGTCGGTCCGCCACGAGCTCGTCTGTGAACTTCGCGATCCACAGGTCGATGAGGTGGTTGATCTTGCGCATCGAGGTCAAACTCGCCGGACTGGGTGGTCATCGCCCGATATCGCAGCTTGGTGAGCTGCCCTAGTGCCTAGGCGTCGTCGAGGCCGCGCAGTGTCAACGGCACGCAGGCCGCGGCTTACGGTCGCCTACCACGTGCTACGACCGGCCACATCGCGATCATCCATTTTGCCGCAAGGCCGGCAACTCCAACGCAGTCCTAACTCTATGCAATCTCCGTCTGCGCCGGTGAGGACCCTAGACGCGATCGCTAGACCGTAGGTTAGAACGTTGATGCCTCGATCCAGGGGGAATGACGAAGGGCCCTCTGACCGGTGTTTCCCTGGTCAAAGGGCCCTTCCAAGTAGCGGGGGCAGGATTTGAACCTGCGACCTCTGGGTTATGAGCCCAGCGAGCTACCGAGCTGCTCCACCCCGCGTCGTTGTGTCTTTAGCTTAGAGGATTCGGGCCGAGCAACCAAATCGGTTACCGGAGCGGCGAAAACTCGTACCGCCGGCGGGGCACCGAGCGTACCGTCCGAGTATGTCCCGACCAGTCCTCCGCCCGTTCGAGGAGGCGGATCTTCCGGCTGCGGCCGGCCTGCTCGCCCAGCGGCACCGGGCGCATCGCAAGCGTCACCCGCTGCTCCCTGCCGACTACGAGGACGAGCGGCTCGCGCTCGTCGAGGTCACCGCTGTGTGGGAGACCGAGGGGGCGTCCGGTGCGGTCCTGGTCGAGGACGACGAGCTGACCGGTTACTTGCTGGCGGCACCGAAGCCCGCACCGATGTGGGGCCCGAACATCTGGGTCGAGGCGGCCGGTCACGCAGTACGTGAGCCGGAACACATTCGCGACCTGTACGGCGCCGCGGCTGCGCGATGGGTCGACGCCGGGCGTACGGCGCATTACGTGCTGGTGCCCGACGATGCCGAACTGGTGGACGCGTGGTTCCGGCTGGGGTTCGGCTCGCAGCACGCGCACGCGGTCCGCCCGGTTCCGGGGTACCACTTGACGCCTCCCCGCGATCTCGCCGTACGCCGGGCAACGCGCGCGGACATTCCGGTATTGGCGGAGCTCGACCTGGAACTCCCCCGGCATCAAGGCCGGTCGCCGGTGTTCTCGGCCGCGGAGCTGGGGACGTACGAGGAGGCGGTCGCGGACTGGGAGGAGTCGATCGACGATCCGGACTACGCGACGTTCGTTGCCGTGTACAACGATGAGGTCATCGGCTCGTCGGTCGGGTGCTCGGTGGACAGATCGAGTGCGCACAGTGGGCTGGCGAAGCCGGACAACGCCGGGTTCCTCGGGTTCGCTGCTGTACTGCCGGCGGCTCGTGGGCTGGGTGCGGGGCGGGCGCTGGGCGAGGCTGTGCTGCAGTGGTCGGCGGAGACCGGGTACACCTCGGTGGTGACGGACTGGCGGGTGACGAACCTGTTGTCGTCGCGGACCTGGCCGCGGCTCGGGTTCCGGCAGACGTTCCATCGGCTGCATCGGTTGATCGGGTACTGAGCTGCAGGCTGCCGGTTGTCCACAGGTTCGGATTCGCCGGTCCGGGGGCGGGGCGATCGCGGCATCTTCTTGGTCACGAAGGGCGTCTCGCAGCAGGCGGGACGCCGTCCTTCCCCCAGGAGGCAGTCATGTCGTGTTCATCCTTCGGTTCCCGAGTCATGCCGTCCGCCCGTCGTATCGTGGCCGGGACCGCGGTTGTCCTGGCCTCGTTGGGCCTGTCGACGACCACCGGCTCAGCTGCACCGGCGCAGGTCTCCGTAGCACCATCCACCGAGCAGAAGGCTGGCACCTTGGACGGCTTCGTGATCGAGAACCTTCCCGACGGCATCGGTACGTCGAGCGACTTCGAGTACGAGTGGAACGACGTGTCCTTCCACAGCCGGGTCTGGGAGACCGGTCCGGATTCGGAGGGCGCGTTCAAGGTCGACCTGACCGTGAAGACGATCCGGGGTGAGCAGCTCACCGACCTCGAGACGCTGAAGGACTTCCTCGTCGAGTACGAGGAGAAGGATCCCGGCTGGCAGCTCACGCCGGTCAAGGTCGGCGGGTACGACGGCCTGTTCGCCGGCGACGAGGTCTTCTACTTCATCGAGCCGGGTGTCGCGGCCGAGGTGACGATCGACCATGAGCGCTTCACCGACGAGGATGTGCTCGACACCGCGGCCGGCTTCCATCCCGAGCAGTCCTGATGCCGTAGGCAACCACCCGGACAGACGGACGGGGCGGCGACGCCGACGTGTTGTCGGTGTCGCCGCCCCGGGAAGCAGCCCTGCGGTCAGCCGGTCGGAGAGCTCGACGGTGTCGGCGATGCCGACGGGCTCCCGGACGGTGTCGGTGTCGGCGTTGGTGTCGGCGTCGCCGCTGCACCGGCCGAAGCGCGGTCGAGCGCGGCCTTCATCTGGTCCACGTTCTTCTGGTAACCGGCGAGGTCACCCTTCACGAGAGCGGCCTGTGCCCGTTTGTACGCGGCCTCTGCATCAGCGAGTGCCTGCTTGACCGTCTGGTTCGTCTGTGCCGGTGGGTTCTTGGTCCCCGGCGGGTTCTCGCCCGTGTCGACGTTGGTGTTGAACACCTTGCCAAGAGCTTCCTGCAGCGTCGTCCCGTAAGCGACATTGTCCCCGAACGACACCAGGACGTACCGCAGGACGGGATAGTTGCCCGGCCCGCTGGTCCGCGACGAGTACACCGGCTGGACGTAGAGCAGACCACCGCCGAGCGGCAACGTCAGCAGGTTACCGAACTGGGCTCTTGCGCCGCTGTTCGGCTGGTTGATCGGCAGCAACGCCTGTCTGATGCCTTCGTCGGTCTGGAACTTGTTGTACACCTGCCCCGGACCGGCTATCTGCAGGTTCCCCGGCAATCGCAGGATCCGGAACTTGCCGTAGTCCGGCGAGGTGGCCTCGGAATCGACGGCCATGAACGCCGTCAGGTTCTCCCGTTCACCGTTCGGTACGTACACCGAGGTCAGTGAGAACTTCGGATCGGTCTGATCCGGCATCCGCAACGAGAGATAGAAGGGAGGCTGACTGATTTGAGTCGTCGAGTCACCGCTGGCCGACACCGCGGTCGGGTCCGCGGGCACACGCCACAGGTCACTGTTCTGGTACCAGGTGCCGGCGTCCGTGACGTGGTACTTCGCGAGCAGGTCGCGCTGCACCTTGAACATGTCCTCCGGGTAGCGCAGGTGCGACATCAGCGCGGGCGAGATTTCTCCACGCGACTTGACCGTGCCGGGGAAGGCCTTCATCCAGGTCTTCAGGATCGGGTCGGTCTCGTCCCACGCGTACAGGTCGACCGAGCCGTCGTAGGCGTTCACGACCGCCTTGACCGAGTTCCGGATGTAGTTGATCTTCTCGCTCGGCTGCTGAGCGATCGTGCCGCGGCCGGTGGTGGTGTCCCGGGTGCTGTCGTCCAGCGCGACCTTCTCGGAGTACGGGTAGTTGTCCGAGGTGGTGTAGCAGTCGACGATCCAGACCACCTGGCCGTCGACGATCGCCGGGTACGGGTCGCCGTCCGGCGTCAGCCAGGGGGCCGCCTTCTCGACCCGGTCGCGCGGGCTGCGGTCGTAGAGGATCTTCGAGTCCGTGTTCACCCGGCTGGACAGCAGGATGTTCGCGTCCCGGAATTTGGTTGCGTAGAGCAACCGGTTGAAGAAGGAGCCGATCTTGACGCCACCCTTGCCCTCATAGGTGTTCAGCGTCGGGTCGCCACCGTTCTTGCCCTCCGGGGTGTCCAGCTCGACCGGCGAGGAACCCTTGGGCCCGCCGACGATCGAGTAGTCCGGCGACTGTTCGCCGAAGTAGATCCGCGGCTCGTAGTTGCCGAGCTGACCGGTCGGCGGCAGGTCCTTCTCGGTCCAGACCGGCGTACCGTCCGGGGCCCGCTGGTTGCCGTTCGCCGCGACCACGCCGTAGCCGTGGGTGTAGACCGTGTGGTCGTTGTTCCAGTTCCGCTGACCTGCCGGCAGCTTGTCGATCTGGACCTCACGGGCCGCGATGACGGTATCGCTGACCTTGTCCTTGATCTTGTACCGGTCGACGTCCAGATCGGTCGGGAACGAGTAGAACCCGCGGACCTGCTGGAGCTGTTCGAAGGTCGGCCCGATCACGGTCGGGTCGATCAGCCGAATGCCGGGCAGCACCTCGGCGTCCGCGGTGAGCTCGCTCGGCTTGGCCGTGGTCTGCGCCTGGTACTCGGTGATCTGCGTGTTCTCGAGCCCGTAGGCCTGCCGCGTGGCCTGGATGTTCTTGGAGATGTACGGCGCTTCCTTCACCGGCTCGCTCGGGCGCACCCGCAACTGCTGGAGGGCGGCCGGCCAGAGCGCACCGAGCAGGATCGCCGACAGGATCAGCACGACCGTGCCGACACCGGGCAGCAGCCACGTCCGCCGGACCACGTTCGCGAAGAACAGCGCGGCACACAGGACGGCGATGACCGCGAGGATCTCCTTGCTCGGCAGGATCGCGTTGTCACCGGTATAGGAGATACCGGTGAAGAGTCTGCCGTCGGACGTCGCCTGGCCGAAGCGGTCCAGCCAGTAGCTGAACGCCTTGAGCAGCACCAGCAGCCCGAGCAGCACGGAGAACTGCACCTGCGCCGCGCCGGAGGCTTTCTGTCCCTTGGCCGACGGGCGGAACCCGCCATACAGGTAATGGGTGATGATCGCCGCGACCAGCGACAGCAGCACGATCGAGTACCCGAAGCCGAGCAGCACGCGCAGCCACGGGTAGTCGAAGACGAAGAACGAGATGTCCTTGTTGAAGTGCTTGTCGGTGATGCCGAAGGAGGTCCGGTTCTTCCAGGCCAGGAAGACCTTCCACTCCCCCGACGCGGCCGAGCCGCCGAAGATCAGCATCAGGGTCGCGACCACGCCGACCGCGATCTTCGCGTGCTGCTGAAGCAGATCGCCGTACCGCTCGAATCCCGGGGTCGGGGACGGCGCGAGCGCGACCCGCGGGCGGGTGCGGAACGCGACGATGATGTTCGCGACGACGGCCACGGCCATCAGCAGGCCGACCACCACGAAGAGCAGTACCCGGGTGCCGAGCACCGTGCTGAACACCGTGCCGAAGTCGATCGACCGGTACCAGAGCCGCTGGGTCCAGACGTCGGTGAAGACGCTGAACAGGATCAGCAGCACGATCAGGGTGGCGATCGTGGGCAGCAGGGCACGAGGACGACCGCCCGGTCGTCGCGTTCTCCGGGCAGGCGGCTCGTCCGGCATGTCGTAGACGCCGTCGCTCATGGTCGCTTCTCCTCGTCGTCGCCATCGACCGCTGAACCCGTGCCCGACCGGCTGCCGACCGAAGGTTCGAATGTCAAAGACAGTACTTCGCACAGCGTGGGGACCAGGTCGACGCCGGTGAGTACGGCGCTGGCCTCGTCGTGCGCGCGCAACCGGACGGCGCCGAAGTGGCCGCCCTCGCGGAGCACCGCAGCGACCATCCGGACCTCGTGCCGGCGCGGATCGCTGCCGGCCAGCCGGGCCAGCTCCGCATCCGACTCGACGCTGGACAGCCCGGACTCGGCCGCCGCGGGCAGCACGATCCGCTCGATCGCCACCGCGCAGCCGGCCACCCCGTCGGGCCACTCGATCCGGCCGAGCGTGTTGGCCAGGTTGTCGTCGTCGACGCCGCCGGGAAGCTCGCCCTGGGCGACCGGGGTCAGCGGCTGGGACGCGTCCTCGGCGCCGAGTTCGGCGGCCAGTTGCGGTTCGGCGCGGAGCAGTTCCGCGGTCGGGACCAGCGCGAACAGCTGCGCGGGCTGGTCCCAGCCCGCGCTGCTCACGTGCTTCTCGATCTCGACGACCGCGCGACTGAGCGCGTCAGGAGGCAGCGTGCCTACGGATTCCATGCCGGCTGATCTTCCCTTCGGCTGGCCGGTTCGTTCAGGTCGCTCACTAGCTGCACGACGGGACGTCACCCTTACCGCTGGCGATCGCCTTCAGCGCGCTGATCGCGCCGGTCAGCGTGCTGATCTTCACCAGCTGGATGCCGCCGACGTCCGCGTGCAGCGCGGCCTCGCAGTTCGGCGCCGGGACCAGGAACACCGTGGCACCGTCGTCCTTGGCGCCGGCGATCTTCTGCTGGATACCGCCGATCGCACCGACCTGGCCGAGCGCGTCGATCGTCCCGGTGCCGGCGACGTGCTTCCCGTTCAGCAGCGCACCCGGGGTCAGCTTGTCATAGATGGCCAGCGCGAACGCGGTGCCTGCGCTCGGGCCGCCGATGTCCTGGCCGAGATTGACCGTCACCTTGACCTGCGAGTCGACGCCGATCGTGATCCCGACCATCGGCCGGGTCGCGTCGCCGGGCGTGGCGGCGGTCTTCAACTCGACCGTCTGCTCGGCGGTTCCGCGGCGGATCAGGAACACCACGTTCTGGCCGACCTTGTGCTTGCGGACCAGGTCGCCGACCTGCGGGATCTGCGTCACGGTATGACCGTCGACCGCCAGCACCAGGTCGCCGGGCTTCAGCTTGCCCTGCGCCGGCGAGTTGTCGGCCACCGTCGCCACCTTGGTGTGGAACGGGACGTTCGCCGCCTGCAGCGCGGCCGCGACCGCGCTGTCCTGGGATCCGCTCATCTCCGCGGTGTTCTGCTGCTCCACCTGGTCGGCGCTCTGGCTGGGCGGATAGATGATGTCGCGCGGGAACAGGTCGTGGTGCGGGTCCAGCCAGTTCCGCATCGCCTGCGGAAGCGTCAACTGCCGGTCCGGCGAGGTCACCGACACGGTGGTCAGGTCCAGCTGCCCGGACGTCGGGAAGGTCTCGTGGCCGGTGATCTCGATGACCGGTTTGTCCTTCGCCGTCCCCAGGGTGTCCTTGACCGGGCCCGGGCTGAAGGAGACGAAGGGCACCGGGAAGGCGGTCACCAGTCCCAGCGAGACGACAAGCACGACGATCGAGGTGACCAATGTGGCGGTACGACGTGTCACGAACCCTGCCCTGCGATCTTGGTGGAGCCGGAGCCACGGTCCTCGGAGACCGGCTGATGATTACGACGACCCAGGGCCCGGCGACGTTCCGGAGTGGCCCGCGGACCCGGAGCCGCCAGCGCGGCGCTGAAGCGGCGGAACTCGTCCACCGAGGCGAAGGGGCCTCCGGACCGGCGCGGCTCGCGGCTGCGCCAGCCACGCCAGGCCGCCCAGCACATCGCGAGCAGCGTGGCGACCAGCGGGAACGCCAGCCACGCCAAAACCTTCATCCGGCCACCTTCATGCGCCCAGAGTACGTGTCAGTGCGCTCCTACCCACTCGCTGCCACCGTCGATGAAGTGCTGGTGTTTCCAAATCGGGACCTCGGCCTTCAGGTCGTCGATCAGCTGGCGGCAGGCGGCGAACGCGACGTCCCGGTGCGATGCGGCCACCGCCACGATCACCGCGGCGTCGCCGATCACCAAGTCCCCGGTCCGGTGCACGGCGGCCAGCGCAGTCACCGCGGGGTCGTCGCAGACACGCTGCGCGACCTTCCGAAGGTGCTCGAGCGCGTCCGGGTGCGCCTCGTAGCTCAGTCTGTCGACCGGCTTGTCCTGGTCGTGGTTGCGCACCGTGCCGATGAAAAGCGCAGTTCCGCCCGCCGTCGGATCGGCGACGGCTGCCAGCACCTCGTCACTGGACAACGCGCCGTCGCGAATGTCCAGCAGCCTGATCGCGTCGCTCATCCGTTCCTCATTCCCGCCTGGTCCCCGGCCTGCACACCCCACCATCCCATCCCCCGTACCGCAATTCTCCCTCCCGGCCCGGAGTTCCCCGACATCCGCTCCCGCTTCGGCGACCCCGGGTGCTGCGGTGCGTGGTCCGGCGTACACCCGGAGGAACAGTTGCCCTGCCCACCTAGTTATCGGGCCGCTGCGCGGCTCTGCCTGCGGCGAACAGGAGAAGTACTGCGTTCACCCGGGGCGGAACTGGTGGGCCTAACCAGTACGTTTGGAGTAGTACGCCCCACCCGCACAGGAAGGCCCATCGATGAGCGACGAACCGGACAACCCGGACAACCCGTTCAAGGGAACGCCGTTCGAGGCCATGTTCTCGCAGTTCTCCGGTGCGGCCGGCGCGGGCGGCACCCCGGACCTGAACGCGATCTTCGCCCAGGTCCAGCAGCTGCTGAGCGGTTCGGCCGACGGCAAGCCGGTGAACTGGGACCTGGCCAAGGACATTGCCCGCAAGACCGTCTCCGCCGCCGGGGACCGGTCGATGACGGCCACCGACAGCGACCGGGTCGCCGACGCGGTCCGCCTCGCCGAGCACTGGCTGAACGACGCGACCACGCTGCCGGAGGTCTCCACGACGTCGCAGGCGTGGAGCCGCGCCGAGTGGGTCGAGAACACGCTCCCGGTCTGGCAGACGATCGTCGACCCGGTGGCCGAGCACGTCGCCGGCGCGATGGGCAACGCCCTGCCCGCCGAGGCGCAGCAGTTCGCCGGTCCGATGGCCGGGATGCTGCGGCAGCTCGGCGGATCGGTGTTCGGCGCGCAGGTCGGCCAGGCCCTCGGCGAGCTCGCCGGCGAGGTCGTCAGCTCGTCCGACATCGGCCTGCCGCTCGGCCCGACCGGCCAGGCGATCCTGCTACCGGACAACGTCGCCAAGTTCGCCGAGGGGCTCGGCCTGACCGACGAGGACGTCCGGCTGTACCTGGCGCTTCGCGAGGTCGCGCACCAGCGGCTGTACGCCGGTGTGCCGTGGCTGCGGCAGCACCTGCTCGCCGCGGTCGCCGACTACGCGGCCGGGATCGAGGTCGACACCGGCAAGATCGAGCGCGCAATGGTCGACATCGACCCGCAGAACCCGGAAGCCATGCAGGAGGCGCTCGCCGGCGGGCTGTTCGAGCCCGAGGACTCCGAGCAGCAGAAGGCGGCCCTGGTCCGGCTCGAGACCACCCTCGCGCTGGTCGAGGGCTGGGTCGACGACGTCGTCCGCGAAGCCACCAAGGACCGGATGCCGTCCGCGATCCAGCTCGCCGAGACCGTACGTCGCCGGCGGGCGGCCGGAGGCCCCGCCGAGCAGACGTTCGCCACCCTCGTCGGCCTCCAGCTCCGCCCGCGACGCCTCCGCGACGCCGCCAACCTCTGGGCCGCCGTCCGCGACGCCCGTGGCACCGACGGCCGCGACAACCTCTGGTCCCACCCCGACCTGATGCCCAGCACCAGCGACCTCGACGACCCCATCGGCTTCGCCCAACACGCCGGCGAGCTCTCCGACATCGACATCACCGACTTCCTGGACGCTGAAGACACCCCAGACACAGAGCCTGGTGACCAGTCCCACCCTCAGAACGACGACGGCGACAACCCGACGAAGTAGGCCAACCTGCTCCAGCCCTCCCTCCCGCGCGGTGCGATCCGTGCGAGAGGGCGCTGTCGGCGCAGACCCGGGTGAATGGCTCCGAGAGTGGACGGGGAGACTGGCGGGGTGCTTCGTGGGGATGCGGTTCGGGTTCTGGATGACTGGTGTGCGCCGGACAGGGACCAGGAGGAGTTGCGGAAGCGTTACCTGCGCCACCTGGCTGAGCACGTGGACGGCATGTGGCGCGGCTGCCGGCCCGAACATGTGACGGCCAGTGCGCTGGTGGTTGACGGCGCGGGCGACAACACCCTGCTGACATTGCACAAGACAGTCGGGCGGTGGCTCCAGTTGGGCGGGCATTGCGAGCCGGGAGACGTCACCCTGAGTGGCGCCGCCCTGCGGGAAGCGACTGAAGAGTCCGGGCTGACAAACCTGACAGTCGGTCGCGAACCGCTGCGGCTCTCACGCCATCTGCTGCTCGCCGGTGGATGCGCCGGTGTGTACCACCTCGACGTCCAGTTCCTCGTGACTGCGACCGCTGACACGCAGTACGTCGTGAGCGAAGAGTCCGAGGACCTCGCTTGGTTCCCGATCGACGAGCTCCCGCCGGACACGGACTCGTCCGTCCGCGACCTGGCCGCACGAGCGCGCGACCACCTCTCACGCAACTGACCGCGACACCAGACACTCGCCCTTCACACGACGGCGCCCGCCCTTCACACGACGGTCCGACCGAGTCTCTGACCTGTGGGCCGACCCGAGTCGGCCGGCCCACCTCCCCACAACAGGGCACCCCAAGCCCCGCCCCCGCTACCCCCTCGCACCGCCTGCCCTCGCGAGCCCCCACGATCCCCGCAGGCAGCGCGATCCCCCGTTCCCCTCGTACTGCCAATCCCGTGATCCCCAGCAACACGTTCCCCCGCTGGTACAGCGATCCCCGCTCGTACTGCGATCCCCGTGCAGTCCCGTCATACCGCCGCCCCGGCCACATCCCCCCGATGTGGCCTGCTGGGTGGCTGACGGTCGGGTGCCGCCCCTGAACGGCATCGGCGGTCAGCTGGACTTCCCCCGAAGTCCCCGCTGCATGGTGAACGAGCCGGGCCAGAGAAGGTGACGGCTCAGGAGTGTCGAAGTAGAGATCTCGTCGCATCCCAGCCTTCGAGCCCGGGATCCAGTCGCGCTATGTCAGCATTCGACCGCAGACGGTGCCATCCCGGGCCGATTGCGACGGCATGCCGTCGGGGTTTGCGGGCGTCCAAATCCGCAAGCGAGGTGTCGAAGTGCGGGGAGAAGTCCGCGACCCAGCCGGCGACCGGCACGTTCACGCCGATTGCCGCCAGCGAGCCGTCTTCGGCAGGAGTGACGGCGAGGTCGGCGTGGCTGAGGGCGCGGAAGAGCTTCCCGATCAGCAGTCCAGGCAGATCAGGTACGTCATGCGACACCGCGACGACGGCCGCGGCCGGACCGGCGAGCTCCACCGCGTGCAGAACCGGCCGGTGCACATCCACGGCGTACGTCGGCGTGCCCGGCCACGTCAACGCACTCACCTCCGCCACTGCGGCCTCGTCCCCGCCGGCGACCGCTACCGCGACGTCGACGCGGTCCAGCGCGGCGAGCACCTCGTAGGTGTCCTCCGCGAGCGCCAGCCGCCACGCCTCGGCGTCCCGCCCGGGTGGCGCCCAGGTACCTGCGGCCGGTACGACGACGACCACGACTCGACGATCTGTCATGCCGAGGCGCTCACGTCGACGGCCGGTGTGACCGACCACCTCAGCAGGCCGTCGCGCTCGGGCGAGCGGAGCGCCTTCTGGATCACGGCGATCCGGTGCGACAGATCGGAATACCGTCGCGGTCCGTCGGCGAATGCGCTGACGACGAGTGTCACCCGCCTGTCGCCGGATCCGGTCGAGGAGGTACCCGGCCGGACAGCTCGCCGGCAACGCCTGCCGGACACCTTTCGCGAGCACGCGCAGGCGTCGTACCCGCAGGCTGCCTCTTCCCGGAACTGGGCCGACATAGCTCTCCTCACCGTGCGATACAACTTTCAGCCGAGAGTAACTCTCCGAGCGGTTGTGCCGCCCAAGGACCTCGACCACGGGCCTGTGGTCGCGGCAGGCGCTCGTGCCCTAGGCGGTGGCGCTGAGCTCAGGCTTGATCAGGCCGAGGCGCACTGACCAGTTGGCGCCGGCGTATCGACGACGACGAAGTCGTATGCACCGCGCAGCACGGGCAGCAGTTCGTCGACGAATGCGGGCGAGACCTGCGTCGCGTCCCCCGGACCTGTCGGTGCCAGCAGGCAATCCAGACCGGGCCGGAACGTCGTGACCAGCGCGGCAATTCGATCCGCCGTCAAGGCCCCGGCCCATTGCTACGCGCCCTTGGCCGCGAAGACTGTGATGATTCGCCCATCCGCCGTCTGACACCTCCCGGCGCCATTCTGTGTCACCGCACTGGGCGTTGACTTCGCCTACAGAGTGGGCGCCCCACAACGTCCGTCACAGCGGGTGAATGGACGACAGAGGAGATCGTTCGGGTGACCTGCCGTCGGCCGAACAGCCGACACGGTCAGCCGAGGGCGGAGTGGAGGCGGAGGGCAACCTGGATGTCGAGGGCGCGGTCCGGGGACTGCCAGCCGTTGCCGAGCAGTGCGGTGATCCGGTCGAGGCGTTGCTGCACGGTGTTCGGGTGGATGTGGAGCGAGGCGGCTGCACGCGTCGGGCTCTGGCCCGCGGCGAAGTACGCCTGCAACGTGCCGATGAGGTCGGTGCCACGGTCGGCGTCGTAGTCGAGCACCCGACCGAGCACGTGCTGCACGTGGGTGTGTACGTCGACCTCGGACGCGCCTACCAGACCCGCCACGCCGAGGTCGTCAGGAGTCGCAGACTCACCGGTGCGCCCCAGCCGGACCATTGTGGTGACCAGACGCGACGCCTGCCGATGTGCCTCGACAAGAGGCTCTCCCCACGCGGCAGGTCCCGTCACCGCAATCGTGACGCCGGTCCTCTTCGCCAGCTCGGACAGGTCCTCTGCAGCAGACGCCGCGTTGGTACGTGCGAACAGGAGCACCAAGTCCCCGCCGTACGAACCAGCTAGCACCACTCGGTCCTCCAGAAGCGCTGACAGTCGAGCGCGTACGCCGGAGTGGTCGCCGCGGCACACTGCGACAACCAGGCGGTCGTTCCGGTGGTTCGGGGCCAGGAGACGCAGCCGGTCGGTCAGGGTTCGCGGGTCGGCGCTTCCGCTGAGTACATCGGCCAGTAGGTCCGCCTGTGCACGTTGAGATTGCTCAGCCGCTTGCCGTCGGAAGAGGAGGACCAGTGCGGTGACAACGGCTGCCCGTTCCACGATGCGCTGGTCGGCGCCGGACAGGTCGTCAGCGCCACCAATGACCAGCGCACCGAGCCGTTCGCCCTTGGCAGTCGCTGTCGCGACCCAGCAGTCACCGCTACGGGTCAAACGACCAGACGACGACTCCTGCCACGGAATCGGCGTACCAGGGGCCTGTCCCGCGTTGGCCAGCTCGTTGCCGCTGGCATCGACCAGCACGACCCACACGCCCAGCAGCTCGGCCAGTGCAGCCGCGATGGCGTCCACGTCTCCACCGGACAACACGATCTCGGCAAATCGGTCATGCGCGGCGGCTGCATGCTCCACGCCCGCATGTGCGGCGGACAGCTGGTCCAGCGCCGCAGCGGTCTCAGCCGCGGCCCGCACCTGCACGAGTGTCACGGCGGCCAGCGTTGCGAGTGAACCGAGCAGCGACACCTCGTCACGGCTGAACGGCCTCCGTGTCCGGTTGGACGCGAACAGCACGCCTACGAACGCCCCGTCCACCACGAGCGGCGTACCGCAGATGGCTACGAGGCCCTCCTCGCTGACGGCGTCGTCGATCGGCAGGGTGTGCCGGAAGCGCCGATCCGACGGGTAGTCCGCGGTCCAGTACGGCTTGTACGTCTCTGCGACCAGTCCGCCCAGCCCCGCACCCAGAGGAAGCCGCAACTGCTGGAACGCGGCAGACACCGAGCCGTCGGTGGCCCGCATGTACGTGTCGCCACGCGTCTCGTCGTACAGGGTCAGATACGCGACGTCCGTACCGACGAGGGTGCGGGCGCGGTGGACGATGGTGTGCAGTACGCCGCCAGGGTCCCGTGCTGATGCCAGCTCCCGCGCTACGTCGACCAGTGCGGACAGCTCCGCCTCACGCTTCTTGCTCGCGTCCATACCGGCCCGGATGCGCAAGGCGAGGTCCCGTGCCACCGCGTCCTCGCCCGCCGCCCGGGACAGCTCGCTCCCGGGCGCATCGTCGGCCAGTAGGCGCAGAAGCTCCTCCATGGTCCTACAGCGTAGTGAGGTCCCGGCGGTGCGTTTCGGAGTACGACGTGACCGCGACGATCGAGATGACGGCACAGACCGCGATGTAGACCGCAATCGCATAGCCAGAGCCGTACGCCTTGAGCAGGGCAACCGCGATGAACGGCGCCAGACCGCCCGCGATGATCGACGCGAGCTGGTACCCGATCGAGACGCCGGAGTACCGCACCCGGGTCCCGAAAAGCTCGGTGAAGAACGACGCCTGCGGCCCGTACATCGCTCCATGCAGCACCAGCCCGATGGTCACTGCGAGCGTCGCGAGGCCGAAGTTGCGAGTGTCCACCAGCGCGATGAACACGAATCCCCAGACGCCGACACCGACCGCGCCGATCAGATAGACGGGCCGCCGGCCGATGCGGTCCGACAACGCGCCCCACAGCGGGATCGCGAAGAAGTGCACGGCCGCACCGATCAGTACCGCGTTCAGCGCGAACGACTTCCCCATCCCGAGGTGTTCCTTCGCGTACGTCGCGATCACGATCGTGAAGATGTAGTAGCTGACGTTCTCCGCCATCCGCGCGCCCATCGCCGTGAGTACTTCGCGCGGGTAGCGCGTGATCACCTCGAGAATCGGCAGCTTGTCGGCCGGCTCCTGCTTTGCGCGGGCCTCCTGGAACACCGGTGACTCCTCGATCCGCAGACGCACCCACAGCCCCACCAGGACGAGCACTGCGGACAGCAGGAACGGAATGCGCCAGCCCCACCGGTTGAAGTCAGTGTCCGACTGGAACGCAGCCAGCCCGGCCAGTACGCCGTTCGCGATCAACTGACCCGCGGGGGCACCAGCCTGCGGCCAGGACGCCCAGAAACCACGCCGTGCCGGATCACCATGCTCCGACACGATAAGAACTGCCCCACCCCACTCCCCGCCCAGTGCGAACCCTTGGATGAGCCGCAGTACGGTCAGCAGGACCGGAGCGAGCGCACCGACCTGTGCGTACGTCGGGAGCAGGCCGATGGCGAACGTAGCGAGCCCCATCATCAACAGCGACAGCACCAGCAACTGCTTGCGACCTAGGCGATCACCGAAGTGCCCGAACACAACACCGCCGATAGGCCGCGCAAAGAAGCCCACTGCGAACGTGGCGAAGCTCAGCAGCGTCCCCGTGAGCTGCTCGCCCTTGGGAAAGAACAGGTCGCCGAACACCACCGACGCGGCGACCCCGTACAGGAAGAAGTCGTACCACTCGACCGTCGTACCGACGAGGCTGGCGCCGACCACCCGGACGATCGACGTACGGGTCTGGACTGGTTGTGTTGCTGTCATGGGCGGGCTCCTGAGTTAGTGGGCGGTCCAGCCGCCGTCGAGTACGAACGAGCTCCCCGTGATGGAGGCCGACGCGGGGCCGCACAGTACGGCCACCAGCTCCGCCACTTCGGCCGGTTCGATCAGCCGCTTGACCGCGACCGGTTCGAGCAGGACCTTGTCCAGCACCTCTGACTCGGACAGACCGTGCGTTGCGGCCTGGTCCGCCAGCTGCGCGGTGACGAGCGGCGTACGGACGTACGCCGGGTTCACGCAGTTGCTGGTCACCCCGTGCGCGGCACCTTCCAGGGCGACCACCTTGCTGAGTCCCTCGAGCCCGTGCTTCGCAGCGACGTACGCCGCCTTGAAAGGACTGGCCCGTAGCCCGTGGACCGAGCTGATGTTGACCACACGGCCCCAGCCGGCGCCGTACATGTAGGGCAGCGTCTGCCGGATCAGCCGGAACGGTGCCTCCAGCATGAGCCGGATGAGGTAGCTGAACCGCTCCGGAGGGAACTGCTCGATCGGTGCGACCTGCTGTACCCCTGCGTTGTTCACCAGGATGTCTACGTCCACCGGGAGCTTCTGCAGCCGCTCCAGGTCCGACAGGTCGGCTACTACCGTCTCGACACCCTCCAGCGCGTCAAGCCCAGCCCGGTCGAGGTCGACGGCCACCACGTGGACACCGTCCGCGGCCAGGCGCTGGGCGCACGCAGCGCCGATACCGGACGCTGCACCGGTGACAAGGGCTCGACGGGTCTCCATGGCGGACGACTGTAGGAATCAGCGACGGCAAGGACTATGGGATGGGGACACATATCCCACGCCTCGGCTGTAGTGGTGTGCGCCACTTATCCACAACCGGGCCTATCGAAGCAGCGCGTCACGATAGGCAGGCCTATTGTTGAAACCATGGTCGATATCGAACCGCCGAAGCAGAAGGCCGCCGGCGTGCCCGCCGTGCTGTCGTCGTTCAAGTTCGGTCTCCGCGAGATGGGACCGGTCCGCAGCGGCCGGGTCTTCCTGAAGATGAATCAGGACCGCGGGTTCGACTGCCCGTCCTGCGCGTGGCCGGATCCGGAGCACAAGCACGCGGCGGAGTTCTGTGAGAACGGCGCCAAGGCGGTGGCCTGGGAGGCGACGCGCAAGCGGGTGCCACGCGACTTCTTCGTGCAGAACTCGGTGGCCGACATCGAGCGCATCTCCGAGTTCGACCTCGGCAAGCTCGGCCGGATCACGGAGCCGATGCTGCTCCGGGCCGGCGCCACGCACTACGAGCCGGTCGGCTGGGACGAGGCGTTCCAGGTCGTCGCGCGACACCTCAAGGCGCTCGTCGACCCCGACGACGCGGTCTTCTACACCTCCGGGCGGACCAGCAACGAGGCCGCGTTCCTGTACCAGCTGTTCGTGCGCGCGTACGGGACCAACAACCTCCCGGACTGCTCGAACATGTGCCACGAGTCCTCCGGTACGGCGCTGTCCCGGGTGATCGGCAGCGGTAAGGGCGCGGTCACGCTGAAGATGCTCGAGGAGTCCGAGCTGATCGTGGTCGTCGGGCAGAACCCGGGCACCAACGCGCCGCGGATGCTCACCCACCTCGAGGTCGCCAAGCGCAACGGCGCCGAGATCGTCGCGGTCAACCCGCTGCCCGAGCCCGGCCTGATGCGCTTCATGAACCCGCAGAAGCCGCGCGGCCTGGTCGGCAAGGGTACCCAGCTCGCGGACCAGCACCTCGGGATCCGGATCGGCGGCGACCAGGCGCTGTTCCTTGCCCTCGGCCACCTTCTGCTGCAGGCCGAGGCGGCGAATCCGGGGACCGTGCTGGACAAGTCGTTCATCGACTCGCACACCAGCGGCTTCGAGCTGTACGCCAAGCACAACACCGAGCTGGACTGGCCGGCGGTCGAGCAGGCCACCGGGCTGCGGCGGGCCGAGATCGAGGAGCTCGCTGGGCGTTTCATCCAGTCCAAGGCAACCGTGGTTTGCTGGGCGATGGGGCTGACCCAGCACCGGGACGCGGTCGCGACGATCAGCGAGGTCGTCAACGTGCTGCTCCTGCAGGGCAACATCGGCAAACCGGGCGCCGGGCCGTGTCCGGTGCGCGGGCACTCGAACGTCCAGGGCGACCGCAGCATGGGGATCTGGGAGAAGATGCCCGACGAGTTCCTGGACCGCCTCGACCACGAGTTCTCGTTCACGTCGCCGCGGGAGCACGGTATCGACGCGGCCGCGACCGTGAAGCGACTGCGGGACGGCGACGTCCGGGTCTTCTTCGCGATGGGCGGCAACTTCGCGTCCGCGACGCCCGACACCGAGGTGGTGCACCGTGGGCTGCGCGAGTGCGACCTCACCGTGCACGTGTCGACGAAGCTGAACCGGTCGCACACCGTCACCGGCCGCGAGGCGCTCATCCTGCCGACGCTCGGGCGGACGGACCACGACCACACCGCAGCGGGCCCGCAGTCCGTGTCGGTCGAGGACTCGCAGGGCGCCGTACATCTGTCGAAGGGAAACCTGATTCCGCCGGCGCCGGAGCTGAAGTCCGAGATCGGGATCGTGTGCGGGCTGGCGCAGGCCGTCGTACCGGACGTCGGGCAGATTCCGTGGGCGGACTTCGCCGACGACTACAGCCTGATCCGGCAGCGGATCGGGCGGGTCGCGGACGGGTACGAGAACTACGAGGACCGGCTGCGGGACGGGGACGGCGGATTCCTGCTGGCGCATGCGGCGCGGGACAAGCGCGAGTTCAAGACGTCGGATGCGCGGGCGCAGTTCACCGCGAACGATCTGACCTGGTTGCCGACGGCACCTGGTCGGCTCCTGTTGCAGACGTTGCGCAGCCACGACCAGTTCAACACGACGATCTACGGACTCGAGGATCGGTATCGCGGGATCCATGGGACGCGCGAGGTGGTGTTCGTGCATCCGGACGACCTGGCGGAGCTGGGGTTGAAGGATGGTCAGTACGTCGACATCGTGAGCGAGTTCCAGGGCGTCGAGCGGCGGGCCTCGCACTTCCGGCTGGTGTCGTACCCGACGGCTCGCGGGTGCGTCGCGGCGTACTACCCGGAGACCAACGTGCTGATGTCGGCCGACGATCTCGCCAAGGGCAGCAACACACCGGTCGCCAAGGGCCTGACCGTCAGGCTGGAGCCAGCCGCTTCCTGAACCACGGCTGCGGTACTGCGAGCACGCCGGCGACCGCGGCGCTGGTGAGCCAGAGTCCTGTCGGGCCGGACGTCTTGAGCAGCTGGGTGACCGTGAGCGGGGCGATCGTGGTCGCGATACCCCAGCTCAGTCCGAAGATCGCGAGATAGCGTCCACGCGCCTCGTCCGGCGCGAACCCGGACGCCTGCGTGAGGTACCGGGTCAGCAGGAACAGGTCGCCGAGACTCCACAGCACGGCGGCGAGCACGAAAACCAGCAGCGTGTGGGCGAACGCACTGGTCAGTAGCCCAGCCGCCAAGAGCACGTAGCCGATCGCGATCGACCGGAAGTCGTCGAGCTTCTGAAGCCGGAGCAGGCGCTGCGCCGCAATCAACGTGACCGCCGAAACGGCAAGGATGATGCCGGTACCGGACTTCGGCAGCCCCTGCTCCAGCAGCGTCAGCGGCAGCCCGATGACGAGCTGCATATAGATAGTCGCAAACACCGTCCCACTCCCCAACAGCAACAACAACCGCCCATCCCGCCACGCGGAGACCGCCCCAGGAAGCACCTCGGCGGGTGCGGGTCGGCGTACGTCGCGCGGGAGGGCGACGGCTACTAAGGCTGCGCAGGAAAGGCAGGTGACGGCGTCAGCTACAAAGAGCCAGCGGAGGTCCCTGTGGCTGATTGCCGCCGCCAGTAGTCCGGCGAGGACGCCTGCGGCGGCGAGCGCCGCGCTGTACATGCCGTACGCGGCGGGGCGGTCCTCGGGCTCGGTGACGTCGGCGATCATCGCCTGGCTCGGCGGCTCGTAGATCTCGAACGCCAGCCCAAGCAGGACAGTCGCCAGTAATGCGGACCAGATCGCGTGACTGAACGCGATCCACAACTGCCCGACCGCACACCCGACCAGCCCGAGCACGATCGTCCGCCGCCGCCCGAGCCGATCCGCCAACTGCCCACCCAGCAGCCGCGACGGAATCGTCGCCGCACCGAAGACCGCCAGGATCACCCCGGTCTCGGTCAACGAAGCCTTGAACTCGACCGCCAGCACCACCCCCAGAAACGGCAGCGTGAACGCCCCGATCTTGTTCACCGCCCGCGCGACAATCAGGATCCACACGGCTCGCGAGAGTCCTCTCGTCGCGGCAACGACGCTCATACCGAACCCCCATGACTGTCTAAGTGGCTATGATCGGTCACGCAAGCCCGAGCCTACGGAGGTACTGCATGAC
Organism: Kribbella aluminosa; assembly: GCF_017876295.1. Classification (NCBI taxonomy): domain Bacteria; kingdom Bacillati; phylum Actinomycetota; class Actinomycetes; order Propionibacteriales; family Kribbellaceae; genus Kribbella; species Kribbella aluminosa. The sequence goes on along the minus strand of NZ_JAGINT010000001.1, from coordinate 1,553,099 downwards.
TGGTCAAGTGTCTTTTGATAGTCATGCCCGCAGCGTGCTCACAGCCTCGGTCGAGTACGTCAACCGGCTCACGCCCGGCTACTCAGGCGGTACGCCGTACTCCGCACCGACCGACGACCCCGAATCGGTCACGTCCGCGGTGGCCGACGCCCTGACCGCGATCGGATACCCGCCGAGCACGCACCCACCGCTGGACGACTCCCGCCGCCTGGTCCACCTCGCTCAGCGAATGCGAATCGTCTTCGAGTCCGCCCACGCCGGCGACCTGGACGCAGCCGCCACCGAAATCAACACCCTGCTCCGCGACACCAACGCCCGCCCTCAACTGGACCGCGGCCGCGACCGCCCCTGGAGCCTCCACTTCCACGGCCCCGACGAACAACTGGCCAACGGCTGGGCCGCAGGCTGCGCCGCAGGCCTAGCCCTAGCAGTAGGCAGCGACCTAGCCGGCCGCCTGGGCGTCTGCGCAGCCCCCCACTGCGACCGAGTCTTCGTAGACACCTCCAAAAACGGCCAACGCCGCTTCCACTCCCCCCAATGCCAAAGCCGAGTAAAAGCCGCCACCCACCGAGCCCGCCAAGCCACCAACTGACCCGAAGAACATCAACCACAACCCAGCGGCCGATCTTTCCGGACCCGCAGCTACAACTACACTTACACCGACGAGGAATAGCAGCCGCTGCAGACTCGCAGTCAGCCGCAGATTTTCTTGAATACGTCACGAATCTGAGGCATTCGATACCCAGTCCGATAATACAATTCTGGATCACCGAAGCCAGACTGAGCACGCGTACCAAGCTGACAGATCAAAGAATGCTCTCTCCGAGTTACGCAGATACGCACGCTCTGGGCCTCGACATGAATTCTCGCCAACTGGCCCTCGTCGGCGGAGACATCCAACTGGAATGCTTGAACTGCGCCATCCGCCGCTCCAGCAGAATCGAGCAGGGACCAAATACGCTCCACGTCCTCATCTGTCGCGTTGATCGACTCGAGGAATCTTGAAGATATATCCGTGAACTGCAATGCGACCCGCTGCAAGACATCGAACTCGACTAGGCTGAGCGAGACCAAAGCATTCAATTCCCTCCAGGCTCTACTTCAGCCTCTTGAAATAGTCGTAGCCGTTCTTTGGCGTATACACGCTGCCACCGTCGCCATCTTCGAGAACCACAGCTTTCTTGGCAGGATCCCAATAGCCAACTCTACCATTATGCAGATACCTCGTCTCGATATTCGGGACCCGCCCCTTCAGGACGTCTGCCACGTAGGTTTCGAGTTGATCTGGCCGTACGCCGGAAACATAATGCGACCCCTCACCGTCCGGTCGCGCAGCAGACTCATCGGAATGCTTAGTGATGTTCTTCGCCAGTCGATTTGCTTCCTCATCGTCATCCGGGTCTGGTGGCTGCGCGGCTGTGCCGGACTTGTCGGCGCCGCCGGCGTTTGAAGACGAGCCCGAGCCCGGGGCAACATTTTGGAGTATCTGGTCGATGATCTGCTGGATTGCGATGATAAGACCGCCGACACCCGCGGTGCCGACAGCGGCGCCTATGCCTGCCGGTCCGACCAAGCGGCGGTTTCGTTGGTTAGGTCGTTGCCGGAGGTGACGACGGTGGCTGGCTGTGAGGGGCCGGTTGGGCAGAGTGGGTTGCCGCTGGCGCAGACGGGATCGCCAGGGGGTGTGTCCGCCTTGTTTTGGGCGTTGTCGTCGATCTGGTCTCGTTCGGCCTTGATCTTCTTGTTGAGCTGGCACTGGGGGTCGCAGACCGGTGGGGGCGGGGGTTTAGGCCTGCAACTGGTGGTCTTGCAGTTGGGTCCGCAGTTCTTCTTACAGCCCCCGCCACCACCGCCATCGCACCTCTTCGGGTTCGTCTTACCTGGATCCTTCTTCGGTGGGCAGTTCTTCCCGCCGCCTGGAGTCGTGCACTTCTTCGGAGGGCAGGTGTTGGTCTGCTTGCAGCCGCCCTTCGGCGGAGGCGGCGGATCGCAGGTAATGTCGTAACGCGGCCAACCCTCTTCGGGAGTAACCGGCTTCTTCCGGTCGTGGTAGCACTGGCTGTCGCTGCCGCCCGGGTCGACACGGCTGTGGCCGTCGGGGTCGTTGTAGGTGAGGGGGTTGCCGCCGGCGTAGAGGTTGAGGACGGAGCTGGCTGCGCCGCCTGCGAGGCTGATCGTGTCGCGGCTGTTGAAGTGCCGGTGCCTGGGTTGTACCAGCGGGCGCCTTGGTTGACATCGCCGGAACGGGGGTCGGTCCAGTCGCCTTGGTAGCCGACGCGGTACTTGAGGCCGGTGGCGCTGGTGGAGTTGCCGAACGGGTCGTAAGTACCGGAGTCGGGCAGGCCAGCGGACAGGGTGGTGTCGGCGGGGTCGAAGCCGGCGAAGACGTCGCCGTGGCGGTCGGCCAGGACGAGGCGTTTGGTGGTGTCGTACCCGACCGCCAGGAGTCCGTCGGAGACGGAGCGGCCGAAGAACTGGGTGCCGTCGGACACGACCTCGTTGCTGAAGCCGTCGTAGCGCATCCTTGCGGTGCCGGCTTGGACGGGGCGATCGAGAGCGTCGTAGGTGAAGTCGCGGGCGGAGCGCGTGATCATCCGGTCGAACGCGTCGAAGCTGAACGCCTCAGTCGTCGTGGTCGTGGTGCCATCGCTGCCGGTGCTGGTGGTTGCCTGGGTGAGTAGCGCGCCGCGCGGTGAGTAGGTGTAGATGGAGGTGCCGTCGTCCAGGAGCCGGTTGCGTTCGTCGTACGACGCGAGCTTGGTACCAGCGGTGGTGGTGATCTTGGTGCGGTTGGAGTCGGCGTCCCACCCGTAGCTGGTGGTGCTGGTTCCCTTCGTCCAAGACGTGAGCCGTCCAAGCTGGTCGTAGACGTAGGTGTTGTTCCCGGCACCGGCAACACCGGCGGTGATCTTCGAGGTGACGTTGTTGTCGGCGTCGTAGCCGTAGGCGATCGACGACACCGAGGTCGATCCAGCCTTCAACACATCAGAGTTCATCCGGCCGTACGGGTCGTAACCGATCGTGCGGACCCGGCCGGAGCCGTAGTCGATCGACGCGAGCTGCCCGGCCGCGTTGTAGCCGAGGGTCTGCAGCACCCGGGTGACCGGGTCGGTGACGGTCGCCGGGCGGCCGTTCAGATAGGTGAAGTCGGCGGTGCCGGCGGCGGCGATGCGTTGGGTGAGCTGCCCGTCGGGGTCGTAACCCTCTGTCGAGGTGCCGTTGTCGGTGAGCGCCTGGGTCCGGTTCCCTGCGCGCGAGAAGACAGCCGGGACATTGCCATGAAAGATCAGCAGCCCACCCGATTTCGGTTCGGATGGGCTGATCAGTTGGCCGCTACCGACTGAGCGTCGGGTTGGTCGGGTTTTCGTTGTTGATGAGTAGTTGGGCGTGGGTGGCGGGGTTGAGGTGGTCGACGTACAGGCGTTCGGCTGGGATGTAGCGGGTGCGGTAGCGGTGGGCGGCGGCTTCTGGGGAGTCCATCCAGGCGGCGTCGCGTTCGGTGCCTCGGTGGAGGACTGTCTCGAAGGTGATGTGTACGTAGATGCGGAGGTCCCAGCAGTCGTCCAGTTCGGGTCGTTGCAGGAAGCAACCGTCGGCGATCAGGATCGCTTGTGGTGAAGCGGTTTGGACGGGTGCGTCCAGGGCGGTGATGGCATTGGCCTCGCGAAGCGCGGTTGTGTAGCGCCGGCTTCCGCCCGGGCCGAGGGGTTCCAGGAGACGCGCACGGATCGCCTCGTTGTCGTACACCTCGTAGTAGTAGCTCTCCGGCGACTCGAGCGGGTACGTCGTACGCAGCTCGGGCGGCCGCTTGAAGTAGTCGAATCCGGCGCGGATCACCTCCCGCTCGGCACGACGCCGCAGTACGTCGGCCAACTCGTCCGCCAACGTCGTCTTCCCCGCCGCCGAACACCCGTCGACCGCCACCCGCACCGGATGCTCCCGTTCGACCCCCAACACCGCCCCGGCCACTTCCTCCAGAACCGCTGCCCGATCTCCCATAGCCACATCCTGCCCGCCCCGGCCGCCGTACCCCGAACGATTTCAATCGCCGAGGAGCCGCAACTCCGCGCCGCGACCACACGAGTGGTGGGACGACATCGAGGCCGCTCTGCCCGCTGGCGGGTGCTTCCCGAAGCTCGGGTGAGTGGATGCGTACGGAGACGTGGTCTTCGGGCGGGATGACCTGGGGCCGCTGGCGGCGAAGGTCCGTGGAGTCTGCTCGCCGTCGCGATCAGAGCGGTCCATCTCCCTTGGTGGCGGCACCCGCTGTGAGAGGTTCACCCATGACATCGCCCCTTCGCCAATGGTGTGCGGGGGGTGAACGGGCAATGTGAGAGGTGAACCCCTCAAATTGCGGCGGTTCGGCACACCCAGCTGACTGTGCGGCCGGCCTTTCGCGGGGCCTAGGTTGGGCCGGAAGCGCGGCCCACCCGGGTTCTTGGTCTGGGTGGGCCGACCGGGAGAACGTTGGTCGGCCCATCGGATCGGTCGCCATCGACGTCCGCGGTGTGCGAGTCGGTTGTCAGCCGACCGGGGTCAGTTCTCGTTGTTCGTCGGGGGTCGGTGCTGCAGAGTGTTTGGCGGGCGTGGGGCGGAGCCACTTGGGGGCCCACCAGTTGGCTTCGCCTAGGAGGGTCATGATGCTGGGGAGGACTACGGCGCGGATGATCGTTGCGTCGATCAGGATTGCTACCGCCAGGCCTACGCCCAGCTGTTTCATGTCCAGGGTGCTCAGGGTGGCGAAGACTGCGAAGACGCCGATCATTACGGCGGCTGCGCTGGTTACGACGCCGGCTGATCCGGTGATGCCTTCGGCGACCGCCTGGCGGGTTGGGACGCCTCGCAGTACCGCTTCGCGGATTCGGCTTACCACGAAGACGTGGTAGTCCATCGAGAGGCCGAACAGGACGACGAAGAGGAACAGAGGGAGCCAGCTGACGACCGCGCCGTTGGAGCGGAAGTGGAGCAGGCCCTCGGCCCACGTGTTCTGGAAGACGGCGGTGACGACGCCGTACGCCGCTCCTGCGCTGAGCAGGTTGAGCACGATCGCGGTGATCGCGACGACGACCGAGCGGAACGTCGCCATCATCACGATCATCGTCAGCAGCAGGACGAATCCGATCACCAGCGGGAGTTTGTCCCGGGTGTGGGCCGCGTAGTCCACGTCCGCGGCCACGAAGCCGCCGACGGCGTACTCGACGCCTGGCACCTTCCCGACGGTCTCCGGCATCAGGTCCTTGCGGAGCTTGGCGAGTGAGTCGCGGGCCTGTTTACTGCCGCCCTCGTACGGCGTGGCGACCTCGAGTGTCGCGACCGTGCCGTCCTTCGAGAACCGCGGCTTCTCCAGGCCGTCCGCTGCGAACAACGGATCACCCTTGGTCTTCTGCATCAGCTCCGCCAGTGCGGCCTGTACTGCGGACTGCTCGTTGGCGGGCGCCCGTACGGCGACCTCGTGGCTGGTGCCCGTGCTCGGGAACGCCGCGGTCAGCCGGTCGTACGCCTTCATCACCGACGTTGTCCGCGGCAGGTCCTCGGTTCCCGGGAACTTCAGCGTCATACCCAGCGCGGGTGACGCGATCGCGAGCAGCGCGGTGACGGCGACCAGCAGGGTGGCGATCGGGCGCTTCAGGGCCGGCTTCAGCACGGTCGGCCAGAACCGCGGCTGCCCCTTGCTCGCGGTCAGCCGCCAGACGAGCGGGATCCGCGGGCGGTCGACCCAGCGGCCGAGCTTCGCGAGTACGGCGGGAAGCACGGTCAGCGAACCCACGACGGCGACCGCGACGACCAGGATCGACCCGACCGCGAACGACGAGAACACCGCGTCCCGGGCCAGGAACAGGCCGGCCATCGAGATGATCACCGCCGTACCGGAGACCACGACCGCATGGCCGGAGGTCGCCGCGGCGATCTCGACCGCATCGACGTGGCCGCGGCCCTTGGCGCGTTCCTCGCGTTCACGGCGCAGGTAGAAGAGCGAATAGTCGACGCCGACCGCCATCCCGATCAGCAGGATCACGCTGTTCACGGCGTCGACCGCGGGCACCAGCTGCGACGCGGCGGCCGAGAGGCCGATCGCGGCGGCGACCGCGGACAGCGCGAGCAGCAGCGGCACCGACGCGGCGATCAGGGCGCCGAACGCGAGCAGCAGGATCGCCAGCGTCACCGGCAGGCTGAACATCTCCGCCCGCTTGAAGTCCTTGCCCAGCGTCTCGTTGAGCGCCTTGCCGATCGACAGTCCGCCAACCTCCTCGACGCGGAGGTCCGGGTACTGCTGTTGCACCTTGGCGGTGGCGTCGAGCAGCGGTTGCACCCTGGAGTCGTCGGTCGTGCCCTGCGGCGCGTCCTTCAGCGTCACCCGGACGATCACCGCGTCGCCCTTCGGCGACGGCATCGGCTGAGCGACGTCCGCGACGCCACCGAGGCCGCGCATCTGCTGGATGACCGTGCCGGCGGCCTTCCGGGCGGCCGCCTGGTCGAGCTGCCCGGACGGCGCCGTGATCAGCACGCTCTCCACGGCCGGGGCGTCGAAGTTGCCGGACTTGACGATGTTGTCCGCCCGGGTGACCTCGCCGATGTTCCCCTCGTCGGTCGACTTCTTGGTTCCGGTCACGGAGCCGAGTGCGAAACAGGCGACCACGACGACAAGCCACATCGCGATCGCCCGCCACGGATGGGTGGCGCTCCAGCGCGCCGCACGTACCGTGAGCTGTCCCCTGGCCATACGTTCCCTGCCCCTCTGCGCCCCCACCGGCGCCCCACCCCAGCGCACCTGGCGCGGCGCTGGCTACGGGAAGAAGCCTGGCTCTCGCAGACGGGTCGCGACCATGCAGGAGACCCCCCAAGTCACCCTGAGGAGGACCCCACGCGTCCCTTTCCCGTACGTCGTACGGGAGGCGTCAGAAGTCCTCGATGTCCAGGGAGGCGGCGGCCGAGACGCCTTCGAGGTAGCCCTCGGCGCGCTCGGCCTTGGGGTAGCGGTGGACCAGATCCCAGAAGTTCGCATTGTGCGTCGGCTCGATCAGATGGGCCAGTTCGTGGACCAGGACGTAGTCCACGACCCACGCCGGCATCGACTGCAGCCGGGTGCTCAACCGGATCGACCGGTCCGCCGGAGTGCAGGATCCCCATCGTCTGTTTTGGTTCGAAACCCACCTCACAGACGCAGGTTCGGGCACTTCGGGGAGGTGGCGACACGCGAGTTCGTGTGCTCTGGCCAACAATTTTTCGTCCGACACGCGCGATCGGCTGCGCTGCTTCTCGAGCCGCGCCAGCATGGTCTCGACCCAGCGCGCCTCCTCGGCGGCGGACAGCCGGTCGGGCATCAGCACGACCACCCGCTCGCCGTCCCGGTAGGCGCTGACCGTGCGCTTGCGGCGCTTGCTGCGACGGATATCCACGTACGGCGGGATCGGGCGCGCTGAAGAGTCGGCCATGGCTCAAAAATGTACCCCCCGAATCCGACAACTTTCTTCGGTGCACACCCTGTGGATCAGCGTTTCCGCAGGTCAAGCCCCTGATCTTGATCCCGTCGATCCCCGTTGTTCACACCGTGTTCCCCCGCTCGTCCACAGCACCAGGCGGCGCGCCCCACAAGTTACGCACAGAGTTATCCACAGGCGTGGACAACCTGGGCTTGCCTCTGCGGCCCGGGACTCCTAGCGTCGTCTGCAACAGGCTCCCGGACCGCTTCCGGGACTGCTCGGAGGGGAAGCCGAGCGGTTCCGGAGGCGGACCACCGGGAGCCTGTTCTGCGCCGGCGAAAGTTTCGGTAAGGGCTTTCCTCGGGGGATTCCGGCGGCGCGCGGACCACCAGGTGCGCTTGAGCCTGCGCCAGGAGGCCGTAGGGTGAATCCCGACTGGGCCGAACGGCCTACGGCAGGACGGTCTGCCGTTAGCATCCAACGACTGCCCGGGGCGAGGCCCCGGGCTGGAATTCAGAGCAAGGAGAGGGCCCTCATGGCAGAGACCTGGAGCGGCGAGTTCTACTGCGTCAAGTGCAAGGCCAAGCGCACCGCCGACGGCGAGGTCAAGGTCAACGACAAGGGCACGCGCATGGCGAAGGCCAAGTGCCCCGAGTGCGGTACGAACCTGAACCGGATCCTCGGCAAGGCCTGACGCACCAAGTCGTAGGGGCGGTGCCGGACCTGCAACACGGGTCCGGCACCGCCCCTCCGTCGTCCCGGCTTGGGCGACCGGACAGAATGGAGGGGTGTCGGACCTTCCTCGTAAGGCGCTGAGCCGGACCGCGAAACTCGCCAGCCTGCCGCTCGGTGCCGCCGGGCGGGCCACGGTCGGTCTGGGCAAGCGCATCGGCGGCGCTCCCGCCGAGGCCGTGCTGGCCGAGTTCCAGCGCCGTACGGCGGACCAGTTGTTCGCCGTCCTGGGCGAGCTCAAGGGCGGCGCGATGAAGTTCGGGCAGATGCTCAGCCTGATGGAGTCGGCGATGCCCGAGGAGCTCGCGGCGCCGTACCGGGCCACCCTGACCAAGCTGCAGGATTCCGCTCCGCCGATGCCGGGCGCGACCGTGGACACGATCCTGTCCCGGGAGCTCGGCAAGCGCTGGCGGGACCGGTTCGACGAGTTCGACGAAGTACCCGCGGCGGCCGCGTCGATCGGCCAGGTGCACCGCGGACGGCTCAAGGACGGCCGCGAGGTCGCGGTCAAACTGCAGTACCCGGGCGCCGCCGAGGCGCTCCGCGCGGACCTCCGCCAGCTCGGCCGGTTCGGTCGCACGATCGGCTCGCTGATCCCCGGCCTGGACGTGAAGCCGCTGATCGCGGAGCTGCAGGAGCGGATCGGCGAGGAGCTCGACTACGACCGCGAGGCGCAGGCGCAGCAGCAGTACGCCGATGCGTTCAGGGACCACCCGGAGTTCGTCGTCCCGCGGGTCGTGAAGCACTCCCCCTCGGTGATCGTGTCCGAGTGGATCGAGGGCCGTCCGCTGTCGTCGTACATCAGCGGCGGCAGCCAGGAGGAGCGGGACGCGATCGGGCTGAAGTACGTCCGGTTCATGTTCAGTGGGCCGAAGTACGCCGGTCTGCTGCACTCGGACCCGCACCCGGGGAACTTCCGGGTGCTCGCGGACGGACGGCTCGGCGTGGTCGACTTCGGCCTCTGCGCGCGGCTCCCGGACGGGCTGCCCCCGGCCATCGGGCGACTGCTGCGGATCTCGCTGAAGGGCGACGGTCTCGCGGTCCGGGACGGACTCAAGGCCGAGGGCTTCATCAAGCCGCGGATGGACATCGATCCGGAGCAGCTGATGGCCTACCTGGCGCCGTTCGCGGAGCCGGCCCGGGAGGCGACGTTCCAGTTCAGCCGGACGTGGATGCGCGCGCAGGCGAACCGGACGGGTGACTTCCGGTCGCCGAACGCGTCGCTCGCCCTGCGCCTGAACATGCCGCCGTCGTACCTGCTGATCCACCGGGTGTGGATCGGCGGCATGGCCGTACTGTCGCAGCTCGAGGCGGAGGCGCCGTTCCGGTCGGTGCTCGAGGAGCTGCTGCCCGGCTTCACCGACGACTGAGGGCCGGCAGCGCCCGCAGCGTGACGGCGAGCAGGATCGCCATCAGCCCCAGGGCCAGCGCCGTGATGCCGGCGGCGAGGTGGAGTCCGGACGTGAAGGCCTCGCGAGCCTGAGCCAGTACGTCGCCCGTGGCGCCCTGGGTGATCGTCTCGACGAGCGAGTTGCCGCCCGTCCGGCTGCGGTACACGGCGGTCACCACGCTGCCCAGGACCGCGATGCCGAGCGAGTACCCGAACTCGTTCCCGGTCTGCGTCAGCGCACCCGCCGAGCCCGCCTTCTCCGGGGGGACCGAGCCGATCACCAGGTTCGTCCCCAGGATGACCAGCGCACCGGGCCCGAAGCACTCGACCGCGAACGCGATCACCAGCACGGTGGTCGACGTCGTGAGGCTGACCACGATCATCCCCGAGACCGTGAACGCGACCCCGGCCGGAATCAGGACGCCCGGGCGGATCCGCTGTGCGAGCCGCGGCGCCAACTGGAAGCCGATGGTCGAGGTGACCATCCCAGGCACCAGCGCGAGCCCTGCCTGCAGCGGGCTCATCCCCTTGACCAGCTGGAAGTACTGCGCCACGAATACCATCACGCCGCCGGACAGCATCGAGTACGCCGTCATACTGCCGAGCGTGACGCTGAACGTCCGCCGCGTGAACAGCCGCACATCCACCAGCGGATCCGCCAGCCGCAGCTGCCGCCGTACGAAGATCCAGCCGAACGCCGCACCGACCACCAGCGCGCCGACGGACTGGAGGTCGGCCCCGTGCGCCGCCAGATGCTTCAGACCGTGGATGGCCGGCAGGATCGCCAGCAGCGACAGCACGACACTCGGTACGTCGATCCGCCCGGCCTTCTCGTTGCGGTACTCCGGCAGCAACACCGGCCCGACCGCCAGCAGCACCACCATCGCGGGTACGCCGATCAGGAACGCCGAGCCCCACCAGAAATGGTTCAGCAGTACGCCGCCGACGATCGGGCCGACGATGGCGCCGACGGTGAAGCAGCCGCCCCAGACGCCGAGCGCCGTCGCCCGCTGCCGCTCGTCCGGGAACAGCGTGGAGATCAGCGAAAGGGTGCACGGCGCGATCGCGGCCCCTGCGATACCTAGCACCGCGCGGGCGCCGATCAGCATGCCCGGATTCACGGAGTACGCCGCGACGACCGAGGCGACCCCGAACACGGCCGCGGCGATCAGCAGCAGCCGGCGCCGGCCGAGCCGGTCGCCGAGGGTGCCCATCGTGATCATCAGGCCGGCCACCATGAACCCGTACACGTCGAGGATCCACAGTTGCTGGCTGCCGGTGGCGCCGAGCGCCTCGGTGACCGCGGGGATCGCCAGCAGCATCACGAACAGGTCCAGCGAGACGAGCAGGGTCGCGAGGCACAGCACGCTCAGCGCGATCCACTGCCGCCTGCCGGTCGCCACGGTGTTCGGAACGAGCGTGGGGGTCATGATCCGGTCCTTTCACAGGAGTGTCTTCACTCACTGCGTCGATCGGAGCGGCTCGGCATCGACATACCTTCGAATGGATGTTCTGCCCAGGAGCGGAGACTGCGCTGACGACGTCCGGGTGCGCCGGTGCTGCTGCGCTTCCGGACTCAGCGGGAGCTGGCGGTACGCGTGGTCGAACGGGCCGCGGATCGTGGACATGAACGGCGAGGAGATGCCGGGGATCAGCACGTTCCAGCCGATCGGGGAGGACGTGTTCCACACGTACTCCCCGATCAGTACTGACTCACCAGTAGACGGAGTCGAGCTTGCCTTCGATGCTGCGGACGTTCTCGCGGGCACAGCGATCGCAGTACAGCAGCTTGTGGCCGTCCTCGATCGAAGTCATCCAGGTCAACAGCGCGTCCTCTGACTCCGCCTGCTGACCACACAGCGCACAGGTAGCACGTGCCATGGCTTCAGGGTAGGGCTTCCGCTTGCCCGGCAGCGAGCCTCGTCGGTGGCAGCTCTCCCGCGGTCGGCGCGGTTTCCTCGGAGTACGTCTGCTGTAGTTCGGCGCGCCCGATGATGTACGGGTTGGCGAGATCCAGCGAACCGTCGGGCCCGACGGTGCAGGCGAACGCGCAGTCCACGGCGCCGTACTGCGGCTCGCCCCACGGAGCGTTGATCCGGACCGGCCTGCCAGTCGGGTTCTCGACAGCTCGGATGCGGCCCTTCGGTGAGAACACTCCTGGCTCTCCGGACGCCTCGTAACCGGCCTCGAACTTCTCCGGCTCGACGGCGTACCGCTCGCCCCCGGGGTTCTCCACCACCCAGTGTCCCGCCGGCGCGACCCGATCGGTCTCACGCGTGCCATCGGCCAGCACCGTGCTCAGAGGTGCGTCCTCAGTCAGAAGCCATGCCTTCACCTTCGCCGTCTTCCGGTAGCTCCGAGGCTCTCTCGGCGCCCCGCTCAGATCAAGAAATGGCATCAAATGCACCGGCATGCCCTAATGTGCACCGGGTGCGATGGACAGTTCACGGCGAGGGTGAGGTCTGGGGTAACCGGTGGATGAGCGTGCGGCGGTTGGACGTCGAACAACCTGATGGGGAGCGGTACGACTACCACGCAGTGCGGCTGAAGGACATCGCCGCGGCGGTCGTCACGCGGGACGAGCAGGTGCTGCTGATGTGGCGGCACCGGTTTCTGACCGACACGTGGGCGTGGGAGATTCCGATGGGGATCATCGAGGACGGGGAGGACCCGGAGACCGCGGCCGGCCGGGAACTGCTGGAGGAGACCGGGTGGCGGGCGGACGGGCTGACCGAGCTCATCCGGTCGGAGCCGGCTGCCGGGATCATGGACTCGCGGCACTTCGTGTTCCGGGCGACGAGTGCGACGTACGTCGGTGAGCCGACCGAGCGGAACGAGTCCGACCGGATCGAGTGGGTGCCGATCGCCGACGTACAACGGCTGATCGCGCGGCACGAGATCGTCAGCGGGATCACGCTGATCGGACTGCTGCAACTGCAGGTGCACAGCTGAAGGGGCGGCACCCCCTTTGGGTGCCGCCCCTCGGTGTTTCAGCTGGTCAGGCTGTGTTTCTGGTGGATCAGACGAGGCGGGCGAGTGCGAGGCGCGCGCGTGCGCTGGCCCTCTCAGCTCGCCGGCCGGCCCGCTCGGCCTGCTTCTGCGCGCGCTCGATCTGCTGAGCGAGGCGGAAGCGCCGGTTCTGCTCTGCGTCCTTCAGTGAAGAACGACAATGAGCACGGGCGAGATCTTCATGAAGTAAATGCATTTCGGTGCTCCTGGTGTAAGTCTGGGTTGTCATCGTTCGGACTCGTTTTCGTAGGGGTTGTCGTCGTCAGGCTGCGGTTACGGTGTCGCTCTTGCGGGGACGCCCACGGGGCCGCTTGCGCGGAACCACCACACCCTGGACGAACAGCTCGCCACCCCACACACCCCACGGCTCGGAACGCTCGAGCGCTCCGGCAAGGCACTCGGCCTGCAGCGGGCAGGTCGTGCAGAGCGACTTCGCGTACTCGACGTCCGCCGGCGATTCGGCGAAGAAGAGTTCTGGCGCGTAGGACCGACAGGGCAGGTCCTGCGACGTTGCGACCTCGGTGAAGACATCGAGGAAGCTCACGCTCATTCCGGTCACCTCCCAGTGACTGTTTTGTTGCTGATCTCTTGTCGTCCTCGACGACTACCGGTTGGTAGTCGCCAAAACTGTTGTGACAAACAAAAGGGCCGCGGGACCCTTGGTGGGTTCCGCGGCCTGGAGGTGCCGGCTCTGACGCTTGTCAGACCGGTGGACTCCATGCTCGAGAACCCGAACCGCCGTACTTCACATCGCCGACGGCTCCGCCCTTGAACTGGGCAGCGCCGTTGGCCATCAGCACAACGGTCGCGACGTGCAGACGCGGCGAGGCACCCGGGATCTGGGCGCACGGCAGCGCGGCAGCGTCGCTGAACGGCTTCTTGACCGTGTTGGTAATCATTTCCAAGGCACCTCCTCTCGTTGTGGCGAAGCGGGCGGTTAGCTCGATCGCTATGGTGGTTTGAAGTTTTCGGCCAGGCTTCGACCGCAGAAAGAACAGTACGCCGACCATGTCGGAGCCCGCAAACTATTTAACGCCAGTTCGCGAAGTTGGCCGGAAGTTGCCGCCGCCGCGGCCGAATCTGGCTGCTGCGACAGGTTCGCATCACATCCTGGACGCCTCCGGCACGCTCCGGGACGCCGTCCGCACGCTCCGGGATCGTTGCCTCTGTCACCTAACTGCCACGTCTGCCAGGAGCAGAACACGGCCTGTCCTCCAGCATGCGCCGGGCATCTCGTACCCGGCAACAGGTTTCCCGAACATGCCGTTCCGGCCCGCGGCTCGTTTCAGGGGTTAACCACTGAGATTGCCCGTTCACGGACTGCATGAAGGTGGCGAACGGGCAACCTCGGTGGTTAACCCCTCAATTGGGGCTCTCCGGACGCAGGTGTGAGCGTTGTCGGATCCCACGACTCGACGAACAGCTCGCTCCGCGGTGGGCCAGCGGGCAGGTAGAGGGTCGGCTGGACGGCGTAGGCGGAGGGGACGCCGGTCAGCGGGTGCAGAGATTGATGATGTGCTCGCCGTACTTCGTGATCTTGGTGTGGCCGATCCCCGGGATCTGGCGGAGCGCCTGGGCGTCGGCCGGGCGGGTCTCGGCGATCGCGGTGAGCGTGGCGTCGGTGAGGATCACGAATGCCGGCATCTTCTCGGACTCCGCCTGCCCGGTGCGCCACTCGATCAGCGCGTCGTACAGCTTCTGGTCGATCGTGGACGGACAGTCCTCGCAACGGCCGAGCTTGCGGGCCCCCGGCTCGAGGAGGCCCTTGCCGCACACCCGGCACTTCGGGATCGGCCGGTCGGAGCGCACCGACCGCGCCGGGCGCTCCCAGCCGACCGACGTGGACGGGGTCCACTCGGAGCGCGCCGTACGGACGCCGATCGGGTCCAGGAACCGGGTCGGCCCGCGGGTCCCGCGGCCGCCCGGCGAGCGGGAGGTCGACCAGCTGACGAACAGCTGCTGCTTCGCGCGCGTCACGCCGACGTAGAACAGCCGCCGCTCCTCCTCCACCTGGGACGGCGTCTGGGCGTAGCTGATCGGCAGCGTCCCCTCGTGCGCCCCGACGATGAAGACGCACTCCCACTCGAGGCCCTTCGCCGCGTGCAGTGTCGCCAGCGTGACGCCCTCGGCCAGCGGCGCGTGCTGGATCGTCGCCCGCCGGTCGAGCTCCGCCATCAGTTCAGGCAGCCGCGCCTCCGGGTTGGCGGCGGCGAAGTCGGAGGTCATCGTCACCAGTGCGCTCAGCGACTCCCACCGGTCCCGCACCGCGCCCGTCCCGGTCGGCGGCTCCGCGGTCCAGCCGGCTCCGGCCAGCACCCCGGTCACCGTCGACAGCAGTTCGTCCGAGGCGTCCCCGGCCTTCACCTGCCCGCGCAGCAGTACGGCGGCCTGCCGGATCTCGGCCCGCTCGAAGAACCGCTCCGCGCCTTTCAGTACGGTCGGGATCTTCCGCTCGGCCAGCGCCTGCTCGAAGTTCTCCGACTGCGCGTTGGTCCGGAACAGTACGGCGATGTCCCGCAGCGCCACGCCCTCGTCCTGCAGCCGAACGACGGCGCGCGCGACCGCGTCCGCCTCCGCGACCTCGTCGGAGTACTCCCGGTACACCGGGACCGGGCCGGCCTCCTTCTGCGAGCGCAACGTCACCCGCCCCGGCAGCCCGGTCGGGCCGGCCGCGTCGAGGATCTTGTTCGCCACCTCCACGATCTGCGGCGTCGACCGGTAGTCGCGGACCAGTTTGATCAGGGTCGCCGACGGGTGCCGGGAGGCGAAACGCACCAGGTTCTCCGGCTCGGCACCGGCCCACGAGTAGATGGTCTGCGCCGGGTCGCCGACCACGCAGACGTCCTCGCGGCCGCCCAGCCACAGGTCGAGCAGGCTCTGCTGCAGTGGCGAGACGTCCTGGTACTCGTCCACGACGAACGTGCGGTACTGCCGGCGGATCTCCGCCGCCACCCGCTCGTCCTCCGCGAGCAGCGCGACCGCACAGAGCAGCACGTCCTCCAGGTCGATCCGCCCGCGCTCCATCTTGACGTCCTCGTACGCCGCGAACACCCGGGCGATCGTCGCCGGGTCGAAGGCCGCGAGCGTCCGCCCCGACCGGGGCGCGACCTTCGCGTAGTCGTCCGGGCGGACGTTGCTCACCTTGGCCCACTCGACCTCACCGGCGAGGTCGCGCAGCGCCGGCGTGTCGACGCGGATCCGGCAGCGCGACGCGGCCTCGGTCAGCAGCGGGAACTTCCGGTCCACGATCGGCGGCAGCTCCCCGCCGTACACCTTCGGCCAGAAGAACCGCGCCTGGCGGAGCGCCGCGGAGTGGAACGTGCGGGCCTGTACGCCCTGGACGCCGAGCTGGGCGAGCCGCCCGCGCATCTCCCCCGCCGCCCGCTGCGTGAACGTCACCGCGAGCACCCGGACCGGGTCGAACGTCCCGGTCCGCACGCCGTACGCGATCCGGTGCGTGATCGCCCGGGTCTTCCCGGTGCCCGCGCCGGCCATCACCACGACCGACCCGTGCAGGGCGGTCGCGACCGCCCGCTGCTCCGGGTCGAGAGCCTCCAGGAGGTCCTCGGCGGAGGCCGATCGTGTGAATTCGCTCACTGGCTGGGACATGCGGGAACAAGCACCACCTACGGCGTGGTTCGGATACGTCGAAGGCAACCCTAGACGGGACGCCCGACAAATTCCCCTCCAGCCCAAGGAGTCGGCCACATGGCTGCTTTCACGATGTACTCGACCCCGTGGTGCGGCTACTGCCTCCGCCTGAAGGGCCAGCTCAAGCGAGCCGGCATCGAGTTCACCGAGGTCGACATCGAGCAGGTCCCGGAGGCGGCGAAGATCGTCGAGCAGGTCAACAACGGCAACCAGACGGTGCCGACGGTGGTCTTCCCGGACGGCACCGCGATGACCAACCCGTCGCTGGCCCAGGTCGCGGAGAAGCTCGCCGCGTAATTACGGCCGCAGGCCATAATTCCTGGGTTATGGACTTTACGGTCATGACCGTTATACCTTGCGATGAACCACGTCGCAGGGAGTCCGCCCATGTTCTCGCGCCGTCAATTCCGCCATGCGTTGATCACCTTCGCCGCCGCGCTCGGCCTGCTCGCCATGGGCGGGCTGCGTGCCACGGCGGCCCCGCCGGGGGATCTGCCTGATCCGTTCCCCTCGGAGAACTGGCCGCTCGGCCCGGCGACCAAACCGTTCGGGCCGTCCACCGACGTCATCAAGGACCTCGGCTCGCCCGTCAGCTCGCTGACGATCATGGAGGGCGCCGTCGGCCACACGCCGGACGGCCGCGACGTCGTGTACGCCGTGCCGGCCGGTGAGAACGCCCAGCTGAACGTCGTCGACCTGCATTCGCGCCAACTGCTGCGCACCGTCCCGCTGCCGGGAGCCGCGGGCGGCTGGGCGATTGTCGTGGTGCCAAACGGCGACGTGTACCTCGGTACGTACGCCAACGCTCACCTGTACCGCTACAGCCCGGCCACTGGCGAGGTGACCGACCTCGGGCAGCCGATCCCGGGCCAGTCCCAGATCTACGGCCTCACGTCGGACCCAGCGGGCAACGTGTACGCCGGGACGTACCCGAACGCCCATGCCTTCAAGTACGACCCGGCGACCGGTGAGGTCACCGACTACGGCTCACTGGACCCGGTGCAGCAGTACGCGCGGTCCACCGTCTACGACCCCGACCACAACAAGCTGTTCGTCGGAGTCTCCACTCCGAACGCCCGGCTGCTCCGGATCGACGTAGCCACCAAGGCGGTCGAGGACATCACGCCCCCGGGTACGACGGCGAAGGACTTCATCGACCTCGACTACGCGGGCGGGAAGGTGTTCGCCAACGCCAGCAGCCGCCTGGTCGTGGTGGACGCGGTGACCGGGGAGCAGGTCAAGTACACCGACGCGACCACGGGCCAGCAGGTGATGGACTACCCGATCGCGGCCCGTGGTGTGTCCGCGGCCGGACCAGGCGGCGTCTACTTCACAGACAACAAGCTGGCCCTCACGCACTACGACCTGGACACCAACACGGTCGGTCCGGTGACACCGGCACGCACTCTGACCCGTGGAGCATCCATCGGGTACGGCTGGGTGACGGAGAACGGCGTACCCGTCCTCTACGGCCTGGCAGGGAACTACTCCGGTGGGACGTTCCGCTACAACCCTGCGGACGGAACACTCGCGCAGTGGAGCTCCCCGTTCCAGTACGTGCCCTCTCCGCTCATGCACGAGCTGGCCGACCCCAGCACGGGGAAGGTGTTCGTCAACGTCTACCTGAACGGCTCTACCGCCATCTACGACCCGGCAACCGGTAAGTCCACTGTGACTACCCGCCAAGGCCAGGTGGAGGGCTGGGCCTGGGACGGCCACGGCAAGATGTACGTCGGCATCTACCCGTACGGACGGCTCTCGCTCTGGGACCCGACGCAACCGGACAGCCCCACCAACCCGAAGGAGCTGTTCAGCCTCGTCGACAGCGACCACCAGAACAGGCCGGTCGCCGTAGTACCCGACGGCGACCACGTGTACGTCGGCACAACACCGGCGTACGGCGAGTACGGCGGCGCGCTGACCGTGTACGACGTACCGACAGGCAGCCACACCGTCTACCGGAACCTCGTGACCGACCAGACGATCGCGTCGATCGTTCCGGACGGGAACGACGTCTGGCTCGGCTCCAGCATCGAGGGCGGCCAGGGCACCGACCCGAAGGCCACCGAGGCGCACCTGGTCAAAGTGGATCCAGCAACGGGACAGGTGCTCACTGACGTCGTACCGGTGCCAGGTGCCGCCAGCATCAACGAGCTGATCACCGGGCCGGACGGCAACGTGTGGGGTCTGGCTGACGGCATCGTGTTCGCCGTCGACCCAGCCACGGGCGCAGTGCAGCGGCAGCTGCCGGTGTTCAGCGGAGCGACCGGTTCACAGGACGGCGCGCTCTCTTGGCGCGACGGGTACCTGTACGGCGTGACAGGTGGACGGCTGTTCGTTCTGGACATCCTCAGCGGGCATGCGACGATCCTGCGCGACCACGGCCTCAACCGGCTCACCCAGACGCCGAACGGCACCTACTACACGCTGCTGCGTCCGGACGGTTACATCAACCCGACCAACCTGGCGTCGTACACCCCGCCCGCGGACCCGTGTCCGCAGTCCGACGTACGGCCGACGGTGTGGACCGGCAACATCGACAGCCACGTGCAGAACCGATTCCTGACGTACGGCTGCACGTTGACCGACGTACTGCCGAGTGCGACGGCCAGCTGGCCCAACCACGGCGCGTACGTGCTGGCTGTCGACCGGAAGGTCCGTCAGCTCGAGGCGGACGGGTCGATCCAGCGCTGGGAGGGCGTGCTGATTCTGGTCGCCGCGGCCCGGTCCGACGTGGGGAAGTAGTCAGCCGAGGCTCTCGCCGTACCAGCCCTCGATGAGGCGGCGGGAGATCGAAATGGCGCCCGGGAGGCGCATCGTGCCGGCTTCGATCAGCGCGCGGAGGTCCTCCCGGGTGAACCATCGCGCATCCGAGATCTCGTCGCCGTCCACCTCGATGTCGAAGCTCGACGCCTTCGCGTAGAACCCGAGCATCAGGCTGGCCGGCAGCGGCCAGGGCTGGCTGCCGGCGTACTCCACCTCGGGCCCGACGATCACGCCGCTCTCCTCGAGCACCTCACGGCGTACGGCGCCCTCCAGCGACTCACCAGGCTCCACGAAGCCGGCCAGCGTGGAGTACTGCCCCTCCGGCCACTTCTCGTTGCGGCCGAGCAGGGCACGGTCCTGGTCGTCGGTGACCAGCACGATGATCGCCGGGTCGCTGCGCGGGAAGTGCGACATACCGCAGGCTGGACACTGCCGGACGTGACCCGCGTCGATGATCTCGGTGTGCTCACCGCAGTTGGCGCAGTGCGTGTTCACGGCGTGCCAGTTGGCCAGCCCGATCACGTGGACTGCGGCTCCGGCCTCCCGGTCGTCCAGTACGCCGCCGATCTCACGCAGCCCGGCGTACGACTCGTCTGCCTCGCCCTCGACCAGTACGGCGAACACGGCCCGGCCGTCCGCCGTCATACCGGCACCGGACACGCGGTCGATGCCCAAGAACACACGGAGCCCGTCCGGCGCCTCGGACGGACGTACGAAGCGCAGGGCGGTCCGGTCGTCGGTCACTTGCACCCTGTCACCGGCCACGGCGACCACCTGGGTGTCAGTGGCAGCCCAGGCCTTCTCCAGCCAATCCGCGTCCCGCCTGCGGTCGGCGGCACGGTCCAGGACCGAGCGGGACAGGGTCAGGGAGCCAGGTGCAATGGAGTAGGCCACGTCGCACAACCTACCCCGGCACCGTGAGAGCATCCCGGCATGAGTATTCACATCGCCGCCGAGAAGGGGCAGATCGCACCGCGGGTGCTGTTTCCGGGGGACCCGCTGCGGGCCAAATGGATCGCGGAGACCTACCTGTCGGACGTGATCTGCTACACCGAGATCCGCAGCATGTTCGGGTTCACCGGCACCTACAAGGGTGAGCGCATCTCCGTCCAGGGCTCCGGCATGGGCCAGCCGTCCGCGTCCATCTACGCGAACGAGCTGTTCGAGTCCTACGACGTCCAGACGCTGATCCGGGTCGGTACCTGCGGCGCGCTCACCGAGGCGGTCCGGGTCCGGGACGTGATCGTGGCGATGTCCGCGAGCACCGACTCGCAGATGAACCGGCTGCGCTTCCACGGCATCGACTACGCGCCGACCGCCGACTACAAGCTGCTCCGCGCTGCTGTCGACGCGGCCGAGGCGGCCGGGCTGAACGTGCACGTCGGCCAGGTGTTCTCCGGCGACCTGTTCTACAACGACCGCGCGGACCTGGTCTCGCGGACCGCGGAGTACGGCGTACTCGGCATCGAGATGGAGGCCTCCGCGCTCTACACGCTGGCCGCGAAGTTCGGCCGCCGCGCGCTCGGCATCATGACCGTGTCGGACCACCTGATCACGCACGAGGTGACGTCCGCGGAGGAACGCCAGACGACGTTCTCCGAGATGATCACGATCGCGCTCGACGCGGCGATCGAGGTGCCGGTCTGAACCGCCGGCTCGGCGCAGCGCTCGCCTGCGCCGTGCTGCTCGCCGGGACGACGGCCTGCTCCAGCAGCAAGCAGCCCGCGTCGGGGAGCAGCCCGAGTACATCCAGTGCACCGTCAGCTGAAGCCAACAGCACACCCTCTGGTCCAGAGGGAAAGCTGCCGGATCTCACACCGGCACAGGTCGTGGCTGCGTTCACCGGCCAGCAGTACCAGTGCAGCACCGACGAGGCGTACCAGACCTGCAGCAAGGGCACTACCTCCGCACAGGTGCTGCTCGGCACCCAGCCACGCCCAGCAGTGCTGTCTTTGCAGGCAACTGGCGCCGCAGGAGAGGCGGCCACCGCACTGACCGCCTTCGCACCACAGGCGCTGGAGCTGGCGCATGTGAACCCACGCGGTCAGATCGTCGACTGGCTCAAGCAACAGTCCGGCAAAACAGCCGGCACGACCAGCGCCGGCACCTGGACCGTCGAGTACTCCACAGAGTCCGACACCGACCAGCCCGGCGCGATCCTGACCCTCACCGACACCCTCTGCAAGGTCGACTGCGGAGCGGAGTAGGAGCTACGCCGCGACCAGCTTCGGCAGGACCTGCATGATGCGGTCGGTCAGCAGTGCGGGGGTCTTGTCCGGGTTGGCGGCGTAGCCCACGACGGCCTGCTCGAACAGGCCGTCGACCAGGGCGTACGCCGTCGGCCCGTCGACGGACGGTGACGTGCCGGTGAGGTCGGCGTACCGGGAGAGGATCCGCCAGATCATCGCCTCGAGCAGCTTGTCGATCTCCTCGACGTCCGGGCGGAGCTGGTCCTCGAACATGCTCTGTGCGCGCAGGTCGTACCAGAGCTTGTGCATCGGGGTCTCCTCGACCAGCGTCTGGGTCATCTTGCCCAGGAAGCCGGTCGCGAGCTCTTCCGCGGACGTCGCGGTCTCCACGACCTCGTCGTACCGCCGGGCGCACTTGGTCTTGTAGTAGCGCACGCAGTAGCTGATCAGGTCGATCTTGTCGCGGAAGTAGTAGTGCACGACGCCGTGCGTGAACTCGGAGTTGTTCGCGATCTCGCGCAGGCTGGTACGCGCGTACCCGAGCTCGCCGAGCGTTTTCAGGGCGGACTCCGCGAGCGCGACGCGGCGGCGCTCGATCTTGTCGATCCCGGAGACGCGGGCGGGCCGCTCCTCGGCTGTGGACGCCATCGCAATCACCTCACTCTCGGGTCGTTGCGTCAGAGTACCCCGGCGCCGGACCGGGCGCGTCCCCTCGGACGAATTTTCTTGACAACTGTCAAACAAAGTCTTGACGAGTGTCAAAAGGCTGAGCACAGTGTGAACAACCCGTGCGAGCAAAGGAGCTTCAGATGGGCGCACTCGATCTCTCCGGCCGCAAGGCCCTGGTCACCGGCGGCGCGCAGGGTCTCGGCGAGGGCATGGCACGAGCCCTCGCGGCGGCCGGCGCGAAAGTCGTGATCAGCGACATCCAGAAGGACGCCGGCAAGGCGGTCGCCGACGCACTCGACCAGGAGTACGGCGGCGGCAACGGCTTCGTCGCCCACGACATCACCGACGACGGCGACTGGGAGAACGCGGTGGTCGCCGCGAACGACATCCTCGGCGGCCTGGACATCCTGGTGAACAACGCGGGGGTGGAGATCACCAGCCTGCTCACCGAGGTCACCGCCGACCAGATCCGCAAGATGCTCGAGGTGAACGTGCTCGGCACCACGCTCGGCATCAAGTGGGGCCTGCGCACGATGCGGCCCGAAGGGCTCGCCGGTCAGGGCGGCGCGATCATCAACGTCTCGTCGGTCGCGGCCACGATCGCGTTCCCCGGCATCGCGGTGTACTCCGCGACCAAGTCCGCGGTCGACCGGCTCACCCGGGTCGCGGCGATGGAGTCCGGCAAGCTCGGGTACGGCGTACGCGTCAACTGCATCTATCCCGGGCTGGTGCCGACCGCGATGGGCGCCGGGCTGGCGAACGACGTGGCGCAGCTCGGGCTGTTCGAATCGCCGGACGCCGCGGTCGCCGCGGTCATCGGGCTGACTCCGGCCGGCCGGCTCGGCGAGGTCTCGGACATGGCCGACGCGGTCGTCTTCCTGGCGTCGAACGAGGCCCGGTTCATCACCGGCATCGGCCTGCCGGTCGACGGCGGAATGGGGATGTGATGGCTACGAAACCTGTGGTTGTGTACGGAGCCTCGGGCTACACCGGGCGCCTGGTCTGTGAGTACTTACGTCATTATCACGTGCCGTTCGTCGCAGCCGGGCGTAGTGAAGACAAGCTGAAGGCGTCGATGGAGTCCAACGTCCCCGGCATCGAGACCGCGGACTACGAGATCGCTGCTGTCGACCATGACGTCGCAGCGCTGACAGAACTGTTCAACGGCGCCTCGGTGGTGCTCAACACCGTCGGCCCGTTCAGTGAGCTCGGCCCTGCTGCAGTAGAGGCAGCTCTCGCAGCAGGTGCGCACTACACGGACACCTCCGGCGAGCAGGACTGGCTGATCACCTGCGACGAGAAGTACGGAGCACAGTTCGCAGAAGCAGGTCTACTGCTGGCACCTGGTGTCGCGCAGATGTACACCACTGGTGAGATCGCTGCGCAGCTGTGCCTGGAGGAGCCTGGGCTGGACACGCTCGACATCGCAGTGTTCTGGGGAGGCAGTCCGACGATCGCCTCGACCCGCACGATCCTGGTGAACGCTGCGACGTCCAAGGCGCACTACCTCGACCAGAACGCGTACGTCGAGTTCCCGGAGCAGGGGCTAGTACCACTCGTCGTACCTGGGCAGCACGAGCTGGCGTTGTCACTGCCCTGGGGAGGTACCTCTCACCCTGTCTGGTTCAAGCGGGATCCACGGGTCGCGAACTGCAAGGCACAGGGCGGTGTGTTCAACGCTGCGCTCATGAACGGCGTACCGCAGATCGTTGCGGCTGCACTGGAAGCCACGAAGGACATGGCGCCCGACGACCGCAACGCGGCTCTCACCGAGACAGCACGTCAGGTGACGAACCAGATGCCGCCACGGGAGAACCCGCGCGTCAACAAGTCGCTGGACTCGGTCCACGCGTCAGGGCCGCTCGGGCGGGCGCACTGTGTCATCCACGGCAACAGCAACTACCAGCAGACCGGCCTGCTCCAGGCGTACGCGGCGTACTCGCTGCTGCAGACGCCACCGAAGCGGGTCGGCTTTGCGAGTGGGTGCCAGGCCTTCGGTCACCGCGAGCTGCTCGGGGTACTGCGGGGCTTCGGGCTGGTGTCGGAGCCGCAACTCACGGTTCAACGCTGATGCGACTGGTCGAGTACCTGGACAAGGGCGCCTCGCTCGCGCCGGACGCTGCCTGTCTGACCACGGACGGCGAGACGCTCACGTACGCCGACGTACAGCAGCTCTCGTACGTCGTTGCGGGAGCGCTGGCGGCGACCGGCGTACGGCCCGGCGGGAAGGTCGCGATCCTGTCGGCGAACGACCCGGTGGCGTTCAGTTGCGTGTTCGGGATCAGCCGGGCCGGTGCGGTCTGGTGCCCGATCAACCCGCGCAACGAGGCGGCCGAGAACCGGGAGCTGCTCGACCAGTTCGACTGCGAAGTACTGATCTACCAGGCGGCGTTCGCGCCGCTGGTGGACCGCATCCGGGACGCACTGCCGAAGGTGCACACCTTCGTGTGTCTCGACGCAGAGACCTCCGGCCTCACCCCCCACCCTGCTGGCCGGAGAACTGTCGGCTGGGACGCGTTCCGCGGGGGCGCGTCCCAGCCGGCGCCTGACCTGACCTCCCCCGACGACCTGGCGATGATCGTCGGCACCGGAGGTACGACGGGACGCCCGAAGGGAGTCATGCTCGGCAACTCCAACCTGGAGACGATGACCGCACTGACGCTCATGGGGTACCCGTTCGGCGCGCGGCCTGTCTACCTGGCGCTGGCACCGCTCACGCACGCAGCAGGCGTGCTGTGCTTCCCCGTGCTCGCGTCCGGCGGCGAGATCGTGATCATGCGCGCTCCCGACGTGCATGCGTTCCTGGAGCTGATACCGCGGCACAGGGTGACGCACACGTTCCTGCCGCCGACGCTGATCTACATGGCGCTGGCGGCGCCTGAGCTCGACTCCACGGACCTCTCGTCGCTGCAGTGCTTCTGGTACGGCGCTGCGCCGATGTCGGTCGCCCGTCTCGAGGAGGCGCTGCGCCGGATCGGTCCGGTGATGGCGCAGCTGTTCGGGCAGACCGAGGCGCCGATGATGATCTCGATGTTGCCGCCGGCCGCGCACTTCGATGCCGCGGGCAGCATTGCCCTCGATCGGCTCTCGTCGGCCGGGCGGCCGGCACCACTGGTCACCGTCGCGATCATGGGTGCGGACGGCGCGCTGCTGCCGCACGGCGAACGCGGCGAGATCGTGGTCCGCGGATCGCTGGTGATGAAGGGGTACTACCACGACCCCGACGCCACGGCGGCCGCGTCGGCCTACGGCTGGCACCACACCGGCGACATCGGGTACCTGGACGACGACAACTACCTCTACATCGTCGACCGGGCGAAGGACATGATCATCACCGGCGGCTTCAACGTGTACTCCACCGAGGTCGAGCAGGCGCTGATGGCGCACGCGGCCGTCCAGGACTGTGCTGTGATCGGTCAGCCCGACGAGAAGTGGGGCGAGCGGGTCGTGGCCGTCGTACAGCTGCAGCCGGGCGCTTCGGTGGACACTGCCGAGCTGATCGCGTTCGCGAAAGCCCGCATCGGCAGCGTCAAGGCACCGAAGGAGGTCCTGGTCTGGGCCGACCTGCCACGCTCCAAGGTCGGCAAGGTGGTCAAGCCGGACATCAAGGCCCGGCTAGCTGCTGGCTGAGGCTCCTGCGGTTGCAGAAACCACGATGGCTGCTGTTACGGCGGCCTGCATCTCGGCGACTGCCTTCTTGACTGCAGCGGCCGCCCAGTCGGAGTCAGCGATCTCCTTTGCACGCTGCTTGAGCGCACGGGTATCCACCGAGTCGGTGATGACCTTCGGTACGACGTTCAGCGCACTGAGCAGGGCAATGAGCGCAGCGGTGCGCTGGTCGGGCGCCAGGCCCTGGGTGAGCACGCTCTCCAGTTGAGCGCGCACCTCCAGCTCGTGCCGCGCATCCTTGGCCGGCCAGCGAGTCACGGGGAACAGCCCGAGCACCTTGCCCTGCTCTGCTTCGAGTACGCCTCTCTGGGCGAGCCTGGCGAGCAACTGGTCGCGCAGGTGCTTGGAGAGCGGCTTGATCTGGTCCTTGGGCTTCTTGCCCGGCTTGTCGACCAGGTGCGACAAGCGCTCGTCCAGGATCGGGTCACCGGTCGGGGCGCCGTCCAGCACCTGCAGCCGCCCGACCTTGCCCTCCGTGGTGATGTCCAGCTTCTGCTGCAGCGTCAACTCGATCAGCACCGCTCCGGCCAGCGCGAAGTCCAGCCCGGGGGATCCGGTGATCGGCTTGCCGGTCTGGTCGTCGTACAGGAGCAGCAGCACGTCCTCTGCGATCAACATGTCACCAAGGTAGGCAGGACTCGCAGTGTGACGCATCCGCCTCGCGGACTACTTGATGAATCCACCCTGACGTTTAGTAAGGTAAGCCTTAGCTAAGTCCGCCGCCCATTGGAGTTGCTATGCCCAGAGCACTGCCCGAGCCGACGCACCGGCGGTTCGTCGCCGGACTCGGCACCCTCAGCCTCCGGCCGTTCGACCTCGGCGCCGACGTACGCACGCTGCACAGCTGGGTCACCCAGCCGTACGCGCGGTACTGGGGGCTGCTGAACGCGTCGGTCGCCGACGTGCACGCGGAGTACCAGCGGATCGCCGCGACTGGGCATCACCGCGCGTTCCTCGGCGAGCACGACGGGCGGCCCGCGTTCCTGATGGAGCGGTACGCGCCGGCGCACGACCCAGTCGGTCAGGTGTACGACGTAGCGCCGGGCGATGTCGGGATGCACGTACTGGTCGGGCCGCCGGTCGCGCCGATCGCCGGATTCACCGGTGCGGTGTTCGAGACGATCATGGACAGCCTGTTCAGCGATCCGCTGGTGGATCGGGTGGTGGTCGAACCCGACGTACGGAACTCGAAGATCCAGGCGCTGAATGCGCGGATGGGATTCCGCAAGCACAGCATCGTGGCGTTGCCGGACAAGCAGGCGTGGTTGAGTTTCTGCACGCGGGACCAGTACGCCGACGCGCTGCGGATGAACGAGGCCGGCTGATGGATACGTGGTCCGTGGTCAACGAGGCATTGGTGCGGAAAGCGCTGGCGGAGTTCACGCACGAACGCATTCTCTCGCCTGTTGCCGATGGCAATGAGTACGTTGTCGGCCGGTTCCGTTTCATGGCCCGGCGTTATCCCTTGAATCATTGGGACATCTCCTCGGTGGTGCGCGACGACGGGCTACCCGTGGATGCGTTGGAGTTCATCACCGAGTTCCATGAGGAGCTCGGGATCCGGCGCGAGATGCTGCCCGTGTACCTGGAGGAGATCAGCAGCACGCTGGCGTCGGCGGCGTACAAGTTGTCGAAACCCGATCTGACCGCGGCGGACCTGGTCGGCGCGGACTTCCAGACGATCGAGGCCGCGATGACCGAAGGGCATCCGTGTTTCGTGGCGAACAACGGGCGGCTCGGGTTCGGGCTGTCGGACTATCTCGCGTATGCGCCCGAGACCGGCGCGGGCGTGCAGCTGACGTGGATCGCGACCCGGCGGGACCGGACAACGGTGTCCTGCAGCTCGTCGTTGACGTTCGACGAGTTGCAGCGGTCGGAGTTGGGTGCGGACGTGCTTGCGCGGTTCGCCGCGGCCGCCGATCCTGGTGACTACGTGTACATGCCCGTTCATCCGTGGCAGTGGGACAACAAGACCTCGATCACGTTCGCGGCCGACATTGCTTTGCGGCATATCGTTCATCTCGGATCGACGGAGGATGTCTATCAACCGCAGCAGTCGATCCGGACGTTCTTCAACCGGTCGGATCCGGCCCGGTGCTACGTGAAGACCGCGTTGTCGGTGCTGAACATGGGATTCATGCGCGGGCTGTCGCCGTCGTACATGGCCGCGACGCCGGCGATCAACGACTGGGTGCATGCGGTCGTCTCGAACGACCTTGTTTTCAAGCGGTACGGGTTCAGCGTGCTGCGGGAGATCGCCGCGGTCGGGTACCACAACCGGTACTACGAGAACGCGACGGACACCACGTCGCCGTACCGGAAGATGCTGTCTGCGCTCTGGCGGGAAAGCCCGCTGCCGTCGCTGGAGCCCGGCGAACGGCTGGCGACGATGGCGTCGTTGCTGCACGTCGATCGGCATGGTGCTTCGTTGGCGGCCGCGTTGGTGCGCGCATCCGGGTTGGCGCCGGCGGACTGGGTACGGGCGTACGTCGACGCGTACCTGATCCCGTTGCTGCACAGCTTCTACGCGTACGAGCTGGTGTTCATGCCGCACGGGGAGAACCTCATCCTGGTACTGCGGGACGCGATCCCGATCCGGGTCGTGATGAAGGACATCGCGGAGGAGATCGCCGTACTGAGTCCGTCGACCGAGGTACCGGCCGAGGCGGAGCGGGTGCGGGCCGACGTACCGGACGACGAGAAGCTGCTGTCGATCTTCACCGACGTCTTCGACTGCATCTTCCGGTTCCTCGCGCCGCTGCTGGACCGCGAGGGAGTGCTGACCGTGGACGAGTTCTGGGCGGTGGTGGCGTCGTCGATCCGCGACTACCAGGCGGCGACACCCGAACTGGCGGAGGCGTTCGCGAAGTACGACATCTTCGCACCGTCGTTCGCACTCTCCTGCCTCAACCGGCTGCAGCTCCGCAACAACCAGCAGATGGTCGACCTGACCGACGTCGCCGGCTCCTTGCAGTTCGTCGGCACGTTGGACAACCCACTGCCCTGTGGATAACTCCAGCGGCGGTACGACGACCTAGTCCACGCTGGTGTGGTGCCGACAGCAGAAGCCACCCGAGACGGCCGCCGCTACGAAATCGTCGACGGCCGCCTCCTGGTCACCGGACCCCAACCACCCGCCCACCACGCGGCCGTGATCGCCCTGATGGTCCAGCTGAAACACGCCTGCCCACCGCACCTGCTGGTGACCGACGGATCCCTCCCGTTCCGCCCGACCCCCACCACCACCCTCCGCCCCGACCTCCTGGTCTGCCACCGCAACGCCCCCGTCACCGATCCACCCGTGCTTGCGGTCGAGGTCATCTCCCCCACCACCCGCACCACCGACGTAGTCCTCAAACGCCTCCTCTACGAGACCCACCAGATCCCGTCCTACTGGCTCCTGGACCCCACCAGCCAAGAACTGACCGTCCTCGAACTAACCCCCACCGGCTACACCTGCCAAGCCGTCATCCAGTCCGAAGAGACCCACGAAACCACCCGCCCCTTTCCCATCACTCTCATCCCCGCACTCCTCACCAAATGACCAGACCAGGGCATCACGGGGCAGATCACGGGGCAACCCGGGGCAGATCGCCCAAACGGCGCCAACCACCAACCACGCGGCGCCATGCTGGTCCTGTGACCGAGAAGGAGGCACCATTGTGTCCGTGGAACCACTTGAGTCGGGGCCCTACACCTTGGCCTACCTCGACAGCGCGCCCGACGACGGCAGGCGGCGTGAGATCATCGATGGTGGGCTGTACGTGACTCCCGGGCCCTCGCGGATCCACCAGCGAGCTGCCGCAGAATTGCACTTCCAGCTGAAACTTGCGTCGCCCGGCGGACTGGACATCTTCCAGGCACCGTTCGATTACCAGCCGACATCGGAGCGCTCGTTGCAGCCTGACGTGCTGGTTTGCGGTCCAGGCGATACAAATCCGCAGCACGCCGAGAGGCCGCTGCTCCTCGCCGTCGAGATTCTCTCCCCGAGTTCGAGAATGCTCGACCTCCTGCTGAAGGGGGGAGTCTACGAGCAGGCCGGCGTTCGCTCCTACTGGATCCTGGATCCGGACAAAGAGAGCCTCACCGTGCTCGAACTGATGGACGGTGCGTACGTCGAGCGAGATGTCGTTCACGGCGAGAACATCTTCGACGCGACGATGCCCTTCCCGGTGCGGATCGTCCCGGCCGACCTGTTCCGACTGCACTAGCCACTCACCACGGCGAGCAGTCCGGCGCTCGGGGCAACCTGGGGCAGATGCTCATCTGCCCTCCCGCGACGGTCTCCGCCTGGTGCAGGGTCCCGATCGGACCCGGTGCATTCACGACTGCTGGCCTCGACGCGGCCCGGACGTAGGTGCGCGGTGGTCCCAGATCTGTTGGTGTGCCGTACGAGGACAGTACGACGCGGTGGGTCGAGGAGTTGGCGCTTGCTGTTGAGGTCATCGTGTCGACCACGCGCACGGTTGATCCCGTGCGGGTCGAGGTCAGCCGTTCAGGAGGTTGGTGAGTTGTTGTTTGTCGGGGAGGGAGTCGGGGCGGATTATGTCGCCGGTGCGGACGTAGTAGAAGGCGGCGGTGATTTGGGTGAGGGGGATGTTGAGGAGTTCGGACCAGGCGACTCGGTAGATGGCCAGTTGGAGGGGGTCGGCGGTTTCGCCGCGGGTGGTTTTCCAGTCGATGACGTCGTAGCCGCGGGAGCCGTCGGGGCGGACTACCTGGTAGACGGCGTCGATGCGGCCGCGGATGACCCGGCCGTCGAGGGCCAGGGCGAAGGGGGCCTCGATCTCGTACGGCGTGGTGTCGCCGAAGGGGCCGTCGCGGAAGGCGTCCATCAGGTCGGTGAGGTCCGTGTCGTCGACGATGTCCTCGTCCGCGGCGCCGGGAAGGTCGTCGGGGTCGAGCAGTAGCTGCTGGCCGAAGTAGCTCTCCACCCACGCGTGGAAGCGGGTGCCGAAACGGGCCGCCCGGTTGGGTTTGCGGGGCATCGGGCGGGCGAGGTCCGCGGCCAGGCCGTTCGGGTCCTTCGCGAGTCGCATCAGCTGGGTCGCGGAGAGCGCAACCGGCAGCGTCACGTCGTACGCCTTCCGGCTCCGGCTTTCCCTTGCCTCCGACAACAATCGCTCGAGCTCGGAGTCCCAGCGCGCGACCGTCGCCTGTTCGTCGAGCAGCAGCGACTCCTCGGCATCCGGCGACGGCCCCTCGGCGCGCGCCTGCTGCACCAGGGCGGCCGAGTCGAGACGGCGCTGGAACGAGTCCCGGTCGTACGGCGCCGGCCACGGCGCCTGGGTCTGCTCGGCGAGCTCCGGGTTCTCGTCCGACAGGTCGGGTTGCTCGGCCCACGCCACCACGCGCTCGCCGGCGTGCTGCTTCAACGCCGACAGGTACGACGAGGGTCCGCGCGGCCGCTTCTGCGTCGGGCCCCACCAGTGACCGGTCGCGACCAACAACTCCTTCGCGCGTGTGAAGGCGACGTACCCGAGCCGGCGCTCCTCCAGCGCGTTCATGTCCTTGCACTCGTCGGCGAACACCTTGAGCCCGGCGTTCGTCAGGTCGTGGATGTCCGGCAGCGTGTCCGCGTCACCGCGCAGCGGCCACGGCAGCACCTTCGCGTTCGTCGTCCACTTGTCCCGGCCGCGGTCCGACGGGAACACCTTCGCCACCAGCGTCGGCACGAACACGATCGGCCATTCGAGACCCTTCGACCGGTGCGTGGTCAGCAGCTTCACCGAATCGGCTTCGCTCGGTACGGCGAGATCGAGACCGGCGGCGTACTCCTCCTCGGCGGCCAGGTACGCGAGCAGACCGTCGAGCGAACCGTCGGACTCGGTCGACACGAAGTTGCCGACCGCATCCAGGAACGCGGCGAGGTGGTCGCGGCGGCCGGCGTCGACGTGGTCAGGGGTCGCGGTCAGCTCGACGTCGAGGCCGATCGTGCTGATCACCCGGCGGACCAGATCCAGCAACGGCTCGCCCGCATGCGCGCGCAGCTCGCGCAGCTCGGTCGACAGTTCCTTGAAGCGCACCAGGGCTTCCGGCGCGTACTCCAGCGGCCCCGGATCGTCGACGGCCTCGGCGAGCGAGCTGACCTCGGTCGAGTCCATCCCGGCGACGGCGGCATCCAGGGCGGACACCAGGTCGTCGGCCTGATGCGAGCCGGCGTCGGCGAGCATCCGGGCGCGGTTGGCGAGCAGGGCGAGATCGCGGTGGCCGATCCGGTACCGCGGGCCGGTCAGGATCCGCAGCATCGCGGCGTTCGCAGTGAGGTCGTTGACGGCCTGCAGGGTCGCGACCACGTCGACGACCTCGGGCAGCGCGAGCAGTCCGCCGAGGCCGACGACCTCGACCGGGACCTTGCGCGCGATCAGCGCCTCGTGGACCGCGCTGAGGTCGACGTTCGTCCGCATCAGGACGCCGATGTCCTTCCAGCGGCGGTTGCGGGTGCGGTGGGCGGAGACGATCGCGTCCGCGACCCACTCGATCTCCTCCGAGCGCGTCTCGAACAGTCCGACGGTGATCGCGCCCTCGGGGGCGTTGTCGGGTGCCTCGAGCGGGATCACGCCGGGGTGTCGTTCGTACAGCTCGGCCGCGTGCTGGTTCGCGGCGGCGAGGATGCGGCTGCCGGAGCGGCGGTTGACACTCAGCACATAACGCGAAGCCGGCGAGCCGTCGGCCTGCGGGAAATGCGACGGGAACTCGTCCAGGTTCGCGACGGACGCGCCGCGCCAGCCGTAGATCGCCTGGCACGGGTCGCCGACCGCGGTCACCGGATGCCCGCGACCGTCACCGGCGGCGAACAACGCGGTGAGCATCCGCCGCTGCGACACGGAGGTGTCCTGGTACTCGTCCAGCAGCACCACCTTGTACCGCGCGCGCTCGACGGCCGCGACCTCCGGGCACTCCTCCGCCAGCCGCGCGCCGAGCGCCATCTGATCGGCGAAGTCGACGACGCCGCGCTCCCCCTTGTACGTCTGGTACTCCTCGACGAGCTGCAGGATCTCCCCACGCTTCAACGCGGTCTCGGCGAGCTTGCGTACTTCGACAGTCTGCTTCCGCGCGGCGGCGACCTCCAGCCGTACGGCGTCGTCGTGCTCGCGGATGTCGTCCGGACGGAGCAGGTGGTCGGCGAGCTCACCGTCGAGGGCGAGCAGGCTGTTGACGAGCGTCGGCACATGGTGGGACGCGAACCGGATCGGCCCGGCGGACCGGCGTACGACGCGACCGGCGAGCTGGAACCGGGTGGCGTCCGCGAGCACCCGCGAGTCCGGCTCGAGGCCGAGCCGCAGCCCGTGCTCGGCGATCAGCGTGCCCGCGAAGGCGTGGTACGTCGAGACGACCGGCTCGCCCGGCTCCTCGGGCTCCCAGTTCGGGATGTTGCTGCGCAGGTGCGCGGCGAGGATCGGGTACTGCTCCTTGGGCAGCGTCGAGCCGAGTACGCCCGCCTTGGTCAGGTCCTCGCGGATCCGGACGTCGAGCTCGTTCGCCGCCTTCTTAGTGAAGGTCAGCCCGAGCACTTCCTCCGGCTGCACCTGCCCCGTACAGATCAGCCACACCACCCGCGCCGCCATCGCGGTCGTCTTCCCCGACCCCGCGCCGGCCACGATCACGCCCGGCGCCAACGGAGCGGTAATAGCAGCCAGCTGCTGATCCGAGAACGGAATCCCCAGCAGATCGCACAGCTCCGACGTGGACCTCAGCTCGACCCGCGTCACCGCGCCCCCTCCCGAACCAACCACCAACTGGACCCTTGCACAGGAACTGGGGACCGGAGACACGCGATTTCCTGTCCCTGGCCCCCGCAGGGGGTGCACGCCCCCAGCACCTGGGCACCGACGACCGCGCTCATCACACGATCTCCCGGCCTTCGGGCTGGATCGGGCAGAGCGCGCGGGCTTCGCAGCGGGCGCAGCCGTCGTTGCGGGTGGCGACGAAATCTTCGGAGCGGATCAGCTTCTCGGCATCATCGATCGCCTCGTCGAGCCAGGTCCTGCCGTCCTCGTCGGCGTCCAGTGGGCCCTGGTGCTGGACCTTCGGGAAGCCGCCGTTGTCGTCGTGGCGGAGCTGGACCAGCTCGGCGCCGCCGGCGGTCGCGTTCTCGCCGAGCTTCTTCAGCTGGCGGGAGTTGATCGCGCGCTGGTAGATCGCCAGCTGCACGTGCCGCGCCAGCGCCGGCTTGGTCGGGATGTTCCGCCCGGTCTTCAGGTCGACCACCCGGACCGTACCCTCCGGATCCGTCTCGACCCGGTCCATCCGGCCCTTCACCCGGACCGACGGATTCTCCTCGTCCGGCAGCAGTACGTCGAAGTCCACCTCGGTGCCGACCAGCGTGCGATCCGGCCGTCCCTGATGCCAGGCGACGAACCGCCGGAGCGCCAGCTCCGCCTCGGCCCGCTCCCGGTCCGAGATCCACGGCGACTCGAACTCGAGCTGCGTCCACACCTTGTCCAGCCACCCGTTCAGCTCGTCGACCGACGGCGGCAGCGTCCCGGTCGCGACCGCGTCGGCCAGCGTGTGCAGCACCATGCCGAACCCGATCGCCGACGTACTCGGCGTCTCCCCACCGGCCCGCCGGGTCAGGAACCAGCGCAGCGGACAGTCCACGATCGTCGTCAACGTACTTCCGGACAGCGGCACCGGCTGCGCAGGGTCCGCGATCGGCCGCACCGACTCGGTCCGCTCCCGAACGCCCCACCACCGCGCCGGATCGGCCGTCGGCACCAACGCCTGCTCCCGGTCGTCGACGGCGTCAGCCAACTGGGCCAGCCGATCCGCCGCCACCCGCTTCAACGCGGGCGACGACGCCGGATCCGCCAGCACGCACCTCAGATCCGCGACCAGCCCCGGTAACGACAACGGCCGCCGCGGCCGCCCCGCCACCACCTTCAAAGGAATGTCCAGCTCGGCAAGGAATCGTGACGGTTGATCGCCGTCGGCCTCCGGCGCCTGTACGGCGGTTACGATCAACCGCTCGCGCGCCCGCGTGATCGCGACGTAAAACAGCCGTCTCTCCTCGGCGAGCAACGCGCCCGGCGACAACCGGTCGATCAGCCCGTCGGGCCCCAACCGGTCAGGCTCCAGCAACGACCCGCGCCTGCGCAGGTCCGGCCACTGCCCCTCCTGCACCGACGCCACCACGACCAGCCGCCACTGCAAACCCTTCGACCGGTGCGCCGTCATCAGCTGTACGCCGGCCTCCCGGTACGTCCCGTCGAACCGGTTGTCGCCCGCGATGTCCAGCGACTCCAGCTCCGACAAAAACGCCGAAACCCCTTTGAAACCGACCTGTTCCTCCGCCCGCCCGGCCGCGTCGAACAGCGCACACAACGAATCCAGGTCCCGGTTCGCGGTCCGCGCCGTCTCGCCGCCGGCACCGGCCTGCCCGCGCAACCGCCGCAGCCACGGCGAGTCCGCCCACAGCGACCACATCACCTCGTCCGGCGCCGCACCGGCGGTCACGATGTTCCTTGCCTTGAGCAACCGCTCGCCCAGGGCCGCGAACCGCGCCTCGGCCGGCGACGCCTCCTCGTCGAGCAGCAACGGATTCAGCAGCGCCTCGCGCAACAGCTCGTCCGACGACCGTGGCAACCGCTGACCACCCGCCGCCTCCCGGTCACGCCGCCGCAGTACCCGTGCCAGCCGCCGCAACTGCCCCGCGTCCATCGCCCCCAACGGCGACAGCGCCAACGCCCGTACGACGTCGACGGTCAGCGTCTCGGGATCGGCCACCGCCCGCAACGCCAGCAGCATCGGCCGTACGGCGGGCTCACGCGACAGCGGCAGCTCGTCACCCGCGACGTCCACCGGGATCCCCGCCGCCGCCAACGCCCGGCGCAACGGCGGGATCGAACGGCTGCCGGACCGGACGAGGACGGCCATCTCGCTCCACCCGAGGCCGTCCTGGACGTGCGCCCGCCGCAGCAGGTCCGCGATGTGCTCGAGCTCGGCCCCGCCGGTCGAGTACAGGTTCGCCTCGACCTTTCCGGGACCGTAGACACACGACGACGCATCCGGGTTCCGGAACCGCTCGAACGTGTCCCGATCCAGCGATCCCGGTACGCCGAGCCGGTTGACGACGTTCCGCGAGACGCGTTGCAGCGTGGTCCCGAAGCGCCGCGTCGTACCCAGCGCGATCTGCGCCGCCTCCGCTCCGTCCCGCGTCCGGAACTCGTCGGTGAACCGCAGCAGCCCGCGCACGTCGGCGCCGCGGAACGTGTAGATCGACTGGTCCGGATCGCCGACCACGACGAGGTCGCGCCCGTCGCCCGCGATCGCCTGCAGCAGCTTGGTCTGCCCCGGGTCGGTGTCCTGGTACTCGTCCACGAACACGGCCTTGAACTCGGTCCGCAACTTGGCCTGCACCGACGGCTGCTGCGCCAGGATCACCGCGCGGTGGATCAGCTCGGAGTAGTCCAGCACCTGCTCCGCGTCGAGAACCTGCAGGTACTCCTCGAAGAAGTCCCCCACCGCGACCCACTCGGCCCGCTCCGCCGACCGCCCGATCGCGGACAGGTCCTCCGGGTCGAGACCCAACTGCCGCGCCTTGCCGATCACCGCCTGCACCTCGTCGGTGAACCCGCGCGTCTTCAACGCCGGATGCAGGCTGCCCGGCCAGTGCACCGCACCGACCTCACGGCTGCCCGACAGCGCCTCGGTCAACCGCGACGACTGCTCCGGCCCGGACGGCAACCGCAGCGGTACGTCGAACGCGTCCGCCGGCGTGAACCGGCGCAGCAACGCGTAGCAGAACGAGTGGAACGTCATCGACGGCATCACCCGCGTCGTCCGGCCCAGCCGTCTGGTGATCCGGTCCCGGAGCTCGGTCGCGGCCTTGCGCCCGAACGTCAGCACCAGTACCTCGTCCGGACTCAGCCCACGGCTCCGAACGCGATCGACAACGGCCTCCACCAAGGTCGTCGTCTTCCCGGTGCCCGGCCCGGCGAGCACCAGCAACGGTCCGCCGGCATGGTCCACCACGGCTTGCTGATCGCCATCCAGGACAGGCGTTTCCGCCCTCCGCTCCACCTCCCGGACCAACCGGTACCGAGACCCCTGTTTGCCGACCATCGCCCCATCTCAGCAGACCCCACCGACAAAACCCGACGGGCACCCCGCCCGGTCCCCAGATCGTCGGAAACCGGACGGTCAGACCTGCGGATCCCAACGCGCCTGGCGGAGGTTGACGCGGCCGTTGGCGATCCGTACGCCGTCCGACCGCAGCCGGTGCAACTGCTCGTCGCCGACCTCGTCCGCCGGTACGCCGGAAGCGCGGATCACCCGCCACCACGGCACGCTCGCGCCGTACTCGCGCATGATCGCGCCGACCTGCCGCGGTCCGCCCTGGCCGACGTACTCCGCGATGTCGCCGTACGTCGCGACGCTGCCCTCCGGGATCGACTCCACGGCCTGCAGTACCGCCTCGACGTACTCCTCCCGATCCACGGGACCAATCTAGGTCCTGTCTGGATCACCAGACAGGACCTAAGCGAGCGGGGCGAGCGCCTTCGCGAGTGGCTCCAGGACGGACGGCCCCGCGTCCAGCGGGAGGTTCATGATGACCAGGTCCACGCCGGCCGCGCCGTACGCCTCTGCCTCGGAGACCGCCTTGTCGAGCGGGCTGTCCGGGTCGATGCGGACGTTGACCGAGCAGGTGATCTCGTCGACGTCGCGGCCGACCTCCTCGCAGCGCTGGACCAGTACGTCCTTGAGCGACTTCCAGTCCTCGGTGCCCTGGACGATGGCGTTCCATTGCTGCGCCCACCTGGCGACCGCGCCGAGCGTCCGCTTCGGGCCCCTGCCGCCGATGGTGATCGGCGGGTGCGGCGTCTGCACGGGCTTCGGGTTGCAGTACGCGTCGGTGAGCTTGATGTACTTGCCGTCGAAGTTCGCCACCTTCTCGGTGAGCAGCGCGATCATCGCCTGCGTGCCCTCGTCGAACCGGTCGAAGCGCTCCTTCAGGCCGTACAGCTCGATGCCGTACGCCGCGGTCTCCATCTCGTTCCAGCCGGCGCCGATGCCGAGCTCGAGGCGGCCGTTGCTGATGATGTCCGTGGTCGCGGCCATGTTTGCGAGCACCGCCGGGTGCCGGTAGATCATCCCGGTCACCTGGCAGCCGAGCCGGATCCGGGACGTCGCCTGCGCGAGCGCGGCGAGCGTCGTCCAGGCCTCGAGGTTCGGCCCCTGCATGTCACCGGTGAGCGGGTAGAAGTGGTCCCAGTGCCAGGCGGACTCGAAGATCTCGAACTGGTCCGCCGCCACCCACACGTCCCGCATCTGCTGCCAGGTCGTGTGCTCCGGCCTGGTCTTGATCGCGAACCGCATCTGCGCCCTCCCTAGAGGCAACCGTTTCCCGAGGGCGACACTACGCCCTAGTCGAGGCCGAGGCGGGCGCGGACTTCGGGCCGGCGTAGTGGTGGGACGGTCTGGGGTGGGGTGCGGCGGGCCGGCATCTCCTCGAGGAGTTGCTCGGTGATGCGGGCGACCTCGGTGGCCGCACGCTCGATCGGGGCGCGGGTGGTCGCGCTCAGCGAGCCGACGCCGGTCACCTTTCGGACGTACTGCAATGCGGCCGCGTAGATCTCCTCGGAGGTCGCGGACGGCTCGAGTCCCCGGAGCACGGTGATGTTTCTGCACATGCCTTAAGACAGTACGCGCCGCCGAGGACAGTCTACGAGGTATTGACATCCCTAACAGTATTAGGTTTTCCTCAAGGTATGAGCACTGCCGCACCGGACCGCCGTACCCGCCGTCGTCAGGCGACGATCGCGGAGATCCTCGACGTCGCGATCGAGCTGATGAGCAGCGAGGGGGTCGCGGCGCTCAGCCTGTCCGCTGTGGCGCGGCGGCTCGGCCTGCAGCCGCCGTCGCTCTACCAGTACTTCCCGTCGAAGATGGCGATCTACGACGCGTTGTTCCAGCGCGGCGCGGAGCTGTTCCTGGCCGCGCAACGGGAGGCGATCGCGGCAGCGACGACCGACGACGTGGTGCAGCTGCACCTGATCGGGACCACCGCGTTCGCCCGGTGGAGCATGCAGAACCCGGTCTACACGCAGCTCCTGTTCTGGCGGACGGTCCCCGGCTTCGAGCCGAGCCCGGAGGCGTTCGCGCCGGCGCAGCAGGCGTTGGCCGACCTCCGCGCGCAGCTACAGGCAGGCGTGGACGCCGGTCGGCTGCATCCGGACGCCGCGAGCGAAGAAGGGCTGGCGGTGTTCACGTCGGTCACAGCGGGGGTGCTCTCGCAGCAGTTGGCGAACGAGCCGGACGCTTCGTTCGACGAGGGGCGGTTCAGCCGGCTGCTCCCCGTCGTACTCGAGATGTTCTATCGGTACTACGCACCAACAAGGGGGACGACATGACCGCAGTACTCGCGGAGCGGATCGGGCGGGCCGGGCGCCCGCGGTGCCGGATCCACCGGGACGCCGAGCTCCAGGCGTGGCACGAACTGCTCGCGTCGATCGAGGGGGTCGAGTGGCAGCGCCGTACGGTCTGCGACGAATGGGATGTCGCGGACATCGCCGGGCACCTGATCGGGCAGGCGGAGGACGTGAACCAGCTCGCGTCGTTCTCGCGGCGGTACCGGAAGGCGAAGCGGGTCCATCCGGACGTGCCGCGGATCGACGCGCACATGATGGTGCAGGCCGACGAGCACCGGGGTACGCCGCCTGCGCAGCTGCGGACCGAGTTCGACGCGCGGTGGGCGCGGGCGACCCAACGGATCTCGACGGAGCCGGGACTGATGCGGCGGATGTCGATGACGTTCAACGGGTTCCGGATGAACCTCGGGTACATCCACGACATCCTGCTGGCGCGCGACCTGTGGATGCATCGCGACGACGTCTGCCAAGCCCTCGGCCGGCCGTTCGACGCCGGGTCGTACGGCGAGGAGCTCGTCGCGCAGGTGATGTACGACGTGATCGACGGTCCGTGGTGGGGCGAGCGGCCCGCGGTCGAGGTGGAGCTCACGGGCGCGGGAGGTGGGACCTACCAGCTCGGGAGGGGTACGCCGGTGGGTCGCGCGGCCGTCGACGCGGTCGCGTACATGCGCACCTTGTCCGGACGCGACGACGCCCCAGTGGTCACAGGTGATCCCGTGGCCACTGAGGCGGTCGCTTCGTGCAGGATGCCCTTTTAGTAGGACGGCTGACTCGGGTCGATCTGGTCAACCCACGCGACGACGCCGCCGCCGACGTGGACGGCGTCCGAGAAGCCCGCGCCCTTGGCGATGGCGAGGACCTCGGCGGAGCGGACGCCGGACTTGCAGTGGAAGACCAGCTGCTTGTCCTGCGGCAGCTTCTCCAGCGCCACACCGGTCTGGAAGTCCGCCTTCGGG
Organism: Kribbella aluminosa; assembly: GCF_017876295.1. Classification (NCBI taxonomy): domain Bacteria; kingdom Bacillati; phylum Actinomycetota; class Actinomycetes; order Propionibacteriales; family Kribbellaceae; genus Kribbella; species Kribbella aluminosa. The sequence goes on along the minus strand of NZ_JAGINT010000001.1, from coordinate 1,513,277 downwards.
ATCAGCACCGAGCCCGGGATCCGGTTGATCTCGTACTCGTTCGGCTCCCGGACGTCGATCAGGACGAAGTCCTTCTCGCCGTTCTCCTTGAGCTTGATCCACTCGCTGAGCTGCTTCACCGAGATCGTCGAGCCGACGGCCGCGTCGGCCGCCTCCTCGGTGATCGCGCCGCAGAAGCTCTCGTAGTCGATCAGCTCGGTGACCGTCGGGTGCTCGCCGCAGATGGCGCAGTTCGGGTCCTTGCGGACCTTCAGCGAACGCCAGTTCAGGTCGAGCGCCTCGTAGATGTTCAGCCGGCCCAGCGACGGGTCGCCGATGCCGGTGAGCAGCTTGATCGCCTCGGTGACCTGCGCGGCGCCGACCGACGCGCAGAGCACGCCGAGCACACCGCCCTCGGCGCACGACGGGACCATGCCGGGAGGCGGGGGCTCCGGGTACAGGCAGCGGTAGCACGGGCCGTTGTCGGCCCAGAACACGCTGACCTGGCCGTCGAAGCGGAAGATCGAACCCCACACGTACGGCTTGTGGAGCAGCACCGCGGCGTCGTTCACCAGGTACCTGGTGGCGAAGTTGTCGGTGCCGTCGACGATCAGATCGTACTGCTCGAAGATCTCGAACACGTTGTCGTTGTCCAGCCGGGTCTCGTGCAGGACGACGTTCGTGTACGGGTTGGCCTCGAGGATGGACTCCTTGGCCGACTGGGCCTTGGACTTCCCCACATCGGACTGGCCGTGGATGATCTGGCGCTGCAGGTTGGACTCGTCGACGGTGTCGAACTCGACGATGCCGAGCGTGCCGACACCGGCGGCGGCCAGGTACAGCAGCGCAGGGCTGCCGAGACCGCCGGCGCCGATCACCAGCACCTTGGCGTTCTTCAGCCGCTTCTGCCCGGCCATCCCGACCTCGGGGATGATCAGATGCCGCGAATACCGCCGCACCTCGTCGATCGTGAGCTCGTCGGCCGGTTCGACCAGCGGTGGCAGTGACACGTGTCGGCTCCTCAGGAAGACGTCGGACGGGATCTCCGGTTTTCAACCATCTGTCCCACCTCCATGTTCCCGCACTATCCCAACAGCCCCCGACAGAGTCCACATCCCGGTACCCCCGTCTCACTCTCCACACCCCCGCCCCCACCTTGAGCACCCACCAACCGTTCCGACGCCGGAGTTTTGGTTGGCAGGTGCTCAAAGACGCGAAGCCGGGGTGTTCAGTCGTTGTCGGTGATCGTGACTGTGAGCGTGGTCGGGAGCTTCAGCAGCGCGCTGTCCACGGTGTCGATCACGACGCTGAACGTCTCGGTCGGCTCCTTGACCTTGTCGTCGACGATCTTGACCTGGAGCTCGCCGGTGGTCTTCCCCGGTTCGACGTACCCGTCGATGGCCCGGATCGCGGGGCCGGTGCCGTCGTCGTTGACGCTGGCGTAGTCCTTCCGGATCACCGCCGTACCGTCCTTCAGGACGCCGGAGAAGGTGATGTACTTGTCGCTCGGCGCGGACAGCTTGACGGGGAGGTTGACGACGCCCGCCTTCTCCACGGTCCTCACGTTGCCGAGGGTGAGTGTCGGCGTCGGGTCGTCGTCAAGGACCAGGCCGTGCCCGAAGGACTCGTTCAGCAGCGCGTCGTGCGGTGCGGACAACACCAGGCTGAACGGGAGGTCGTAGCTGTCCCGCGTGTTCCCCCTGATCGGCACGGTCACCTTCTGACGTACCTGCCCCGGCTTGAACACCAGCCGGCGCGCTACCTCGCCTACTGACTCCCCCAGGTCCCCGTTGGTCTCGGCGTACACCGTGACCGGCCGAATGCTCGGCCGCGACAGCCGGACCCAGAAGTCCACGTTGTGTATGCCCTTGTCCCCTTCCTTCACCGTGACGTTGGAAGCGGACACCTTCGGCAGCAGGACCGCAGGGGCCGACAGCCCGAGCCCGGGACTCGAGAAGCTCAAGTCACTCACGTACGCCGACCCGGTGGCGACCCTGTCCGTCCGCAGCTCCACACTGCGTACGTCACTCAGGTCCACGCCCACCAGCGACGTCAACGGGACACGTACCGTCCGCAGCAGGTTCTTAGGTAGCCCGTTCCCGTTAGCGCCAGGCATTCGTACCAGTGCGTCGCTGACGGTAGACACCGGTACGGCGGCTGCCCGCCCGTGCCCGTCGACCACGCGGACGGTCAGGTCCGTCGTGGGCTTGCCAGCAGGGTCCGGTGCGGCGCGGAACGTGAGTGCAGCGAACCGCCGTACGTCACGCTGCCAGGCAGGCACAGCGATACGCACTACTCCGTTCGCACCGCTCCACTTGAGCTTGGTCACCGCGGTGGTCGGTGTCTTCGACGCGAACCACGCTGTCGTCCAGTGCGGTGCGTTGGCCCAGTCGTCGGTGCTCATGCACGTCGGCAGGGCAGCCCTGACCGCAGTACTGGTCACACCGGCACACACCGTCGCCGTAGCCTTCCCACTGACCGCGCCGGCCGGTAGTGCGGTGTCGAAGTGGTTCAGGTCCTCCCGCGACGCCAGCGGCGCCTGCGACACCACCCGTATTACGGCCTTACCGGCAGACGCGGCCCGCGAGTCGGAGCCGTCGAACTGCGGCAGGAACTGCCTCTCGTGCCCCAGCTGCAGGCGGAAGAAGCCCGCGACGTACGCCGTACCGACAGCCTGCTGCTGCTTCGCTGTCAACCGGCCCGGAGTCTTCGCACCACACGGCGACTCTTTCTCGTCGCCGGCCCAGTCGTCGATGGACGGGGCCACCGACTGCCCCGGCGTCCACTCGGTGTTGAAGAAGTTGTGGTCTGCGCCCAGCACCGTGACGGTCGACCGCGGTGCGGTGTCACCACTCACGGAGTACCTGGTGTCGTCGTAGAACTGCTGTCCTTCCAGATCGGACACGTCCCCGTCGCAGTACGGCAGTACGACGCTCATGGCAACGCCCGGCACCGTGGCACGGGCAAAGTCCGTGGGAGCGAGCGGGAGTACCGCACGGATGCCGTACTGGCCGCCGCGGTCCGCGTTCAGCACCGCGGCCCGGGCTACTCCCTCGCCGCCACGTGAGTGACCCATCAGCCCGACGTTCTGCAGGTCCACCTTGCCGACGAAGCGGGTACCGAACGGCCCGCCGCCGATGGTGGACCACTTCCGCCAGAGCGCCAGGTGGTCCAGGATCAGCTCGGCCCGCGCCTGTGCGCCGGCGTCGTACGCGTCACCGTCCCAGCCGTTGATGGCGTTGGCACTGATCGACACGACCTGGTAGCCGTTGCTGGCCAGTGCTGTCGCCGGACCGTCGTACCCGCGGTAGCTGGGGACCGGCTTCATCCCCTTGGGACACGGCCACGGCTTGTCGAGGCTGTTGGGGTCTGTGGGCTCCCCGTAGCAGTTCTCGTGCCGGCCGTGCAGGAAAACGACCAGTGGTCGCGGTCCGATCGCACCGTGCGGCGTGTACACCTTGCCGAGCAGCTCGGACCGGTGCCCGAGGCCGGGCAGGTACACGGCCTCGTCGCCCAGGTTGTACTCGGCGGTGTCCACCTTGTACTTGCCCAGTGCTCCCGGGTCGGCCGGCAGCAGCGGACCACGCCGTGCTTTCAGCCAGTAGGCATCGGTCGGGCCGGCTGCGGCGGTGATGCCACGGCTCTTACCCGCCTCCTTGCCCAGGTCTCCGGACCAGACGAGGCGTACGTCGTGTGCGGTCAGGACGGCCGGGTCAGTGGTGACCAGGGTCATCGTCCTGCGGTCGGGCGACTGCTTGGCAACGCCCAAGGCGGTGCCGTCGACCTCCAGCAGCGGAAGGGATGCGCGCAGCGGTGCCGGCGCGTCGAGGTGCAGGGTCAGTTGATAGCCGTCTGCGAGCGGTCGCACGTCCCATTGGTTGCTTTGAGCAACAACTGGAGGCGCGGCGGTCGCCGGAAGCGACCCGACCCCCAGTAGTACGGCGATCCCCAACGACAGATTACGGGCGGTTCTGCCAATCACGCGCCCAAGTTGACCTGACGAGATCTTCGGTCGTGTCTCAGTGGCGCGTCGGAATCGACTCGATCAGGCGATCAGGTGCCGGAAGGCGCGGGCCACTTCGCCGGGGTGTTCCATCTGCGCCACATGCCCGGACTGCGGAAGGTAGAGCAGGTGTGCGTTCGGGAACGCGCGCTGCGCCTTGGTACGGATCCGCGCGTCGACGAGACGGTCCTTGCCGCCGTAGATCAACAGCACCGGGCACTGCACCGTGGCTGCATCTGCCCACAACGACCGGCGCGGCCTCGCAAGCGACGAGCGCAGGATGCTGCGAGCACCTTCCACGGTCGCCTGCCGGCCCCACGGGTCGGTATCCCGTCGATGGAGCTCAGCCTCATACGCCGCACGCACCTCTGCAGACAGCGCCAGCGGGTCACCGAACACCATCGCCAGCGACGCCTCGAACCGCTGGTCGAACGGCAGCCGCTGCGTCCGCTCCAGCACAGCGGGACCGAGCCGCGGCGTGGCCAATGCCGTGAACCACAGGGCACTCGCAGACACGCGTGGATGCGGCAGGGCCGGCGAGACGAGAGTCAAAGACGCCACCAGGTCTGGACGCTGTGCGGCCAGCGCCACCGACGAGGCCCCACCCATCGAGTTCCCGAAGACGTGCACCGGCCTGTCGTACTCCTCCTGCTCCAGCAGCCGCACCAGTACGTCGGCCTGCTCGGTGATCCCGGTCACGCCCGACAACGGCGTACGACCGAAACCGGGCAGGTCGGGGGCGATGCCGCGGATGGTGTCCTTGAGCAGCAGGCCGAGCGCCGTCCAGTTCAGCGACGACCCGCCGAGGCCGTGCACGAACAGCGCAGGCGGCAGGTCCGGTGCGGCCGCAGGCAGGTCCCGGACCAGCAGCTCCACCCCTGCGACCGGCACCCGCCGCTCCGGCCACTCCTGCAGTTCCACGGGTACGGCGTCCCCGGTTACTGGCCCGTAACTATCCACAGGACCCATGTTAGGCCGGTCTGCTGATGGAGACTGGGACTTATGGCGGGTGCGCAGCAGCAGCTGACGACCGAGGTCGATGGGCAGACCATGAAGCTCACCAACCTCGGCAAGGTGCTGTATCCACAGTCCGGGTTTACCAAGGCCGAGGTGATCGACTACTACCACCAGGTGGCCGCGTTGCTGCTGCCACACCTGGCCGACCGTCCACTGACCCGCAAGCGGTGGCCTGACGGTACGGATGCGCCGTTCTTCTTCGAGAAGAACGCTCCCCGCGGTACGCCGTCCTGGGTACGGACGGAGACCCTGCCGACCCCCGGGAGCTCGACCGGACGCGACGAGATGAGCTTCGTGGTCTGTGACGACGTACAGACCGTGGTGTGGCTGGCGAACCTGGCCGCGCTCGAGCTGCACGTCCCGCAGTGGCGGATCGGGCTGTCCGACCAGGGCAAGGACCCGCAGGCCGACCTGATCGTGTTCGACCTGGACCCTGGTCCGGGAGCTTCGATTGTGGAGTGCTGTGACGTAGCGCTGGCCCTGCGGCAGTTGCTGCACCACTACGACCTGGAGGGCTGGCCGAAGACCTCGGGCAACAAGGGCATGCACCTGTACGTACCGATCGAGCCCGCGTCGTCCAGGGACGCCAGTGCCTTCGCGAAGCAGCTGGCCGAGCAGCTGGCCGAGGCCCTGCCGGAGAACGTCACCGCGAACATGACCAAGGCGCTACGGCCCGGCAAGGTCTTCATCGACTGGAGCCAGAACGCCAGCGCCAAGACCACGCTCGCGCCGTACTCGCTCCGCGGCGCCGAGGAGCCACGGGTCTCGACACCGATCGACTGGGACGAGGTGGCCGCCGCCACGGCACCGCCGGACCTGAAGTTCCTGCCGCACGACGTACTCGCCAGGATCGAGGAGTACGGCGACGTACTCGAGGGCCTGTACGACGACCCGCAACCACTACCGCAGAGCTGACCGGAAGGAGACGAGCCGGAATGACCAGCGAGACCGACTACGAGGGTCCGGGCAACGGCAACCTGCCCGACGACGCGCCCGAGGCGGACGTCCTCGAGCAGCGTCAGGGGCCGACCGTGACGGACGACCGGTCCGGCGAGGACGACCTGCCGAACGAGGCGGATCCGGCCGACGTCGAGGAACAACGTCACGTCGTGAGCGACGACGGCGGCGAGGACGAGTACCGCTGAGCGAACGCTCGCACCGGCGACCGATTGTTACCACGCTGGAACGCCTCCGGGCTACCACGATGGAACACCGGACGGCGGGGAAGCTACTGACCGGGAGGACTGCTGGGTAGGATTCGTGGAACGACCTGGTGGCGGACGCAGACCGTCACCGGAGCGCACCACCGAAGGAGCCCGCCGTGTCGACGACACCGGAGACCGCACCGAAGCGAGGCAGCCGCCTGCCCCGGCTGGCGCGACGCGCGCAACTGCTCGAGGCGGCCCAGGAGGTCTTCGTCGCGAACGGGTACCACGCCGCCGCGATGGACGACATCGCGGACCGCGCGGGGGTGTCCAAGCCGGTCCTCTACCAGCACTTCCCCGGCAAGCTGGAGCTGTACCTGGCGCTGCTGGACACGTCCTGCGAGGCGATCGTCGCCTCCGTGCAGGACGCGCTCAAGTCGACCGAGGACAACAAGCTCCGGGTCGCCGCCACCATGCACGCGTTCTACGACTACGTGGCGAACGCGCAGGGCGCCTTCCGGCTGGTGTTCGAGTCCGACCTGACCAACGAGCCGGCCGTCCGGGAGCGGGTCGACCGGGTCACCCACGCCTGCGCCGAGGCGGTCTCCGAGGTGATCAGCGCCGACGCCGGCCTGAACCGAGAGCAGTCGATGGTGCTGGCCGTCAGCCTGGTCGGCATGGCCCAGGTCAGCGCCCGGTACTGGCTGGGCGCCGGCAACCCGACCCTCCCCCAGGAACACGCCGCCGACCTGGTCGCATCGCTGGCCTGGCGCGGCATCCGGGGCTTCCCCCGTACCGACGGCTGAGGTTCCGCTCCGGGTTGTGCTCTGGGGTTGTGCTCTGGGGTTCTGCTCTGGGGTTCTGCTCTGGGCGGACGGGTGAGAGCTGGCGATGGGTAGCGGATAGGCTCGAACCGTCACCGGCGAGAGCCGCCGGTCGGAGCTTGTGCCCGGAGGGTTTCGTGGAGGTCAAGATCGGCGTACAGCACGCCAATCGTGAGTTGGTTCTGGAGAGCGATCAGAGCCCGGAAGAGGTCCAGCAGCTGGTCGCGGACGCGCTCAGCGGGAAGTCCGGTCTGCTCGAGCTGACCGACGACAAGGGCCGGAAGGTCCTCGTCCCGGCCGACCGGCTCGCGTACGTCGAGATCGGCGAGGTCTCGACCCGCAAGGTCGGCTTCGGCGCGATCTGATCGCATTCCGGACACAGTCGCGCGTGTCCGGGTTGCACGGGAGCATTCAGCGGGCACGATTGCGGTAGACCTGCGTCCGCAGTGGTCTGGTTGTCACGGGGCACCGGGCCAGGGCCGCAGGTCACCAACCCTCACAAGGAGGAACCGTGTACTGGGTCTGGATGCTCATCGTCAGCCTCATCGCGGGCATCATCTTCGGGCCGCTGGCCCGGCTGGTGCTCCCCGGCAAACAGAACATCAGCCTCGGCTGGACCATCCTCGGCGGCGGCATCGGCGCCTTCATCGGTGGTCTGATCGCTTACTTCCTCGGCGTCAAGGACACTCCCGGCCCCGACTGGATCCAGTACCTGATCCAGATCGTCTGCGCCGCGATCGTCATCGCGATCATCTCCGCGCGCAACAACAAAGCCACAACCGCCTGATCCAGGCAGCACCACCAAACGGCCGCCACCCCACCGGGGAGGGCGGCCGTTGCCCTACCCGGACACCACCGCCCTCACCCCACCCGAGAACCGCCCACTCGCGGAACGCCGCCGTCACCCCACCCGGGCACGGCGTTCAGACCGAGCGCGGTCGTCCGCCCACCGGGCCGTTTGAGGGGTTAACCGCCCGCGTTGTCCCTTCGCCCCCTTCATGCGACCGGTGAAGGGACAATTTGAGGGGTCAACCCCTCAAACGCGACAGCCAGCTAACAGGTCCAGTCCAGGGGCCTGCCCGGGGATCCGGTACGAGGGCCCGCCCGCCCGGGATCCCGCGCCGGGGACCGCCCCGGGAACCGGTACAAAGGCCTGCCCGGGAACCGGTACAAAGGCCCGCCCGGGATCCGGTGCGGGGCGTCTGGGGTCAGGCCTGGAGGCCGAGGGCGGTCATGCGGGCGGTGTGGGCCTCGGTGAGGCGGGTGAACATCCGGCCGATCGCGGCCAGGTCCAGGCCCGGGCGGTCGACGCTGCCGGCCAGCAGCGCGGCCAGCGAGTCGCGGTCGGCGGCGATCCGCTGCGCCTGGCTGAGCGCCTCGCCGACCAGCCGGCGGCCCCAGAGCGCGAGCCGGCCGCCGAGCTTCGGGTCCTCGTCGATCGCGGCCCGGACCCGGTCCACGACGAACTCGGCCTGCCCGGAGTCCGCGAACACGTCCAGCACCAAGGCCCGCGTCTCGGCGTCCACGAACGAGGCGATCTCCCGGTAGAAGTCGTTCGCCAGGCCGTCCCCGACGTACGCCTTCACCAGGCCCTCGAGCCAGTCGGACGGCGCGGTGTGGTCGTGGAACGCGTCCAGCGGCGTCACGAACGGCCGCATCGCCTCCATCGGATCCACGCCGAGCTCCACCAGCCGGTCGCGGAGCCGCTGGAAGTGCCCGAACTCGGTGGTCGCGAGCGCCGCCAGCTCCGCCTTGTCGTTCAGCGTCGGCGCCAGCTTGGCGTCCTCGGCCATCCGCTCGAACGCGGTCAGCTCGCCGTACGCCAGCACACCCAGCAGGTCCACCGCCGCGGCCCGGTAGGCGGGATCGTCAAAGGCCGTCTGCTCCATGCCCGGCACCCTATCGGCCGTACGGGGGTGCAGGTGGGAAACCCTCCAACTGAGGGGGCATCCCCTGAGCTGGAGGGTCGCCCACTCATAATTCGGAGGGCAAGCCTCCAGATGAAGGGGCAAGCGAGGCGCCGTACGGCGGGCACTGTGAGTGGTGCACGCCACACGAGGCGGCGTTGACAGCTGCTGTGGTTACACTGGTGAGCGATTCGCCGGTGACGCGCCCAGATGGGCAAGCTGGTGCGAGGTGCTTGCACAGTGTCCCCGCGCCTCACGATCGGGGCTGTTCGGCCCCAGGCGCCCGGCCACACAGCATCTGTCCGCACAAGCATGTGAGAGGCGATCAGCCTGACCACCTTCCGAGAGCTCGGGGTGCTCCCCGAGATCTGTGACGCGCTCGACCGCGTCAACATCGTCGAACCCTTCCCGATCCAGGAGATGACCCTCCCGGTGGCCCTGATGGGCACCGATCTGATCGGGCAGGCCCGCACCGGTACCGGTAAGACGCTCGGCTTCGGCATCCCGTTGCTGCAGCGCACGATCGCGCCGCACGAGGCCGACTACGCCGAACTGGTCGCCCCCGGCAAGCCGCAGGCGCTCGTCGTCACCCCGACCCGGGAACTGACCATCCAGGTCGCCAAGGACCTCGCGACCGCCTCGACCGTCCGCGACGTACGGATCCTGACCATCTACGGCGGGGTCGCGTACGAACCCCAGCTGGACGCCCTGAAGACCGGCGTCGACGTCGTCGTCGGTACGCCGGGACGCCTGCTGGATCTGGCGAATCGCGGCGTCCTGGACCTCGGCCACATCAAGGTCCTGGTCCTCGACGAGGCCGACGAGATGCTCGACCTCGGCTTCCTGCCGGACGTCGAGCGGATCCTCCGCAAGACGCCCGAGCTGCGGCAGACGATGTTGTTCTCGGCAACGATGCCGTCGGCCGTGATCGGCCTGGCGCGCACCCACATGCGGCACCCGCTGAACATCCGCGCGGAGTCCCACGAGGACACCGAGATGGTGCCGACCACGGCCCAGTTCGTCTACCGGGCGCACGATCTGGACAAACCCGAGGTGGTGGCCCGGATCCTGCAGGCCGACGACCGCGGCCGGGTGATGATCTTCTGCCGGACCAAGCGCGAGGCGTCCCGGCTGACCGACGACCTGCAGGACCGCGGGTTCAAGGCGGCGGCGATCCACGGTGACCTGAACCAGCAGGCGCGCGAGCGGGCGCTGACCCGGTTCCGCGGCGACAAGGTCGACGTACTGATCTGTACCGATGTCGCCGCACGCGGGATCGATGTCGAGGGCGTCACACACGTCATCAACAACACCTGTCCCGAGGACGAGAAGGCCTACATCCACCGGATCGGGCGGACCGGGCGCGCGGGGGCCAGCGGCATCGCCGTCACCTTCGTCGACTGGCCGGACCTGACCAGGTGGAAGGTGATCAACAAGGCGCTCGACCTGCCGTACGACGAGCCGCAGGAGATCTACTCCACCTCGCCGGAGCTGTACCACGACCTGGGTATCCCGTCGGACGCGAAGGGCCGGATCCGCGCGGCGCGAGAGTCCGGCGGGACCGGCTCGCGAGACGCGCGAGAGTCCCGGGAGACCGGGACGCGAGAGTCCCGGGAGACCGGGTCGCGAGAGGCGCGCGAGCCGCGAGAGTCCCGGGAACCGCGGGGCCGGCGGGAGCACCAGGAGGCCGACGGCGAGCGCTCCGGACGGAGCAGGAACCGCAAGCGCAACCGCACCCGCAAACGCACCCGCGCCGGCGAGCCGGTCGAGGAACTCGCCGACGTCACCACGAAGACCGAAGTAACCGCGGTCATCGCCGACGAGTCCGCCACCCGCAAGCCCCGCAAACGCAATCGCAACCGCCGCTCGGGCGACAACCGCCCAACCGAGGCATTGCAGACAAAGGCAACCCCCGACGCGCAGACCGAGACAACCGCCACCCCGCCGAGCACTACTGCTCACTCGAACACGGGTGCCGGGTCGAACACGGATGCTCACTCGAAGACGGATGCTCACTCGAAGACGGGTGCTCACTCGAAGACGGGGGGCCGGTCGAACACGGGCGCCAGGTCGGACACGGGTGCCCGGTCGAACGCAGGTGCTCACTCGAACGCGGGCGTTCAGTCGAGGACGGGTGCTGACTCGGACAGGGCGGCTGAGTTCAGCGCGCCTGCCGAGCCGGGCACGCCGACGGTCGAGTCGACCGCGCCTGCCGTAGTCGACGTACCTGCGGAGAAGCCGGCCAAGCGGACGCGCACTCGGAAGGCTGCCAATGCGAAGGCCGAGCCCGTTGAGGTAGCCGCCGCTGCGAAGGCCGAGCCCGTCGACGTAGCCGCTGCTGAAGAAGCGCCCGCGAAGCGGACGCGGAAGACAGCGGCGAAGGCAACTGCTAGGGCAGCTGCCGAACCTGCTGCCGAGGCACCGACTGCTGATGCACCTGCTGCGGAAGCGCCGGTCAAGCGGGCCAGGACGCGGAAGGCAGCCGCGACCGAGCCAGTCGCGACTGTGGAAGCGCCGGCGAAGCGCACGCGGAAGGCAGCTGCCAGCGAGCCGGCGGCGGTTGTGGAAGCACCCGCGAAGCGGACCCGCAAGTCGGCCGCGACGAAGGCGACTACCCTTGCCGGCGAGGCATCTGCTGCCGACGTACCTGCTGAGAAGGCGGCTGCTGCTGACGCGCCGGTCAAGCGGGCGCGGACGCGAAAGGCAGCCGCCAGCGAGCCGGAGACGGCTCAGGAAGCGCCGGTGAAGCGGACCCGCAAGACGGCCGCGACGAAGGCGACTACCCCTGCCGGCGAGGCATCTGCTGCCGACGTACCTGCCGCGCAGGCGCCTGCTGCTGACGCGCCGGTCAAGCGGGCCAGGACGCGAAAGGCAGCCGCCAGCGAGCCAGAGACGGTTGTGGAAGCGCCTGCGAAGCGGACGCGAACGACTGCTGCGGCGAAGACCGCCGAGTCAGCTGGTCGGGCATCTGCTGCTGATGCACCAGCCAAGCAGGCGCGAAAGACGACGGCTAAGGCTGCAGAGGCGCCGGTCAAGCAGGCCCGGAAGACGGCTGCCAAGGCGGCCGACACTTCGGAGAAGCCGGCCAAGAAGGCAACTGCGAAGTCGGTTAAGAAGGCTGCTGCAAAGGCGACTCAAACGCCGGCCAAGAGCGTCAAGAAGGCTGCGGCTGCGCCGCTGTTCAAGGCGCCGGAGTGAGGTGAGGCCGGCCGGGTCCCACCCGGCCGGCAACCCGAGCGCGTCGTCCCGCCCGGGCGCAGGCACCACGTTTCACTAGGCGTCTACGCCAGGTTCTCGCCCGGCGTAGACGCCAGGCTCTGCCCACGCTCAGGCACCGCGTTCGCCCCCAGCACCTGCCGCAGGTACCTGCGGCGGATGCGGACACCACGTTCCACTCCAACACTTACGCCAGGTACCTGCCCACGCGCAGACGCCGCGTTCGGCCCGAGCGCCTACGCCTGATTCTGGCCGGGCACCTACGCCGGGTTCCTGCCCACGCGCAGACACCACGCTCGACCCGAGCGCCTACGCCGGGTTGGCCCAAGCTCCGTGCCACGTTCTGCCCGGAGACCGACGCCCGGTTTTTGCCCCGGCGCAGACGTCAGGTTCCGCGCGGTGCGGACGCGCGGGGTTCTGCGCGGTGCGGACGCGCGGGGTTCTGCGCGGTGCGGACGCGCGGGGTTCTGCGCGGTGCGGACGCGCGGGGTTTTGCGCGGTGTGGGCGCGCCAGGGTTCTGGGTGAGTGTCAGTTGTGTCGGTGGTGTGGGATGGAGTTGGGGGGCGGGTGGGGTTCTGGGGAGGAACGTTTTCTAATGGTGATCTGGTGGTGCAACGCGTAGCTCTGTGTGGGCCGTCCTAGGGCGGGAATCACGATGAGAGGGGCTGGGTGATGGGGCCGATCAGGGTTGTTGCTGTTGTGGTGGGTGTGTTGGCGTTGGCGGGGTGTGGTGGGGCCTCGAACGGCGAGCAGGCGAGTAGTGGGGCACCGGCGAAGCAGGACTCGGGGGCGGTGGCCAAGCCGCAGGTACCGGCGCAGGTGCCGGCCCAGGGGAAGTCTGCGCAGGGCACGTCGCAGGGCACGTCGCAGGGGTCGGCGCAAGGATCGGCGCAAGGGACGTCGGCGGGGCAGAACGATCCGACGATCACCCGGGCGATCATCAAGACGGGTTCGCTGATCGTCGAAGGGGACGACGTGTCGGCGATGCGGCAGAAGGCTGTCACTGCGATCGCGGGACTGGACGGTCAGGTTGCGTCCGAGGACACCAGCAGTAACCAGGACGGCAAGATCACCCAGTCGAACCTTGTCCTGAAGGTTCCGACCAAGTCCTTCGAGACCGCGATCCAGCAGCTCTCGGGCCTCGGGAAGCGCCTGCAGGTACACCAGGAGTCCGAGGACGTCACCGAGCAGGTCGTGGACGTGGCGAGCCGGATCGAGTCGCAGCGCGCCAGCCTGGACCGGATGCGTGCGCTGATGACGAAGGCGAACACGATCGGCGACATCGTCTCGGTCGAGAGCGAGCTCACCCGCCGCGAGTCGGATCTGGAAGCCCTACTGGCCAAGCAGAAGAACCTCTCCCTGCAGACCGATCTGGCCACGCTCACGCTGACCCTGACCGAGAAGGGCAAGCCACCGGTCCAGACCCAGAAACCGGACAAGGGTTTCGTCGCCGGTCTGAAGAGCGGCTGGCACGCCTTCACCGCGACCTTCTCAGCGGTAGCGACGGCGATCGGCGCGCTGCTCCCGTTCCTGATCCTGCTGGCGATCCTCGCCGTACCGCTGTGGCGCTTCCGCCACAAGCTGCGCAAGCAGCCGGCCGGTCAGTGAACCAGCGCGGCAGCCAACGCCCGGTACGCCGTCGCGCCGGGCGAGGCCGGCGCCGTACTGAGCACGGTCTCACCAATCGCCGGCGCCTCCGCGAACCGGATCGACTTCGGGATCGCCGGCTGCAGCACGTCCAGCGAGTACGTGTCCGCGATCGTCTCCAGCACGGCCCGCGCGTGCGTCGTCCGGCCGTCGTACAGCGTCGGCAGCACCCCGAGCACCTGCAGACCGGGGTTCGTCAGCCGCTGTACGTCGTGCACGGTGTCGAGTAGTTGCCCTACGCCACGATGTGCCAACGTCTCGCACTGCAAGGGAATCAGTACGTCGGACGCCGCGGACAGCCCGTTCACCGTCAGCAGCCCGAGGGTCGGCGGGCAGTCCACGATGATCCAGTCGTACGCCGGCCGCAGCGGGCGCAGGGCGGTCCGCAGTACCTGCTCCGGGCCGCTCTCCCGGGACAGCTGCACCTCCGCGGTCGCCAGCGCGATCGTCGCGGGCAGCAGGTCCGGACCGTCCTCGAGCTCGATCAGTACGTCGCGGGCGCGGACGCCGCCGAGCAGAACGTGATGGATGGACTTGTCCAGGTCCTCCGGGTCGATGCCGACCGAGAACGTCAGACAGGCCTGCGGGTCCAGGTCGACGAGCAGCACGCGGAGGCCGAGCTCGGCCAGGGCTGCGCCGAGCGTGGCGACGGTGGTCGTCTTGGCCACGCCGCCTTTCTGATTCGCGACCGCGAGAGTGCGAGGCACGCGGCCATTGTGCCGTACCGCTGTACCGAAGGACGGGCAGTGGTCGCCCGCGTCGACGACCCGCACGCTCAGGCGAGCGGCCGGCGCCGCTCTGACGCCCACCACTGCCCGTTCTTCGGTACGCTCTCGACCTGTGAGTACGCCGCGTACGTTGACGCTGCCCGACGGGGTTCACCCCGTGACGCTCGAGACCGAGCGGGGCTCCTTCGCCACGCTGACCGCCGTGCCGTCGATCGGCACGCCGCTGGGCACCGTGCTGCTCGTGCCGGGCTGGACGGGCAGCAAGGAGGACTTCACGCCCCTGGTCGACCACCTGTGCCGCTACGGCTGGCGTACGGTCGCCGTCGACCAGCGGGGCCAGTACGAGACCGCGGGCCCGGCCGACAAGTCGGCGTACTCGCTGGCGGAGCTGGGTGCGGACCTGGTCGCGATGAGCAAGGCGCTCGGTGGGTTCAGCCAGCTGGTCGGGCACTCGTTCGGCGGGCTCGTGGCGCGTGAGGCGGTGCTGACCGACCCCTCGGTGTTCTCCACGATCAGCCTGCTCTGCTCGGGCCCTGGCGCGTTCACCGACGAGGCGACGCTGCAGAGCCTGCAGATGCTCGCGTACGGTCTGGAGAACCTCCCGATCGAGCAGGTGTACGACATGAAGCTCGACCACGACAACAAGGCCCCTGGGTACGTCGCTCCGCCCGCGGACGTCGCGGCGTTCCTCCGGAAGCGGTTCACCAGCAACGTACCCACGAGCCTGGCCGAGATCACCCGCCGGCTGACGGACGCCGAGGACAGGACCAAGCAGCTGGCGAAGACCAACGTCCGCAAGCAGGTCCTGCACGGCGCCACCGACGACGGCTGGCCGATCCCAGCGCAGCACGCGATGGCTGCTGCGCTGGGCGTCGAGGCAGAGGTCATCCCGGAGGCTGGTCACTCACCCGCGATCGATCAGCCCGCGAAGACCGCCAGGATGCTCGTCGACTTCTTCCACGACTACCCGAGCCTCAGGACGGTCTGAGCGCCGAGGGGCAGCATGGCGGTGCCTCCTGGTTAGTGGGTCAGGGTGCGGTGATGACCTTGGCCTGCATGCCCGGATGCGGGCTGACGATCGTCCATCCGGTACTGCCCTGCTCGAAGTCGCCGTTCGTCACGGTCAGCCCGACGGCCGTGATGTCGTCGTACCCGACGTCGACCAGGTAGTCGCCGACGCCCTGCTGCTCGCAGAGCGCGAACTGCAGCACGACGGAGCTCTCGCCGCGCGCGAACTCGGTGATGTCGATCGGCCCCCAGCCGCCCTGCCCGTTCATCCACAGCTTCGGGGCGCTCGCCGCGTCGACGTTGCTGAGCAGCTTCTTGCCCTTCGACGTGACGATCGAGACCTGCTTCAGGTGGTACCCGAACAGGTCCGCGGCATACCCGTCGTAGTCCCACCAGGAGATCTCGTACCGCGGCGCCGCCGGATCCACCGCCATCCGCTGCTCGGCCCAGATACAGGTGCCGGTCCCGGTCGCGGTCTTCTCCGGTACGAACAGGCTCAGCCGCCCCTTCCCGTACATCGCGCTGTCGTGGATCGTGTTCGCGCCCCCTGGCTGGTACGGCGCCCCGGTCCGCGGCAGGTTGCTCGGGATCGGGCCGGACGGCGTCGTCGGTACGGCGGGAGCGGGCACGCCGGCGTACGCCGCGGAGATCACGTCGTACACGTCCTTCGCCTGGTGCGGGGTGACTTTCTCGAACGAGCCGACGACGCTCTGGCTCTGCTGGTTGAGCTGCCACCCGCGGGTCGCCGGGTTGACGTCCTCGAAGCCGAAGTTCGGGACCGTGAACCCGGTCGGTACCAGGCTGTCGAACCCGACGTCGATCGGGAAGTTCGCGGCGGCCTGGGTGTAGAGGCGGAGGGCGAGCTTCGCGGTCGTCTTGCCTTTCAGCGCCGCGGTCAGGTCGACCGAGGCGGGCGCCCAGGTGAAGCCGAACTCGTCGGCGATGTCGGACTGCCAGACGACCGTGTCGTCGATCAGCACCTGTTTGTCGAGCTTGCCGGACTTCGACGGCGTCCGGCTGACCTGGTCGTAGGTGGCGAAGCCGAGTTTCCAGCTGCCGGCGTTCGGGTCGACGGTGACCTGCTGGTACGCCTCGGCGTACCCGCCGGCGGCCGCGGTCGTGTAGTTGCCCTGGGCAAAGCTCAGCCGGCCGTCGCCGGTCTGCGCCAGGTTGTTCGAGGCGATCGTCGGGCGGCGGTCGTAGTTCACCGGCGCGCCGTACGCGACGATCCCGCCGATCCGGCCGTCGGCGGCGTACGGCATCGCCTGCTTGAGCTCCTCGGTGACCACCTCCGGTGTCGGCGGGAGGGCTCCGTCGAGGAAGCGGTCGGTGTAGAGCAGCAGGATCAGGTCGAGTGCCGCGGATTGAGCTTGGCGCGGAGTTCGTCGAGCTGGGTGGCGACGTACCGCGAGTCGCTGGCGCTCAGCGCGCCGCCGAGGTACGGGAAGATCGCGCCGTCGATGTACGGCGCCAGCCGGTCGAGGTTCGCGTCGCTGTAGTCCCAGTGGTACATCGTGGTGAGCAGGCCGAGGTTCGGATTGATCGCGTCCTGGGTCGCCTTGACCTTGCTCAGGTAGTCGGGCGTGAACAGCTTGGCGTTCTCGCCGGCCAGGAAGTCGTCGACCTGCCAGGCCTTGATGTTCGGGTACTGCAGGGACAGCGTGGCGATGTTCCGCGCCCAGGCGATGAAGTCGAGCTTGAACGGGCGTGAACAGTAGCCCTCGAGGTACGCACCCTCCGGGCGGTCGGCCTGGCACTCGCTCGGCGGGACGAGGTCCACCCAGACGTCGATCCCGGCCGCGCGGGCGAGTGGCGCGAACTCGCTGCGCAGGTCGTCCCAGTCGGTCGGCGACTCCCAGATGCCGAACAGGTACGTGTTCGCGTGCATCGCCGTGAGGCGCTCGATCAGCTTGCGGGAGTCGTAGTGGTGCCGGCCGTCGGCGCGCGGCGTCTCCTCGCGGAGCTCGGCGTCGATCGTGTTCCCGCCGGTCTTCGAGCTGAGGACGCCGCCGGGCGGGATGATGCCCTTGGTCCGGGTCTTCACGTCCGGGAACGCCTGCTGTTGGTGTTCCCGGACGGTCGCGTGCTGACCGACGGCGACCAGGGCGACGGCGGCGAGCGCAGCGATCCAGCGCCTCATCCGACCTTCTCCAGCTTCCACTGCTGGCAGTCGCCCTGCCAGTACGGCCAGACGTCGACGTCTGCTCCGGGGGCGGTGGAGCAGCCGCCGACGTCCAGGGTGCGGCCGCCGACCTTCGACGTCACCTTGTAGTAGCCGTTGCCGATCGCGTCCAGGTACCACTCCTGGCAGTCACCGCCCCAGTACGGCCACTGGATGACCTTGACGCCGTTCGCCCCGGAGCATCCGCCGACGTCGAGCGCCTTGCCGCTGTCGTTGTTGAGGAACTTGTACGAGCCGTCGCCGAGGTAGCTCAGCCGCCACTTCTGGCATCTGCTGGCCGCGATCCGGGTGTAGACCTGGACGGTCGCGGCGTCGGCGGCCGAGCAGGCGTCCACCTCCAGCCGGTTCGTCGGGGCGTTCCGCGGGGAGATCTCGTAGATGCCGTCGGCAACGATATCGCCGCCCGGGTCGCCGGACGGCAGGGTGAAGCTCTGCCAGGCGGCACTCGGCGTACCGAGTTGGGGTTTGCCGGCGGCGTCGTACGTGACCTTGCCGATCCGTACGGCGCGGCCGGCGTTGCAGCTGCCGGCCGGCGTACCGCTGGAGCTGGTGACGGCGTGGTACACGATCCACGTCTCCTTGCCGTCCGGGGACGTGAAGAAGCCGTTGTGGCCGGTGCCGAAGACCCAGTTGGCGTCGTTGCGCTTGAACACCGGGCCGGACTTGGTCCAGGCACTCTGGTCGAGCGGGTCGGTGCCGGTCAGTTCGAGTACGCCGAGTGCGTAGTCGGGCGACTCGCAGGCGCTGCCGGAGTAGTAGACGTACGCCTTGCCGTTGTGGACAAGGGCGTTCGGGGCCTCGGTCACCTTGCGGCCGTTCTGCTCCCACGGCTGGTCGGGACGGGCGAGGAGGGCGGGCGGACCGCTGATCGTCCACGGATTGCTCATCGGGGCGATGTACAGGTCCTGCCCGTCGGGGCGGCCGCTCGACCAGAGGTGGTACAGGCGGCCGTCGGGGAGGTTCAGGATGCTGCCGTCGATGGAGTGCTCGTTGCCGGTGTCGAGCTTGGCCTTGAAGCCGTACGGCCCCATCGGGTGGTCGGCCTCCAGGACGAACATCCGGTGCTGGGAGTCGGTGCCGTTGTCGGCGGTGTAGTACAGGTACCACTTGCCGTCGAGCTGGTGGATCTCCGGCGCCCACAGGTTGCAGCAGGCCTCCCCCGCCGGCGGCTGCCAGAGGGTCTGCTCCGGCGCCGCGGCCAGGCCGTCGACCGAAGGGCTGGCGACTCCGACAAGTTTGTCGCCGCGCGTGTAGAGCAGGTTGTAGTTGCCTTCGGCAAACACCATCCAGGGGTCGGCGGCGTTCTCCCGGACCGGGTTCCGGGCGGCGTTCGGCCGGGCCGGGAGTTGTACGTCGGTCACCGCCGCTCGGTTTGCCGTCGTACGGTCAGCAATGTGGTCGCCGGTGATCGGCAGGAAGGCCGACACCACCAGCGTGACCACTCCGAAGGCCGCGGTCGCGAACTTGGCCATGGGTCCCTACCTCACCGTGGGCGAACGGATGCGCACACGATGACACGGGTTAGCGACGACGTCCGCCGTTTCGACCGTGGTCGAAAGATTCTTACCGACGCGGCGGCCGTCAGCCGGCCGGCTTGACCACCGGCTGCACCTCGATGTCGTCGAGGCCGATCGGCGTGAAGGCGGTCCGCACCTGCTCGGTGTAGGCGATCAGCGGAACCCCTATCCGGCCGCCGGACGGGCCCGAATCGGCGACGGCCAGGATGCCCAGCGACTTGTCCGACGTCAGCTTGACGAGCGCGTTCTGGATCCGCTCGTTGTCAGCGCGGCTCAGCAGTACTGGCGCGACGCAGAGGTTCCCGCGGTACACCTCCTCGAAGGCCAGCCGGAACGCGTCCACGTCACCGTGCGCGACGCCCACCATGATCACCAAGGGAGCATTCCGCGAGTGACCGTTCGGGTAGTGGATCACCGGCCCGTAGATCTGGTCGGCGTGGGCCGCCAGGAACGCGGTCACAGCAGGCGAGTAGATGTTGCTCGGCTTCGATACCCAGCCACCTGCGGGCGCTGGACACGGCAGCTCCGGGAACGCCCACCGGACCGGCGTCTCGGGCGCGGACTGCTCCTGTACGTCGATCGTCCGGTCACCCCAGATCCCGACCAGCTTCGCCCGCCCGCTCCGCACGCCCTTCGTCGTCTTCGCGTCGCTGAGCCGATTCAGATCCACCCCGGTCAGCGCGATCGAGAACTCCGGCGCACAATTCGGCGCCGGCTCGTCGCCTGGCGCGTAGCCGACGCCGAACCCGTCCTCGAGCGCACAGAACACCTGCGCCGTCCCCGGCGCGGCGATCACCAGCCCGCTGACCTGCACCCGATCCCCCGGCTTCACCAGCAGGGACCGCGGCGTGGATGACTGGCTGTTCATCGCCGCAGCACCTCCCGTGGTGTGGTTCGGCAGTACGGCGAGGGCGCCCGCGACCACCACAGCAACACTCGCGGCGGCCACCGCGGGAATCCAGCTCTTCCGCCTGCCGCCGACAGTACGCTCCAGATCGGGCTCCGGGGGCTGCACCTGATCGGCCCGCCAGCGGGCGCCCGCGCGCTTGAGCAGGTCGTCCATCTCGTCGACGGGGTTCATCGCACAGCCTCCACAGATTCGCTGACCTCGAGCCGGACGCGGAGCCGGGTCCGGGCATCCGACAACGTCGACTTCACGGTGCCCTCGGAGCACCCCATCACCGCGGCCGTCTCGGCGATCGACAGATCCGCGAAGTAGTAACAGTCCACCGCCAGCCGCTGCCGCGCCGGCAATCCCGCCACCGCGTCCTCCACATCCATCCGAGCGTCCAGCTCCTGCACGCGCCCGTCGTCCTCCACGTCCCGGAGCGCCACCAGCCCCGGCCGAGTCCGCCGTACCGCCTTCCGCGCCTGATCCGCGGTGATCGCGAGCAGCCAAGCGGCCGGCGTACCCCGCGAAGCGTCGTACTGCCCCCGCTTCACCCAAGCCCGCGCCAGCGCCTCCTGCACCACGTCGTCCCGATCCACCCCCGCCGCCAACCGCCCGGCCAGCCGCGCCATCGCCCCCAGCCAAGGCCGAACCCACGCCACAAACCCAGGCCCGTCCCCCGGCGGCGCCTGCGCAGCCCCAACCACCTCACCCACCATCGTCGGCATACCTTCTCTACCCCGATCCCCCACATCCGCTTGGGTCCCTACCCGCACACAACGACCCTCATCACCCCCACGTCACCACCCCACCCCATTCCGTAACCCACCCGAGTTATCCACAAATCCCAAAACCCACCCCACAGCCCCTTCGCAGGTATCTACCGTCGATTGAAAGCCCGACCATGCCTGGGGGACAGATGCAAACCGGTCTCGACGACCTGCCAGAGCCTGGCGACCTTCATGCGCGGTTGGCCAGGACCCGCCCGCTGGACTGGGGAGAGCCGATTCCCACCAAGGCGGAGATCGCCGGCCTGTACGGGTCCGGCGCGGCCGTGGAAAGCCTGACGCTGCTGACGCGCGCGGCAGAGGTCGAGGCGGAGCTCACCGACGAGCTGGTGGCCTCGATCCGCGACGGCACCACCTCGTACCAACTCGAGAGCCGCCTGAAGTCCCCACAGTCGCTGGCACGAAAGATCCGCAAGATGGCCGGCACACAGTTCAGCAAGCAGCCCTTGGACGATGTGGTGCGCTACACGATCGTCACTTCGGACCCGGACGATCTGGTGCCGGCATCGGTTGACGTCCACGACTCTCTGCATCGGCACGGCTGGACCATCAACGGGGCCGTTCACTCGTACGCCGAGGGCAGCAGGTACAAGGGACTGCACCTCCACTTGCAGAAGCATGGCCAGCGGGTCGAGTTGCAGCTTCACTCGCACGAATCGATCGAGGTGAAGGACCGGACCACGCCGCTCTACGTGGTCGAACGGGATTCGACCCAGCCGCGAGAAAAACGAGCAGACGCGCGGGAGGCGGCGATCGCGCTGTCGGCCCAGATGCGTCAGCCCCGCGGCATCGACGACTTGACCGCCCTGGGCGGGGTGCCGGTCGAGGTCAGAGTTTACGGTAGACAGGACCGCCGGTCCGCACGACCGGACAGGGCAACCGGGCCTACGTCTACGGGGCGGTCTGCTGCGATTCAGTCGATCGACTACAAGCGGAAGGGTGGGATGGCGAAATGACACGGCTGTTCCTGGTCAGTCAGGGTGGGCGGGAGGTGTGGGTGGCGGCGTTGGTGGACGAGGATGTCTGGACGTACGTCGGGAACACCGGGAAGTTCCATCGCAACGAGGGCGTGCGGGACGACTACTTCGCCGGCAACGAGGCGAGCTATGCCGACATCGGGATCGCCGAAGCCAAGCGGCTGATCGCTGATGGCGTCGGACAGGTCGACGAGGAGCAGAACCCGGACCCGGTCCGGGACTGGCGGCAGGACGATGACGCGATGGACCCGGAAATCGTCTTCGCCTCAATGGCCGCCGACCTCGCCTAGAACCGGAGGCACACACGATGACGCGGTTGTTCTTGGTGAAGGACGGGGAGAGGGAGCTGTGGGTGGCGGCGTTGGTGGAGGAGGATGTTTGGACTTATGTCGGGAACACCGGGAAGTTTCACTACAACGAGGGTGCTCGGCATGACTACTACTTCCTCAACGGGCTGCAGTACGTCGACATCGGTATTGCGGAGGCCAAGCGGCTGATCGCGGCGGGGGTGGGGACGGTGGACGAGGGGCAGTTCGCGGACTCCGTTCGGCGGTGGCGGGAGGACGCTGGGGGAATGGATCCTGAGGTGGTGTTCGCGTCGTTGGTGGCGGATCTGGGCTAGGGGTCGGCGGGTGGTTTGTAGAGTGCTGACATGGTGCGGATCTCGGGGCGGAGTTTTCCTACGCCGGCGGTGGTGATGACTTCGGTTGATCCGGCGGTTTCGGATCAGTTGCGGGGGTTTGCCGCGGTGCAGGCCGTTGAGGCGAATGCGGCCTTGGGGGTGTTGGACCGGGAGTTGGCGCGGGCCGGGTCGCCGGCGGAGCGCGTGGCGGGGTTCGAGGCGGCTTATCGGCATGTGGCGGAGTGGCGGTACCAGCTGGCTCTTGAGGGGAAGTGGGTGCGGCCGGGGGCCAGTGCGGAGGATGTACGGGCGCGGATCGAGTTCGGGATGAACTACCGGTTGACGCCGACCATCGGGCGGCGGGAGCCGGGATCGCCGGCGTTCGAGTTTCTGACGGAGCTGGAGCGGGTCGCGCTCGACCGCCTGGACGGACAGCACGAGTTGCAGAACGTCGTCACAATGCGGGACGGCCGGACGGTCAACGGAAACCTCCTGCACTTCGTGCCCGCGCCGCAGGGGTTCCCGGACGAGGTCATCACGCAGACCGCGGGGCCGGAGGATCGCGACGTACTGCGGAGGGCGGCGTTCGAGGCGCTGGCGGAGCTCGAGGAGGCGAAGGCCGATCCGAAGAACCCGGAGCACCGTCAGGCGTTCGCCGACGCGGCGTACTTCCTCGTCCAGGGGCCGGAGTTCCAGCGCGGGAGTGACGCGATCATGCGGACGTTCCTGGTCGCGGCGCACGCCCGGGTGTTCGACGTGGCCCCGGTGTTGCCGCAGGCAATCGATCTGGACGGGATGGTCCGCGGCCAGGACGGCTTCAACCAGGTGATGCGGGACCAGCTGCGACTCGTACCCAAGGCCGCACAGAACAACGCGGCCGCCGCCCAGACGACCGAGTCGACCAGGCCGGGAGCGAACAGGGCGGGCGGTGCGAGCCGGTCCGCCAACCCGCGAGGGCTCAGTCGTTGACGGTGTAGAGCTGGGTGATGACGGACTCGATGGTGGGTTCGGAGACGGAGAGGTCTACGAGGGGGTAGTTGGCCGCGATCTCGGCCAGGAGGGGGGCCGCGCTCGCGGTGGTGGGGAAGGTCAGGTGCTGGCGGGGGCCGTCGACCTTCGTGACGGTGGCGCCGGCGACCTCGATCGGCGGGAGGGAGGCGGCGAGGTCCACGACCAGGGTGCGCGGGGCGGACTGGCTGGCCTTCAGGCCGGTGAGCGTACCGTCGAAGATCTGGTGGCCGTGGTCGATGACCATGACGCGGGTGCAGAGCGCCTCGATGTCGTCGAGGTCGTGGGTGGTGAGGATGATCGTCGTACGCCGTTCCGCGTTCAGCTCGGCGAGGAACTCGCGGAGCCGGGCCTTGCTGATCACGTCCAGGCCGATCGTTGGTTCGTCCAAGTAGACGATCTCCGGGTCGTGCAGCAGGGCGGCCGCGATGTCGCCGCGCATCCGTTGCCCCAGGGACAGCTGGCGGACCGGGACGTCCAGCAGGTCGCCCAGGTCGAGCAGTTCGACGAACGTCGCCAGGTTCTCCCGGTGCCGTGCGAGCGGTACGTCGTACATCTTCTGCAGTACGGCGAACGAGTCCTTCAGCGGCAGGTCCCACCACAGCGTCGTGCGCTGCCCGAACACCACCCCGATCCGTTTCGCGAGCTTCAGCCGGTGCTTGGAGGGGTCGACGCCGGCCACCCGGATCGTGCCGCCGGACGGCACCAGGATGCCGGTCAGCATCTTGATCGTGGTGGACTTCCCGGCGCCGTTCGGGCCGATGTACCCGACCACCTCCCCCGGTTCGACGGTGAACGACAGCCCGTCGACCGCCCGGACCTCCCGCCGGGTACGCCGGAGCCCGGTCCGCGACGAGACCGTGAACGTCCGCGACACATCCTGCAACTCGATGACTGACACAGCTCAGCTCCCTGTACTGCGATAGCGACGAAGGCCGGCCCGCCACCCGAGCGACGCCAGCCCGACCATCGCTGCTGCCACCAGCGGCGACAGCAGACCGATCCAGGACGGCAACCCCAACGGCGCCGGCTTGCCCAGCACGAACAGCACCGGGTAGTAGTTGACAAAGGCAAGCGGTACGACGAACGTGACGGCCCGGACGATCTCCTTGCCGAAGATCGTCAACGGGAACTGGGTCAGCGCCTGCCCGCCGTACGTCGCCGAGTTCGCCAGCTCCGCCGAGTCGATCGACACGAACTGGAACGCGGCGCCGAGCACGAACAGCGACCCGAAGATGATCGCCCCGGTGACCACCGAGACCACGAACATGATGCCGCGGGCAACCGTCCAGTCGATGTCGACCTTGCTCAGGGCAATGACCAGCACGGTCCCGGCCTGCAGCGGACGCCCGAGCCGGCGGAGCGCGAACCCGTCGGCCGCGGCCTGCAGGAAGGCCGGCACCGGGCGGATCAGGTACGCGTCGAAGGCCCCGGTCCGGATCCGTTCGCCGACCCGCTCGACCGACCCGGTGATCAGGTCCGCGAGCCCGAGCGCGAGCGAAGATGTTGCATAGAGCAACGCCATCTCCCCGAACGTGAACCCGCCGAAAGCGGTGATGTGGCTGAACATGATCAGCACCGCGACGAAGTCGGTCAGGTTGACCAGCGTCGAGCCGACCAGCATCAGCACGAACGACGCCGGGTAGGCGAGCACCGACCGGATCCACATCACGATCAGCAGCCAGTACTGCGCCGGCGCCCGAAGGACGCGCTCAACCACCGTGGATCACCACCTTCCGGGTCGCCACGGTGGTGATCAGTTGCGCGGTCAGGAGCAGCACCAGCAGCCAGCCCACCTGGAAGAGCAGCGCTGCACCGGTCCCGCCCGGGTTCCGGCCGAGCCAGATGTCGATCGGCACCTGCATCGTCGCGGCCCACGGCGTCGCCCGCGCGACCACGCCGATCCAGCCGGGGAACGCGACCAGCGGCAGGATCGTGCCGGCGAAGAACAGCGACAGCACCAGCGCGAGCTGCTCCATCCCGCGGGAGTCGGTGATCCAGAACCCGGACAGCGCGACCAGGTACCGGATCGTGAAGCTCACCAAGATCCCGAGCACCAGCCCGAGCACGACCACCGGCCAGAGCCACACACTGGAAGGGAACTTGAGGTCGAAGACCAGCGCACCGACCACCATCGGTACCCCGCCGCGGGCGAGCAGCTGGAACGCCGCGCGGCCGAAGTCGACCGACAGCCACCACAGCAGCAGCTGCGTCGGACGGTACAGATCCACCGCGATCTCGCCGCTGCGGACCCGCTCCCCGAGCTCGTTCGTCGTGGTCGCACCGAAGATCCCGACCGGCGCCAGCATCCCTTGCTGCAGCCACACGAACGTCAGCGCGTCCGGTACGTCGTACCCGCCGAGCCCGGGCCGTTCGCGCCACAGCGTCAGGTAGACGCCGCAGAGGATGAACCCGAAGACCGAGTTGGTGAAAACGCCCGACACGGTGGCGATCCGGTACGTCGAGAACCGCCGGAACGACCGTACGGCGATCGCCCAGTAGACACCCACCACTACCTCCTCTCGAACGCCGCAAAAGTGGTGTCCGAGAGGCCCAGTTCTGGTCACAGGGCACGCAGAACCGCCCCGGTTCGAGAACGACCCGGGGGTTCGGACACCACTGTGACGGCATGGTTGATCCACGCCGATTGTCAAGGCAGACGAGGGACAGTACGCCGCATCCGGGCAGGCCGTCAAACGAATAACCGGTCCGGGCACGGGACCCCTGTGCTGGATCGCGAAGGGGACCCGCGCCCGGACCGGTGCCCGGGGACCTACAACGTGTCGGTCTTGAGCAACTGCGCCAGATGCGTGGCGAACGGCGCCGGGTGGCTCGAGTAGCCGCCGTGCCCGCCCGGGAACATCACCACCGGCCAGCCGAGATGGTCGGCGATGACCTCGATCGGCCGCCCCGGCAGGTGACCGTACGACTCCAGGCCGGCCGCCGGTACGACGCGGTCCGCGACCCGCTTCAGTGCGTCGAGCTCCGGGACGTACCGGGTGTACGGCAGCAGCTTGTGCTCGTAGAAGTTGGCCGCGTTGGCCTGCATCCGCTCCGCGAGCTCGCGGTACTCCGGCAGCAGGTCCACCATCGGCGGCATCGCGTCGCCGTCCATGCCGGTGCCCATCATGAACACCACGTCGGCCGCCGTCAGCCCGTCCTCGTGGTACGTGCTGCAGACCTCCTCGAAGAACGCACGCGCGTCGGCGGCGTCCGGGAGTACCTCGGTGCACGTCGGCTCGTGCGCGACCAGCATCCGGATCCGGTCGGGGTGCCGGGTGATCAGCTCGAGCCCGGTGATCGCGCCGGAGCCGCTGCCGAAGACGTCCGCCGGTTCGTCACCGGCGACCGCGTCGATCAGCGCGAGCGCGTCCGCGGCCGCCTGTCCGACGGACTCGTCTGCCGGGTCTCCGTCGTACCGGCTGCGCGAGTTGCCGCGCGGGTCGTACGTCACGACCGTGTACTCCGCCGCGAGCTGCCCGACGATTCCCGAGTACACGCCCGCGTCCGCTCCGTCGCCGGCGATCAGCAGCAGCACCGGGCCGGAACCGGCGACCTCGTAGTGCAGTGCGGCCCCCTGCACCGCCAGCTTGTTCACAGTCTTCGCACCCATCAGGCGAGCCCCTTTCATCCACCCTCAGGCTCCCCCACCCCGCTGGCACGCCACGCACACGCCGCTGACACGCGTCCGGATCCCGTCTCCGGGGTTGCCCCTGAGATGGGCGGGCCGAGACTGGGGCGGCACTCGGCTGGTGGGTCAGCCTGTTTCGTCGAGTGGGATCTGGGCGGGTTCGTCGAGGCCGGACCAGGGGTCGCGGGTTGGGGACTCGCGGCGGCCTTGGGGGCAGATCTTGGCGAAGTCGCACCAGCCGCAGAGGGCCGACGGCTCCGGCGGGAACGCCTCGTCGGCCTCGGCCGGGGTGAGGCCCTCGGCCCAGCGGGCTTCGGCGGCGGCCGCGTCGTCCGCCATCGACTCGGCGCGCTTCTGGTGCCGGCCGAGGGACGCCTCGTCGTGGTCCGCCGCGGCGACCGTGTTCGTCGGGAGGTGGTGCAGCTCGACCCGCGTGCACGGCTTGTGCAGCACTCGCCGCGCGCCGAGCACGTACAGCGCCATCGCCAGCGAGGACCGCGCATCCGTCGAGGTCAGCGGGCGGCGGCCGGTCTTGTAGTCCACGATTGCGAGCTCGGTGCCGTCGCTCCCGTCGCGCGCCGGGCGTTCGTCGATCCGGTCCACCCGGCCGCGCAGCGAGGCGCGTTCCGTCGTGAACGCCACGGTGCGCTCGACGCCGCGCGGTTCGTAGTACGGATCGGAGTCCCGCAGGTACCCGAGGACCATCTCGGTCGAGCGGTCGCGCCAGTCCAGCGACTGCTGCTCGTCGCGGAATCCCTCGCTGCGCCAGCTCGACCGCATCTTCGCGACCACCTCGTCCGGCGTACGTCGGGAAGCGGGCCAGCGGCCGAAGAAGTCCGCGAGGACTTCGTGGACGATCGCGCCGACCGTGTTGTGCGCCCACGGCGGACCCTTCGGCGGCCGCGGCGTCTCGAGGTACGTGTACCGGTACTTCCGCTTGCAGTCCGCGAACGTCAGCAGCTTCGTCGGCGTCGCCACGAACAACCGGGTCGGCATTCCAGGAAGCACGCTCAACCCGCCTTGATGAAGTCACGGACGGCCCCGGCGACCAGCTGCACCGCGATCGCGCTCAGCAGCAGACCGGCGATCCGGGTGATCAGCAGTACGCCGTTCTCCCCGAGGATCCGCATGATCACGCCGGAGAACCGCAGCGTCAGCCACATCACCAGGTGGATCGCGACGATCCCGGCCGAGATCGCGACCACGTCCGGCAGCGAACCGTTGGCCCGCTGCACGAACACCATCGTCGCGACGATCGCGCCCGGCCCGGCGAGCAGCGGCGTACCGAGCGGGACGAAGGCGATGTTCACGTTCTTGGTCTGCACCGGGTCCTCGGCGGTGTCGGTCAGCAGCTGCAAGGCGATCAGCAGAAGCAGCAGGCCGCCCGCACACTGCAGCGCGGGGAGGGTGATGCCAAGGTGTTTCAGGATCTGCTGCCCGAACGCGGCGAACACCACGATCACACCGAACGCGACCAGCACCGCCTGCCAGGCCGCCTTCTTCCGCACCGCACGGGACTGGCCCGCGGTCAGCGAGATGAACAACGGAACCGTGCCCGGCGGGTCCATGATCACGAACAGCGTGACGAAGACCGAGGTGAACAGCCCGACGTTCATGACGCTGTTCACGGGAGGTAGGCCTCGGGTACTGCGGCGTTGTCGGAGGCGGCGGCGTTCGTCTTGGCGACCTCGAGCAACCGCTCGAGCTGCTCCGGATCGGTGCTGTTCACGCCCAGGTCGTGGTCGATCTTGCCGGCGCCGTGGTGGTCGCTGGAGCCGGTGTGGATGATGCCGAGGTTCCGCGCGATCGCGCGCAGCGCCTCGCGGGACTCCGGCGAGTGGTCCTGGTGGTCGATCTCGATCCCGGCCAGCCCGTGGTCCTGGACCAGCCGGCCGAGGGTGTCCTCGGTCATCACCTTGTAGCTCGACCGGCCCCACGGGTGCGCGATCACCGGGACGCCGCCGGCCTCACGAACCAGGTCGATCGCACGCCCCGGCTCGATCGCGTAGTGCGGAACGTGGCCGGCCCGCCCGTCGGCGAGGAACCTGTCGAACGCCTCGCTCCGGTTCACGACGGTGCCGTTCGCGACCAGGGCGTCGGCGACGTGCGGGCGGCCGACGGACGGCGTACCGGTCGCCTGGGCGAACACCTCGTCGACGGTCAGCGGTACGCCGATGCTGTTCAGCCGGGCGACGATCGCCGGGATCCGGTCGGTGCGGCCGTCACGGACGATCTGCAGGTCCTTCGCCAGCGGCGCGTACGCCGGGTCCGGCAGGTACCCGAGCAGGTGCACGCTGATCCCGTCCAGCTTGCAGGAGATCTCCAGCCCCGGCACGAACCCGATCCCGAGCTCCTCGGCCGCGCGCCGGCCGTCGGCCCAGCCGGCCGCGGTGTCGTGGTCGGTGAGCGCGATCACACCGAGCCCGGCCTGCTGCGCGTGCCTGATCAGCACGTCCACCGGGTCGGTGCCGTCCGAACGGTTCGAGTGGGTGTGCAGGTCGATGCGCACGAGCTGGCCTTGTCCCTTCGCCGGAGCCGGTTGTCACCGCTGATGCTATCCGCGTTCACCGTTCTGCTCTGGTACTTGTGCACAGACGCCCTGCGCCCCGTGCGCGACGGCGTCGAGCTATATCGCGCACGGGGCGCTAACCTCGGGGTGCATGGAGCGCGTCGACTGTGTGGGTGCCCTGGTGTACGACGAGCAGCACCGGCTCCTCGTCGTACGTCGTGCGAACGAGCCGGGACGGGGGCTGTGGTCGATCCCGGGCGGCCGCGTCGAACCCGGCGAGGACGATCCGGCCGCGGTGGCGCGGGAGGTCGCGGAGGAGACCGGGCTGACGGTCGTCGTCGGCGATCTCGTCGGCGAGGTCGAGCGTCCGGGGCCGCGCGGGCAGCTGTACGTGATCCGCGATTACGAGGCGACTGCTGTCGGTGGGACGCTCGAGGCTGGCGACGACGCGTCGGATGCGCGGTTCGTCACGCGGTCGGAGTTCGCGGCGCTGCCGACCGCCAGTCTGCTGATTTCCACGTTGGAGCAGTGGAATGCGCTGCCTGGTTAACAGTTACTGAGCGGGACGTTGCCCGCCGTGTAGGCGTTCGGGGTGACGTGCATCAGGGCGCGGAAGTCCGCGATCAGGTGCGACTGGTCGGTGTAGCCGGCGTACGCCGCGGTGTCGGCCCAGGAGTGGTGGGTGCCGATCACCCTGCGTACGCGGGCGATCCGGGCGAAGTGCTTGGGTGAGACGCCGACCGCCTGCCGGAACACACGCCGCAGGTACCGCTCGCTCACCCCGAGCCGAGCAGCCGTCTCACCGACCCGCCACCCCGCACCCACCAGCACCGCCTCTCCCCCGCGACCCAGCGCCGCGCTTCCCCGACCCACCCGCACCCCGTCCATCCCACGAACCAGCGCCGCGTCTCCCCCACCCACCCGCACGCCGTCCACTCCACGAACCAGCGCCGTGGTTCGCCCAGCCGCCAGCACTCCCGACGCCGGGCTTGGTCCGGCGGGCGGTGGCGCCAGGGCGGCGGCTGCTTCGTTGACGAGGTTCAGCTGGGCCGGTAGGCGGGGCGGGATGCGGGCGACCAGGTATGCGCCGAGCTCCTCGGCCGCCCGCTCGAGGTGGTCGCGGTACGTGACGAGATGCGCGGCGAGGTCGACTGCTGTCTGGCCGCAGAGGTCGTGGAGTGGGACTACCTCGTCGACCAGCTGGTCGGGCGGCGTGCCGAGCAGCGGGATGACGCCACCGGGGCGGATGCGGAGCCGTACGCAGACCGGCAGGTCCTTCGTCGTGTGGTACGCCGCCGTGGTCCGCGGGCCTGCTACCAGTACGTCGCTGTCCCCCGCGGGCGTCATCCGCCAGACCACCGTGGTCGCCGGGTCGGGCGGGAGGACGGTGATCGGCGTGGTCGTCGGCGTCAGCGCCACGGTCTCGATCCACGGATGCACCCTTCGAGCGTAGCCAGTCGGCGGGCGAGTCCGTAGTACCGAAAATTCCTATCCGGGGGTAGGAGGTGGTGGGCAGGGTGGGCGGCATGATTCTCGTTACGGGTGCGACCGGCACCATCGGCAGTGAGCTGGTCCGGCAGTTGGAGGCCCGCGGTGCCGCGGTGCGTGGGATGACGCGGAAGCCGCACGAATCGTTCGTGCAGGGCGATTTCGACGATCCCGATTCGTTGCGGAAGGCAATCGCCGGGGTGGACACGGTGTTCGTGCTGACCGCGCCCGGCCCGTGGGTCCCGGCGCACGACCGGGCGCTGGTCGAGGCGGCGGTGGACGGCGGCGTACAGAAGATCGTGAAACTGTCGGCGATCGGCAGTACCGACGAGGAAATGCCGGGGAACTGGCACGCCGCCGGCGAGCGGGCGGTCCGCGACAGCGGGCTGGCCTGGACGATCCTGCGCCCGGCCGGGTTCGCGTCGAACGTGTTGCGATGGATGCCGGCGATCCAGGCCGGGCAGCCGATCCCCAACCAGACCGGCGCCGGGCGGCACGCGTTCGTGGATCCGCGCGATGTCGCCGCGGTCGCCGCGGAAGCGCTGCTGTCGGATCACCACGACCAGACCTACACGTTGACCGGCCCCGAACTGTTGAGCGTCCCGGACCAGGTCGCGGTGCTCTCCGACGTACTCGGATCGCCGTTGAGCGTGGTCGACGTACCGCCGGACGTCTACGCGGAGCAGTTGCGCGCAGCCGGGCTGGACGAAGCCGTGGTGACGGTCGCGGTCCGCGGTGCGGAGCTGATCCGGTCGGGCGGCGAGGAGACGATCACGGACGACGTCGAGCGGGTACTCGGTCGACCCGCCCAGACCTTCCGGAAATGGGCTCGCGCCTACTTCGCCTGACCACCAGACTGTTTGCCGTGGACGTCGTACGGGCGATCGAGGACAACGCGGCCGAGTTGCTGATGGCAATGGGTGCCGCGGGCGGCGGTTCGCAGCGCGTGGACGAGCGCGCGACCTGGACGATCGGCGGGTCGCCGATCGACTACCACAACGCCGTCGTGCGCGCGTCCGACGTCGACGTGGTCGCGGAATCCCTTGCAGAGCTGCGAGAACACGGCGTACCGGGAACCTGGCACGCCGGCCCGTCGCTGCGGATCGACCGTACGGCGCTGACGGCCGCGGGCTTCGTCGCGGCCGGGTCGGAGCCCGGGATGGCGGTCCGGATCCCGGAGCTGATCGCGCCGCGCGACGTACCGGGACTGTCGATCACGCGGGTCGCGGACGACGACGCGCTGGCGGTGTGGGAGGCGACGCTCGGCCAGGGCTTCGGCGAGGGCGAGCGGGAGGCCCGGTGGGTCGCGTCGACGTACCGCACGCTCGGGTACGGCGATCCGTGGCGGCACTACCTCGCGTGGCTCGACGGTACGCCGGTGGGGACCGCGACCGTGTTCCTCGGCGCGGGCGTCGCCGGGCTGTACTTCGTGATGACGGTGCCCGCGGCGCGACGACGCGGGATCGGAGCGGCGATCACGTACGGCGTACTCCGTGATGCCGGAGTGGAGTACGCCGTACTGGGATCGTCGCCGGCCGGGCGCTCGGTGTACGCGGCGCTCGGGTTCCGCGAGTACTGCACGATCGACCTCTACGAGTGGACCGGCTCGAGCACCTCGGCCCGCTGACGTTCGCGGAGCAGCAGGGCGGCGTCGAACAGCATGACGACGGCCGTCAGACCGTGCACGCCGAACGCGGTCGCGGCCGGGCCGCCGTGGGTGAGGACGATGATCATGTCGACGATCGGGATGATCGCGCTGATCGCCAGGTAGATGCCGGTCGCGCGGCGCTGGCGGAGCGCGAACAGGGCGAGCAGGTTCAGCCCGAGGACGATGTCGCGGATGCCCTTCACCGCGAAGTACCCGGCGGCGATGCCGGTCGGCCACGGGTCGATCCCGAAACTGGGGGCGGCGGTGTGCCCGGCGAACAGGAACTGGGCGCCGAACGTGAGCGGGAAGACGCCCAGCAGGACGGTCAGGACGGTGGTGAAGCGGCGCATCGAAGTTCTCCTTGATCTAGCAGCGCTAACTTTCCTAGCGATGCTAACCCTGCCATCGCTAGATTGTCTAGCGGTGCTAGTATCTGGACCATGCCGACCCAGTCACGCCGCGAGCGAGCCCGCGAGGAGCGCCGTGAGCTGATCCTGCGCACCGCCCGCGAGCTCGCCGAGACCGACGGCTGGGACGCGGTCACCACCCGCCGACTGGCCGAGGCCGTCGACTACAGCCAGCCCGTGCTCTACGGCCATTTCAAGAACATGAACGCGATCGCCGACGCCGTCGCAGTCCAGGGCATCGAGGAAATGACCGCCGTACTTCGCAAGGCCCGCGAGACCGGCGGGCTGCGCGCCCTGGCCCACGCGTACCTCGACTACGCCGCCGACCACCCGGCCGTCTACGAGGCGATGTTCGTCCGCCCGACGGCGCTGTCCTTCGGTACGCCGGACAGCCCTGCCGCACTGAAGTCCGCGTTCGACCAGTTCATCGCCGCCGTCGAACCCTCCGCCGGCGCCGACCCCGAAACCCTCGCCGAAGTCCTCTGGAGCTCCCTCCACGGCCAAGCCACCCTCAACCGCACCAACCGCCTCCGCCCCACCCACGTCCGAGCCCGCGCAGACCTCTTGGTAGGTCGCCTCTCCGGTAACAATTCGTCGCTCACCGCCGAATAACTTCCGCAAAGCGCGGGGGCCGAGGTTGTCCACAGGGGGTACGACAAGGATGCGGGGAATCTGTCATCCTGGGGCGGGTGGATTGGTGGTGGGCGCGACAGTTGCGGGAGAAAGGGATCGATGGGCTGATCCACGACCAGGACGAGATCGTGTCGCGGGCGCAACTCCTCGCGGCGGGGTGGTCGCAGGCGCAGATCGACAGACCGCTGCGCAATCGGCGCTGGCGAACCGTTCATCCGGGCGTGTACGTCGCCCACACCGGGCCGGTCGGGTACAGCGAGCGGTTGCTGGCGGCGCTGCTGTACGCCGGGCCTGATGCGGCGTGGAGCCATTACACCGCCGCGGAGCAGCTCGGGCTGCTCAAGCCGGATCGTGACAGGCAGGTGTACGTCACCATCCCCGAACACCGGAAGGTTCGGCGACGTTCCGGACTCATCGTCTGTCGGGACGCCCACTGGGCCGGGCGTCTCGCCGCGGTTGCTCCGCCTCGGCGTACGCCGGCCGACGCCGTGCTCGACATCGTCGGCATCGCACCGTCGCTGGACTCCGCCGCCGCGGTGATCGCCGAGGCGTGCCAAAGCGGGAGAGTCGGCGCGGACGACATCCTGAGCGCGCTCGCGGATCGTCCGCGGCTACGGCATCGCGGCGGTCTGCGGCCGATCATCGCCGATGTCGTCGCCGGGTCGCACTCGTTGCTGGAGATTCGGTACCTCCGGGACGTCGAGCGCCGGCATGGGCTGCCGCGCGGGCAACGACAGCGCGGCGTCGACGGCACGATTACCGACGTGTACTACGCCGGCTTCGGACTGAACGTGGAACTCGACGGTCGGCTCCACCTCATACCACACCAGCGATGGCGGGACCTCGAGCGGGACAATCGCGCCACGCTTCGCACCGAGTCGACCCTGCGCTACGGGTGGTTCGACGTGACCAATCGTCCGTGCGACGCCGCAGTACAGGTCCTCCGGGTGCTGCGCCGCACCAACCCCTCCCTCACCGCCACCCCATGCTCCCCGGCCTGCCCCATCACCGATCATCGGAACCTTTCCGTTGGATAGTGCGGGAAATGTTCCGATGATCGAGGTCAGCTGTTCCAGTGCAGGATGGCGGGGGCGTCTCGTTCCCAGCCGAGGGTGGAGATGGTGGCGGTGTTGAGGACGAAGTGGCGGCCTTCTCTGACGGGGAGTTCCAGCCAGCGGGCGGTCAGGGAGCGGAGGGCGTGGGAGTGGCCGAAGACCAGGGCGTCGCCGGGGACCGCGGCCAGGCGGGCGTTCACGCGGTCGAGGCGGGCCGCGACCTGTTCGGCGGTTTCGCCGTTCGGGACGGGGCTGTCCCAGATCGTCCAGCCGGGAGCGGTCTCGCGGATCTCGGCGGTGGTGATGCCCTCGTAGTCGCCGTAGTTCCACTCGACCAGGTCGTCGTCGACCTGGGCGTCCGGGAATCCGGCGAGTTCCGCCGTACGCCGGGCGCGTTGCCGCGGTGAGGTCAGCACCAGGTCGAAGGACTCCCCCGCCAGCCGCTCCTTCAAACCCGCGGCGACGCGCTCACCCTCGGGCGTCAGCGGGAGGTCGGTGACGGACGTGTGCCGTCCGGACCTGCTCCACTCGGTTTCCCCGTGCCGGACCAGGAAGACCCGGTCCACTCGCTCCTCTGTGGTCACGCCTGCATCTTCTCAGAGCCTGCCTTCGAACGGGGCCGAGGTCTTGACCGTTCGAAGGATCCAGGGCAGGGTACTCAAACTGTAAGCGCTTCCACTTTCGCCCTGGAGTGAACCCGATGCCTTCCGGACCCACCGGCCGGCCGGCGACGATCTACGACGTCGCGGCCCGCGCGAAGCTGTCGATCGCGACGGTTTCGCGTGTCCTGCAAGGGACCGGACCGGTGTCGGCGAAGGCGCGGGCGCGGGTGGACCAGGCGGCGCAGGAGCTGAACTACGTGCCGCTGCGGGCCGCCCGGAGTCTCGCCGTCCAGCGGCACGAGGCACACGGTCTGGTACTGCCCGATCTCGCCGGTCCGTTCTACGGGGACCTGCTGATGGGGTACGAGCGGTGGGCCGGTGAGCACGGGCAGAGCGTGGTGATCACGGTGACGCACGGGAACCCGGATCCGCGACGCAGCGTGATGGACCTGGCCGGACGGGTCGACGGGATCGTTGTCCACGGCAACGCTCTGGACCTGCCGACGGTGCAGAGCCTGCGGAAGGCCGGCGTACCGGTGGTGCTGATCGCGCATCCGCCGGCGACCGGGTGTGACTCGGTCCGCAGCGAGAGTGCGGCGAGTGCCGAGCAGCTCACCACCCGGCTGCTGGACCACGGGCGTACCAGCCTGTACTTCGTTGGCGACCCTGCCAGTTCGTACGACGTGTCCGAGCGGTACGCCGGATTCGCCAAGGCCCACGAGCTGCGCGGGTTGCAGGTGCCGAAGCCGGTCCGCGTACCCCTGACGGAGGAGGCCGGACGGGCCGTCGCCGAGAAGGTGCTCCAGGCAACCACCCGGCAGGGCGAGACCGTTCGGCCGGATGGGCTGGTGTGTGCGAATGATGAGCTTGCGCTGGCGGTCTTGGCGACGTTTGCCGCGAACGGGGTCGACGTACCGGGCGAGATCGTGGTTACCGGGTGGGACGACGTGATGGCGGCGCGGTACGTGTCGCCGGGGTTGACGACGGTGCGGCAGCCGATGGCCGAGTTGGGGCGGACGGCGGCGGAGCGGCTGCACGAGCGAGTGACCGGGGCGCGTACCCGGGCACGGAACGACGTACTGGCAACAGAACTGGTGCTGCGGGACAGCTGCGGCACCAACCGGGGGATGCACGCAGTAACCGAGTGAGGGAGTCAGCACATGTTCACCCACAGCATCCGCCGCCGGCTGGTGATCGGCAGCGCTGCACTGACCGCGGCGGCGCTCGCGCTCGGCGGTTGTGGCCGCTCGAGTGACACCGGCACCGGCACCGGTTCGCAGCCGACCACGAGCGTCAGCCAAGGACCGGCGACCGGCAAGCTGACCGTCTGGGCGATGGGCACCGAGGGCGAGAACCTGCCCAAGCTGATCGACCAGTTCAAGCAGGCGAACCCTGGCGTCGACGTGACCGTGACGCCGATCCCGTGGGACGCCGCGCACGACAAGTTCACCACCGCGATCGCGGCCGGCACCCCACCGGACGCCGCGATGGTCGGCACCACCTGGATGGGCGAGTTCGCCGACCTCGGCGCGCTCGATCCGACACCGCAGGGCTTCGACAACTCCGGGTTCTACCAGGGCGCGCTCGACACGACGAAGGTCAGCGGTACGCAGTACGGCGTGCCGTGGTACGTCGAGACGCGGCTGGTGTTCTACCGCAAGGACCTGGCCGCGAAGGCCGGCTTCAGCACACCCCCGACGGACTGGGACGGCCTGAAGGCGATGGCCAAGGCGATGAAGGAGAAGGCCGGCGCGAAGTACGGGATCAACCTGCAGCCGGGCGGCGACGGCTCTTGGCAGACCGTGATGCCGTTCGCGTGGTCGGCCGGGGCGAACATCACCAACGACGCCCAGAAGCAGTTCACGTTCGACACCCCGGAGATGCAGGAGGGGCTGAAGTACTACCAGAGCTTCTTCACCGACAAGCTCGCCGGGACGGACCTGCCGCCGAACCAGACCGAGGCCCAGTTCGTGAACGGCCAGGTGCCGATGTTCATCTCCGGTCCGTGGATGGCCGGGTCGGTCGCCAAGGCCGGCGGTGCTGCGATCAAGCCGAACATCGGGGTGTTCCAGATCCCGAAGAACAAGACTGCGACGTCGTTCGTCGGTGGGTCGGACTTCGTGGTGTTCAAGTCGTCGAAGAACAAGGACAGCGCGTGGAAGCTGGTCAAGTTCCTGTCCGACGCGAAGACGCAGGCGTCCTGGTTCAAGATGTCGTCCGATCTGCCGGCGGTGAAGAGCGCGTGGCAGGACCCGAGCATCGCGTCGGATCCGCTGCTGCCGGTCTTCGGCAAGCAGCTCGAGGACGCCAAGGCGCCGCCGGCGATCGTGAACTGGGAGCAGGTCGCGAAGGCGTTCGACACCGAGGTCGAGAAGATGGCCAAGTCCGGCCAGTCCCCCGCCGACACCGCCAAGGCGATCCAGACCAAGGCGACGGCCATCGGCACCGGCGGTAGCTGAGCACGATGGCAGTCGTCACTGAGTCGGAGGCCCGGGCGGTACGGCGTTCTGCGCCGCCCGGCCGTCCGCGACGGAAGGTCAGCCGCGAGACGGTTGCCGCTTGGGTGCTGGTGCTGCCGTTTGTCGTGCTGTTTCTGGCGTTCACAGCGGGCCCGGTGCTTGGGTCTTTGGGGATGTCGTTCACGGATATCAAGCAGCGGGATCTGCGGACGCCGTTCTCGGTGAACGGGGTCGGCTTCAGCAACTACGCGAAGGCACTCCAGGACGAGACGTTCCGGAAGGCGGCGTTCAACACGGCGTACTTCGTCGTGCTCGGGGTGCCGTTGACGTTGATCGTGGCGTTGGGGGCGGCGGTGCTGCTGGACCGAGGTGTGAAGCGGTTCCAGGCGCTGTTCAAGGTGGGCTACTACCTGCCGGTGGTGACGTCGATCGTGGCGATCGCGGTGATCTGGCGGTTCGTCCTCTCGCCGGACAACGGCCTGGTGAACACCGTCCTCGGCTGGTTCGGCATCCACGGACCGAACTGGCTGGGCTCGACCACCTGGGCCATGCCGTCGTTGATCGCGATGGCGGTCTGGCGGAACTTCGGGTCGGCGATGATCATCTTCCTGGCCGGGCTGCAGGGCATCCCGCAGTCCGTGGAGGAGGCCGGTCAGCTCGACGGTGCGGGCTCCTGGCAACGGTTCCGGTACCTGATCCTGCCGCTGCTCCGCCCGACCGTCCTGTTCACCACGGTGACCACCGGCATCGGATACCTGCAGTTCTTCGAGGAACCGATGGTGATGACGAAGGGCGGCCCACTGAACAGTACGACGTCGGTGTCGATGTACGCGTACCAGCAGTTCGGCTTCGGCAACTACGGGCTCGCCACCTCCATGGCGTACATCCTGTTCGTCGTCATCGCCGTGGTCACGTTCATCCAGTTCCGGCTGCTGAAGGAGAAGTGATGCGCCGTACCTGGTGGATCTATCTGATCGGGCTGCTCGGCCTGATCGCCGTCGCGGCGCCGTTCCTCTGGATGGTGCTCGGGAGTTTCAAGACCCAGGGCGAACTGCTCCGGGTCCCGCCGACGTGGTGGCCGGACCAGCCGACCACACAGAACTACGACGATCTGTTCAGCAAGGCGAACTTCCCGCGGTACTTCCTCAACTCAGGCTTGGTCGCGCTGGCGGTGACGGCCGGCAACCTGATCTTCTGCTCGATGATCGGCTACGCGCTCGCCAAGCTTCGTTTCAAGGGCCGCAACGCGCTGTTCGTACTGGTCATGGCCACGTTGATGATCCCGGGCATGGTCACGTTCGTACCGCTGTTCGTGCTGGTCACGAACGCCGGCCTGGCCAACTCGTACCCGGGCCTGATCCTGCCGTTCCTGGTCTCGCCGTTCGGCGTGTTCCTGATGCGGCAGTTCTTCCTCGGGCTGCCCGACGACCTGATGGACGCCGGCCGGGTCGACGGCACCAGCGAGCTCGGGATCTTCGCCCGGATCATGCTGCCGCTGACCCGCCCGGCGCTGGCCACGCTCGGCATCCTCACGTTCCTCGGATCCTGGAACAACTTCCTCTGGCCGCTGGTGATCGCCCAGACCGAGGACAAGTACACCCTGCCCGTCGCCCTCGCGCTGTACTCGACCGGACAGAACGCGCAGAACTACGGCCTGCTGATGGCCGGTGCCGTCGTGGTCGTCGTACCGGTGCTCGTCATCTTCCTGGCGTTCCAGCGGCATGTGACAAAAGGCATTGCTATTACCGGACTGAAATAGGAGACCTCAGATGACCGCCTTCATCAGTCGTCGTACCTTGCTCGCCTCCACTGGAGCGCTTGCACTTGCGGGGGTCGAATCACCCGCCTTCGGAGGAACCCGGACCAACCCGGACGATCGAGCGTTGGTCGGGCGGTGGGCCCGGGACACCTGGCGCAGTTTGGTCGCGATGACCGACGAACGCACCGGGTTGCCCGCCGACAACATCGGGGATTCGGTGACGAACCCGGCGCGGAGCAACTACACCTCGCCGACGAACATCGGCGGGTACCTGTGGAGCACGGTCGTCGCCCGGCACCTCGGGATCATCTCGCCGCAGGAGTCGTTGCGGCGGATCACGCAGACGCTGACGACGATGCGGGACGCCGTCCACCACGTGCCGAGCGGTATGTACTTCAACTGGTACGACGAGGCGACCGGTGCGGTGCGGTACGTCGACCCGGACGGCACCCGGCCGATCACGCCGTTCGTGTCCAGCGTCGACAACGCGTGGTTCGCCTGCGCGCTGATGGTCGTCCGGAACGCCGAGCCGCGCGCCCGCGCCCTCGCGGACCTGCTGCTGAACCGGATGAACTTCAAGTACTACTACAACCCCGCGGCCCGCTCCGGCGGCCTGATGCGCGGTGGCTTCTTCGAGACGCCGCCGCCGGACGAGGCGACCGACAAGGGCAACCACGCCGGCGTCGGCCCGGACGTGTACTACCGCAAGTTCCACTACGACACCTGCAACACCGAGGCACGGATCGCCGGCTACGTCGGGTTCGCGCTCAACCAGGTCCCGCACACGCAGTACTTCGCGACGTACCGGACCTTCCCGGACACCTGCGACTGGTCCTGGGTTGAGCAGAAGCCCAAGGGCGTGCACCGCACGTACCTCGGCCTCGACGTCTTCGAGGGCACCTACGAGTACCGCGGGATGCGGTTGGTCCCGTCCTGGGGCGGCGACATGTTCGAGTCGCTGATGCCGGACCTGTTCGTGCCGGAGGCGACCTGGGCGCCGCGCAGCTGGGGGATCAACCACCCGCTGACGGTCCGCGCGCAGATCGAGCACGGCCTGGACGACGCGAAGTACGGCTACTGGGGCTTCTCCCCCGCGTCGAACCCGAAGGGCGGGTACTCCGTGTACGGCGTCGACGCGATCGGGATGGACCCGACCGGCTACCCGTCCGACCTCGAGGGTACCAACTACGACGCGGGCTTCGAGGGCTGTCGCGAGGGCACCAACCCGAACCCGACGTACGGCGACGGCGTGGTCACCCCGCACGCGGCGTTCCTCGCGATGGCGTACGCACCGCGGCAGGCGATCGAGAACCTGAGCAAGATCGAGAACACGCTGCACGCGTACGGCGCCGGCGGGTTCTACGACTCGGTCGCGACGAAGTCCGGGCTGATCGCGAAGCGGTACCTCGCGCTCGACCAGGCGATGGTGATGGGTGCGATCGGCAACGTGTTCGGCAACGACCTGGTCCGGCGGAACTTCGCCAGCCGCACGGTCGAGCAACGGATCCGGCCGTTGATCGCAATGGAGCAATTCGAATCAGGAGACGCATAGATGCAGGACGACGCCCCCTTGGACGCACGGGCCGACTGGGACGAACGAATCGCCCTCCGCAGTGACGAGGAGCGCGAGTTCGCCTTCCCGGACCTCGATCCGCCGAAGGAGGTCAGGGCGGTCGGCGGCGTCGGCCAGGTGACGATCGACTGGTCGCCGGTGGACGGCGCGGCCGGCTACCTGATCCTGCGGGGAGCCGGCGCGCACGGTCCGCTGGAACCGGTCGATCATCACAGCGGCGACGTACTCTCGGTCCCGTCGCCGCCGTACGTCGACACCACGTGCACCCCGGGTACGCCGTACCGCTACGCCGTCGCGAGCGTGCCCGAGGTGACCGCTCACGGACGGCCGAGCCAGACCGTCGGCGCCGTACCGCTGGTCGCCGGCCGGATCGCGCCGACCACCCAGGTGACCGTCGATGTGGTTGCCGAGGGCACCGAGCTGCACCGCCCGTGGGCGCCGATGATCGGCAGCGAACGACTCAGCCAGCTGCTCTGCAGGGACCTGACCGGCGGTCACGAGATCGGCGCCGAACTCGAGGACGCGTTGCGCCGGATGCATGACGAGATCGGCGTCCGGACGGTGCGCGCGCACGCGATCTTCCACGACGACACGCACGTGATCGATGGGGACACCTACGACTTCTCGACGGTCGACAAGATCTACGACAGGCTGCTCGGGATCGGGCTGCGGCCGGTGGTCGAGCTCGGGTTCATGCCGCGCGAGCTGGCGAGCGACCCGACCAGGACTGTCTTCGAGTACGGCGCGATCATCTCGCCGCCGGCGTCGTACGAGCGCTGGCACGACCTGGTCCGGGCGCTCGTGCAGCACCTGGTCGACCGGTACGGGCTGGACGAAGTACTGACCTGGGACTTCGAGGTCTGGAACGAGGCGAACCTCGAGGTGTTCTGGTCCGGCACGAAGGCCGAGTTCCTGCACCTGTACGACGTGTCCGCGGCCGCCGTGAAGTCGGTGGACCCGCGCCTGCAGGTCGGCGGCCCGTCCTCGGCCGCGGCCGGTTGGGTCGACGACCTGCTCGACCACACCAAACGGTATGGCACGCCGGTCGACTTCGTGTCCACGCACACGTACGGTTCGCCGCCGCTCGACGTGCGGGCGTCGCTGGACCGGCATGGATACGGCGATGCGCGCATCCTCTGGACCGAGTGGGGCGTGACACCGACGCACTTCAACCCGATCAACGACTCGGTGTTCGCCGGGGTCTTCCTGCTCCGCGGGATGCGGTCCGCGTCCGGCCGGATCGACGCGCTCTCGTACTGGGTCGCCTCCGACCACTTCGAGGAGCTCGGCCGGCCGCCGCGGTTCCTGCACGGCGGGTTCGGGTTGCAGACCGTCGGCGGCCTGCGGAAACCGCGGTACCACGCGATGACGCTGCTCAGCCGCCTCGGCCCGGTCGAGCTGCCGGTGACGTACGACGGGGACGGCGGCGGCAGCCTCGTCGAGGCGTGGGCGTCCCGCGACCGCGACCGGATCGCCGTACTGCTGTGGAACCTGACGCTCGATCAGACCAAGGCCGACGGCGACCCCGATCTGACCAGGACGGTCCGTGTCCGGCTGCCCGGCGCGGACCCGTCCTGGCAGCTCAGCACCACCACTCTCGCGATCGGCACCGCGGACGTCGCGACCGCCGCCGCAGGTCTCCCCGACTGGCCGACGGATGCGGAGCTGGCCGACCTGGCCGAGCGCACCCAGCTGGTCACGGCAGCCGCCGAATGGAATGGTTCGGCGGTCGCGGTGACGCTGCCGATGCCGTCCGCAGTACTGCTGGAGCTCCGTCCGGCTCGGGACCGACCATCTCGTTGAGCCAGCGCTCGACGCCCGCGACGTGCACGGTCGCCCAGGCCCGGGCGACCTCCGGCTCGCGGGCGGCGATCGCGTCCAGGATCGAGCGGTGCTCCGCCAGTGAGCGGTGCACCGCTCCGGTCTGGGTCAGGCCGCGCCAGATCCGGGCCCGGTAGGTCGGCTGCCGGAAGCTCTCGAGGATCGAGGCCAGCGTCCGGTTGCCGCTGCCGATCGCGAGCAACCGGTGGAACTCCACGTCACAGGCCAGCTGGTCGTCCGCCGACGGGTCCTCGCCGAGGTCGTCGAGCAGCGCACGCATCGCGGCAACCTCGGCGTCCGCCATCCGCACCGCGGCCCGGGCCGCCGCGGCCGGCTCGAGGATCCGCCGTACCTCGAAGAACTCCAGCACCGAGGCGTCCTGCTGCAGGTCCAGGACGAACGCCATCGTCTCCATCAGCAGCGCCGGGTCCAGGCTGGTCACGTACGTACCGTCGCCCTGCCGAACCTCGAGGACCCGGATCAGTGCCAGCGCCTTGACCGCCTCGCGCAACGAGTTCCGGGACAGGCCGAGCCGCGCGGCCAGGTCGGCCTCCCGCGGCAGCCGGTCGCCGGGCTGCAGCTCACCGCTCACGATCATCTGCTTGATCGCCTCGATCGCAGTGTCGGTGACCGCCATGGCATCCCTCCCCACCGCCTCGAACTGCCTGAAACCTCCGATGTATCCGGACCATACATCGGACGTCTAGGTGCTCCGCTAGAGCGTGGTGCCTTCATTTTCTTCCTGAAATAAGGGCTCGAGCTGTTGACTCCTCTCAAGAATCCAACATATTGATCGGATGACTCACAGCTTTCCTTGGAGGTCAGGATGAGAGGAACACCAGCGCGGGCACGCCGCTGGCTCACCGCGGCCGGTGCGGTGCTGGCCCTGACCGCCGTGGCCGCCTGCGGTGGCGGGAACGGCGGCAGCAGCGGGTCAGGGTCGGCCGACAAAGCCGATCTGACCTGGCAGTTCTGGATCGGCGGTACCGCGGACCAGGCGGCCTGGCAGAAGGTCGCCGACCAGGCGCACGTCGATCACTCCGGCATCACCGTCAAGCTCCAGGGCACGGACTGGAACAACTACTGGTCCAAGATCGGCACCCTGCTGGCCGGCGGGAAGGCGCCGTGCATCATCGGCATGCAGTCGCTGCGGCTGGCGTCGTACGCGAGCGCGATGCTGCCGCTCGACGACCTGATGAAGAAGTACGGGCTGAAGACCGAGGACTTCGACAAGCCGATCATGGACGGCCTGAAGGCGGACGGGAAGCAGGTCGCGATCCCGTACGACTCCGGCCCGATGGTGATCTTCTACAACAAGGACCTGTTCAAGGCCGCCGGCGTCGCCGACCCGAAGCCCGGGTGGACGATGGCCGAGTTCGAGGCCGCCGCGAAGAAGCTCACGACC
This sequence comes from Kribbella aluminosa, assembly GCF_017876295.1. Taxonomy (NCBI): domain Bacteria; kingdom Bacillati; phylum Actinomycetota; class Actinomycetes; order Propionibacteriales; family Kribbellaceae; genus Kribbella; species Kribbella aluminosa. The sequence goes on along the minus strand of NZ_JAGINT010000001.1, from coordinate 1,468,829 downwards.
GGGGGCCGGACCGGCCTGGTGACGACGCCCGGAGATCTCGGCGTGACTTCCTGGGTGCGCACGCTGACCGGCGCGGAGCCGCTGGCCGGCGGCAAGCTCAACCTCACCGACCAGAAGTTCGTGGACGGGTTCACGACGTACGCGAACTTCGTCCGGACCGACAAGATCGCGCCGCAGGTGCCGTCCGGCAACAGCGACTTCGAGACCACCCAGTTCACCTCCGGCAAGTCCGCGATGCAGCTGAACGGCCCGTGGTCGCTGATCGACACCCTCGGCAAGGTCAAGTTCAACCTCGGGATCGCGCCGATCCCGGCCGGGCCGGACGGTTCGAAGACCTTCACGGCCGGCTCCGGGTTCGGGATCTCCCGGTCCTGCAAGACGCCGGACGCCGCGTTCCAGGCGATCATGTCGATGACCAGCGAGAAGCCGCTGACCACCCTGGCCGCCGCGGGCCGCGCGTACCCGGCCCGGACCGCCGCGCACCCGACCTGGTTCACCGCCGCGAAGATCCCCGAGGCCAAGGAGGTCATCGAATACGCGTCGCAGAACTCGGTCCCGCTGGTCACCTCGAAGAACTGGGTCCAGGTCAACGACCTGCTCACCCGGTTCGGCACCCAGGCGCTGAACGGCGAGATCCCGCCCGACCAGGCGCTGAAGACCATCCAGGACCAAGCAGGCTCCGGCTCCTGATGGTCATGCTGAACGAAACCGTCGCCCCGGCCGAGAACGTTCGGTCGGGGCGCCGGCCCGCGCTCCGGAAGGACGGGCGCTACGCGTCGGTGTTCCTGGCCCCGAGCCTGGGCGGGCTGGCACTGTTCACGTTGTTCCCGACCGCGATGGCGCTCGCGATCAGCCTGTTCGACTGGCCGGTGTTCGGCGAGCGGAAGTTCCTCGGGTTCGGCAACTACTCGCATCTGCTGAGCGATCCGGTGTTCCGCCGCGTGGTCCTGAACACCGGGCTGTTCGTGGCGCTGTACGTGCCGCTGAACGTGATCGTCTCGCTCGGGCTGGCGACCTGGCTCGGGCCGAAGATCAAGGGCCGGCAGGCGTTCCGGGTGCTGTTCTTCATCCCGGTGATGACGCCGATGGTCGCGAACGTGATGGTCTGGCGGCTGCTGTTCCAGCCCGGCGGACTGCTCGACGCGGGCCTGAGCAGCTGGTTCGGGATCCACGCGCCGAACTTCCTCGGCTCCTCCAACTGGGCGATGCCGGCGATCGTCGCGATGTCGATCTGGCAGGGATTCGGGTACAACTTCCTGGTCTTCTCCGCGGCCATCGACCAGGTGCCGCAGTCGCAGCTGGAGTCGGCGCAGATCGACGGCGCCGGCCCGTTCCAGCGGTTCCGGTACGTCACCTGGCCGATGATCACGCCGTCGCTGTTCTTCGCCACCACGATGACGCTGATCACCTCGTTCCAGGTGTTCGCGCAGCCGTTCATCCTCACCCAGGGCGGTCCGGGTGTCGCCACCCAGACGATCGTCATGTACGTCTACAACCAGGGCTGGCAGTTCCTCAGCATGGGGCTCGCGTCGGCGGCCGGGTGGGTGCTGTTCGTGATCATCATGGGCATCACCGCGATCCAGTTCGTCGGCCAGCGGAAGTGGGTGAACTATGACGTCTGAGAATCTCCGCCGGGTGGTCTCCCACGTGCTGCTGATCGCGGTCGCGATCGTCTTCCTCGGCCCGCTGGTGTACGCCGTCTCCACGTCGCTGAAGCCCGCGGACGAGGTGTTCACCCCGACGCCGCACCTGTTCGGGTCGCAGCTCCGCTGGCAGAACTACGCCGACGCGTTCACGTTCGCGCCGTTCGGCAAGTACTTCCTGAACAGCCTGTTCGTCGCGGTCACCGGGACGCTGGTCGTGGTCTGCGCGTCGAGCATGTCGGCGTACGCCTTCGCACGGCTGAAATTCAGGGGCCGGGAGCAACTTTTCGTGCTGTTCCTCGGTACGCTGATGGTGCCGCAGGAGGTCCTGATCGTGCCGATGTACTGGCTGATGCAGTCGCTCGGCTGGGTGGACAGCTACTGGGCGCTGATCCTGCCGTGGGCGTTCACCGCGTTCGGCACGTTCCTGCTCCGGCAGTTCTTCCTGACCGTCCCGGCCGAGCTCGAGGAGGCGGCGCGGGTGGACGGGTGCGGTCCGTTCAGGTCCTTCCTGCGGATCATGCTGCCGCTCGCGCGGCCGGCCATCGCCGTACTGACCGTGTTCACCTTCATCAGTTTCTGGGGCAGTTTCCTGTGGCCGTTGATCATCGTGAACAGCGTCGAGGACAAGGGCACCGTCCCACTCGGCCTGGCCCAGTTCATCGGCCAGCAGGGCACCCAGTGGAACCTGATGATGGCGGCCTCGATCATGGCGATGATCCCGACCGTGCTGCTTGTCGTCCTGCTGCAGAAACACCTTGTCCGCGGCCTGCTCGTCACCGGTCTGGGCGGCCGCTAACCCTTAAGGAGAATTGAGATGACTGATACGCCTCCCGCGGCTTCTGTGGAGAAGTTCCGCGACTGGCGGTTCGGCCTGTTCGTCCACTGGGGGCTGTACGCACTGCCGGCCCGCCACGAGTGGGTGAAGAACCGCGAGCGGCTCACCGACGAGGACTACCAGCCGTACTTCGACCACTTCGAGCCGGACCTGTACGACCCGGCCAAGTGGGCCCGGGCGGCCCGCGAGGCCGGGATGAAGTACGCCGTACTGACGACGAAGCACCACGAGGGCTTCTGCCTCTGGGACTCGCAGGTGTCCGACTACACGGTCGCGAAGACCGCCTGGGGCAAGGACCTGGTCGGGCCGTTCGTCGAGGCGTGCCGGGCCGAGGGGCTCGGCGTCGGGTTCTACCACTCGCTGATCGACTGGCACCACCCCGAGTTCCCGATCGACCTGATGCACCCGCAGCGCGACGACGAGGAGGCGATCGCGAAGGCGGCCGGGCGGGACGTCCAGGTGTACGCCGACTACCTGCACGCGCAGACCCGTGAGCTGCTGACGAACTACGGGCCGATCGACATCATGTGGTTCGACTTCTCGTACCCGGGCCGGAACTACCCCGACGGGCGCGACGGCCACGGCAAGGGGCGGGACGACTGGCGATCCGTCGAGCTGATGGCGATGGTGCGGGAGCTGCAGCCGGACATCCTGATCAACGACCGGCTGGACATCCCCGGCGACTTCGTGACGCCGGAGCAGTACCAGCCGGACGCGCCGATGGAGCGGGACGGCGTACCGGTGCTGTGGGAGGCGTGCCAGACGCTGAACGGCAGCTGGGGGTACGACCGCGACAACCTGGACTGGAAGTCGCCGGAGACGCTGGTGAAGATGCTGGTCGACTCGGTCTCGAAGGACGGCAACCTACTGCTGAACGTCGGCCCGACCGGCCGCGGCGAGTTCGACCCGCGCGCGCTGGCGACGCTGGCCGACATCGGCGAATGGATGCACCTGCACGAACGCTCGATCCGCGGCGCCCGGCCGGCCGACTACACCGCCCCGGTGGACTGCCGCTTCACCCAGAAGGGCAACCGCCTCTACCTGCACCTGTTCTCCTGGCCGATGGGTCACATCCACCTCCAGGGCCTGGCCGGCAAGGTCAAGTACGCCCAGCTCCTGAACGACGCGTCCGAGATCAAGCGCGTCGTCAGCGACCCGCACCAGGAGGCCCAGAACACCACCATGGGCGGGGTCTCGTCCGAGACGCTGACGCTGACGCTGCCGATCCAGCGCCCGAACGTGCTGGTCCCGGTGATCGAGCTGTTCCTCAACTGACCCCACCCCGCCCACCCCGCCCGGCCGGCCACCCCGCCCGGCCGGCCACCCCGCCCACCCCACCCGGCCGGTCGGGCGGCTGGCGTTTAAGGGGTTAACCACTGAGATGGGCCCTTCACCTCTCGCATGCGGGGGGCGAAGGGCCCCTTTCGGGGGTTAACCCCTCAAACGGTCTCGGACGGGCGGCGGGAGCCGGGGCGTGGAGCCGGGGCGTAGAGGTGGAGCCGGGGCGTGGAGGTGGAGCCGGGGCGTAGAGGTGGAGCCGGGGCGTAGAGGTGGAGCCGGGGCGTGGAAGTGGAGCCGGGGCGTGGAGGTTGAGGTGGGGGGTCAGTCGGCGGCGGGTGTCGGGCGGCCGGGTTGTTCGCCGCCGCGGGCTTCCAGGTAGTTGTTCTTCGGGACCATGACCTTGCGGCGGAACAGGCAGACGACGGTACCGTCCTGCTTGTAGCCCTTGGTCTCCACGTAGACGACGCCGCGGTCGTCCTTGGACTTGGACTCCCACTTGTCCAGGACGACCGTCTCGCCGTAGACGGTGTCGCCGTGGAAGGTCGGCGCGACGTGCCGCAGGGACTCGATCTCCAGGTTCGCGATCGCCTTGCCGCTCACGTCCGGGACCGACATCCCGAGCAGGATCGAGTAGATGTAGTTGCCCACCACAACGTTCTTGCCGAACTGGGTGGTCTCCTCCGCGTAGTTCGCGTCCAGGTGCAGCGGATGGTGGTTCATCGTCAGCAGGCAGAACAGGTGGTCGTCGTACTCCGTCACCGTCTTGCCCGGCCAGTGCTTGTAGATCGCCCCGACCTCGAACTCCTCGTAGCTGCGCCCGAACTGCATCGCGGTCCTCCTAGGTTCTGGATTCCCCATGCTGCCGGGTCCGGGCGCATCCGGACCGTGGTCTGGCTCTCACTCGGGCGAGATCTACGTCACCCGGGCAGACGCCTCTCAGTCCTGCGTGCGCTGCTGGGCCGTGTGGTCCGGCAGCAGCGGGTGCACCTCGCCCTTCAGCGCCAGCTTGGCCAGGTGGTTGCGCGCCTCCTCCGCGAACTTGAAGTCGCAGAGTACGTCGTACGTCGTCGCCACCACGGCGGTCCGCGAGGTGAAGTCCCGCCGGCCGGCCGACTGCGCGTAGCTGAGGCCGCCGAACACCAGCCCGAAGAAGGCGCCCAGCACCACACCGGTCAGCACCGCCGCGATCCAGTTGTTGGTGGTGAAGAGCCCCAGCAACAGACCCACGAACAACCCGAACCAGGCGCCGCTGGCAACTCCGGCGGTCAGCGCCTTGCTCCAGGTGAGCCGGCCGGTGATCTTCTCGACCTGGCGGAGGTTGTTGCCGACGATGGTCGTGTGCTCGACCGGGAACTTCTCGTCCGAGAGGTAGTCGACTGCTCGCTGCGCCTCCCGGTAGGTGTCGTACGTCCCGATCGTGAGGCCGGTCGGCCTGGGGTCCATCGAGGGCATGCCCTGCGCGGTCATCGTCGTTCCTCTCCACGTGCTTGCACCCCCATCATTGCCGACGGCTGGTTACCACGTCTTGATAGCCTCGCCGTTGATGGCCGGGCGACGATGGGACATGGGCGCGACACGCCGTGTGGGACGAGTGTTCGCCCGCCGCGGCGGCGCTGCCGGACGGCCCTCGGACGAGGTGGTCACCGGGAAGCTCGAGGGCGCCCTGGTCGACTGGGGGCTGTACCGGGACGGTGTCCGCGACCACCGGGTCGCGTCGTACACCGAGGCACTCGACCGGGCCCGTCGCGGGCAGGGGTTCGTCTGGATCGGCCTGTTCCAGCCGACCGACCATCAGCTGGCGATCATCGGCGCCGAGTTCGGGCTGCACCCGCTGGCGCTGGAGGACGCGTCCGAGGCACACCAGCGCCCCAAGCTCGAGCGGTACGGCGACACGCTGTTCGCGGTGTTCAAGACGGTCACGTACGTCCCGCACGGGGACCTGACCGCGACCAGCGAGGTGGTGGCCACCGGAGAGGTGATGGTGTTCTGCGGCCCCGGCTTCGTGGTCACGGTGCGCCACGGTGAACACAGCGAGTTGACCGGGCTCCGCCAGCACCTGGAGAAGGAGCCGCACCGGTTGGCGACCGGCCCCGGCGCCGTACTGCACGCGATCGCGGACCATGTCGTCGACCGGTACCTGGAGGTCTCGGACGCCGTACAGGCCGACATCGACCTGATCGAGACCGACATGTTCACGCCGCGCGGCTGGCGGAACATCGACCGGGTGTACCAGCTGAAACGCGAGGTACTGGAGCTCAAGCGGGCGGTGGCGCCGCTGACCGGGCCGATGCGCGCGCTGGCGACGGCGCGGCACCCGCTGATCGCCGACGAGACCAGGAACTACTTCCGCGACGTCGACGACCATCTGCAGCGGGTGAAGGAGCAGGTGATCTCGTTCGACGAGCTGCTCAGCTCGATCCTGCAGGCCGGGCTGGCCCAGGTGCAGGTCGCCGAGAACGAGGACATGCGCCGGATCTCCGCCTGGGTCGCGATCCTCGCCGTACCGACCATGATCGCCGGGATCTACGGGATGAACTTCGACTACATGCCGGAGCTGCGGCTGAAGTACGCGTACTTCGTGGTGCTCGGTGTGATGGCCTGCGCTTGTTTCACCCTTTACCGACTGTTCAAGCGGAACCACTGGCTTTGAACCTCCGGCGCCGCTGAACGCGTTGAGGTGAGGTGGCAACCTTTTGCCATGGCCAGGAGTACTACCTGATTGGAATGTTCAAACAGTTGTCGCCCACTCCGCTGCCTTGATTGAATTCCGGAGTCGCGTTCGGTCAGGAAACCACTACTTTCCGCGATCGGCGCCGGGGGACGCGGTGACAGCGAGGAACGGGAGGGGACTGCGATGCTGCGAATCCATTTCACGCCGCGCGACCTGACCCGGGTCACGGTGGCCACCAGGCCGGCACCGCTCTGGGAGGTGCTGCTGAGCCTGCACATGCTCCAGCACTCGGAAGGCCGGCTGATCTTCGAGGACTGGCGGCGCCACGTGCGCACCACCGTCGGCCCGGACCAGATGCGGCTGCTGCTCGAGCTGACCCCGGCCCGCGGGTACTCGCCGGATTTCCTGACACCGGCCGAGTCCGCGCCGGACTTCGACACCGCGCTCGAGCAGACGCTGGCGACCCCGCGGCAGCAGGTGCGCAGCCAGCTCGACCTGCTGAAGAAGTACCGCCCGGTGTCGCCGTGGACACGGGAGCTCGCGCACGGCGACAGTACGTCGATGCAGAAGCTCGGCCGGGCGATCCGGACGTACCACGACGTGGCCATCCGGCCGTACTGGAAGTCGATCGGCACCCACGTGTCCGCCGACCACGCGCACCGCGGCGAGACGCTGGCGCGGTTCGGCGTCCACCGGCTGCTGTCGTCGCTGCATCCGCGGGTCCGGTGGGTCGCACCGGTGCTGCAGGTGCTGGACATGAACGACCGCGATCTGTATCTCGATGGCAGGGGAATCGAGTTGCAGCCTTCGGCGTTCTGCTGGCAGGTACCGACGAAGCTGCGGGACCCGGACCTGAAACCGATCCTGGTCTACCCGATCCAGCACGCGCCCGGGATCCTGCGGCAGGCGTCGATGGACGCCGCACCGTCGAGCGACCCGCTGGGATCCCTGCTCGGATCGACCCGGGCCGCCGCGCTGGAGGCGGCCGTCAGCGGCTGTACGACGACCGAGCTGGCGAAGCGCTGCAAGATCTCCCCGGCGGCCGCCAGCCACCAGGCGACCGTACTGCGGGAAGCCGGGCTGATCACCACCCGCCGCTCCGGCGCCTCGGTCCGCCACGAGATCACCCAACTCGGCATCTGGCTGCTCTCCGGCCACGGCTCCGGCCGGGTCCCGACCCCCATCCCCGGACGAGCACCCGCCTAGCGCGTCCCCCGAGCCCTGCCCCAATGCGCGCTGGGCCGACCGGCACCGCCCCGCCCGTCGACCCAGCGCGCCGGGCAGCTCAGACGCCCTCTTAGAGTTTGTAGTCCTCCAGCAGGCGGCGGCCGATGATCATGCGTTGGATGTCGGCCGTTCCCTCGCCGATCAGCAGCATCGGGGCCTCGCGGTAGAGGCGCTCGATCTCGTACTCCTTCGAGAACCCGTACCCGCCGTGGATGCGGAACGAGTCCTCCACGACCTGCGAGCAGTACTCACTGGCCAGGTACTTCGCGACGCCGGCCTCGAAGTCGTTGCGGGAGCCGCTGTCCTTCTTCCGCGCCGCCTTCACCATCAGCTCGTGCGCGGCCTCGACCTTGACCGCCATGTCGGCCAGCCGGAACAGCACCGCCTGGTGCTCGGCGATCTTCTTGCCGAACGTCTCGCGCTGCTGCGCGTACGAGATCCCGAGCTCGAACGCCCGCCGCGCGACCCCACATCCGCGCGCGGCCACGTTCACCCGGCCGACCTCGACGCCGTCCATCATCTGGTAGAAACCCTTGCCCGGTACGCCGCCGAGGATCTGGGCGCCGTCGATCCGGTAGCCGTCGAAGATCAGCTCGGTCGTGTCGACGCCCTTGTAGCCCATCTTCTCGATCTTGCCGGGGATGGTGAGGCCCTTGTCGACCTCGCCGAACCCGGGCTCCTTCTCGACCAGGAAAGTGGTCATGTTCTTGTAGACCGACTCCGCGCCCTCGTCGGTCTTGGTCAGCACCGCGACCAGGTTCGACGAGCCGCCGTTGGTGAGCCACATCTTCTGGCCGTTGATCACGTAGCCGTCGCCGTCCTTTACGGCTTTGGTCTTGATCGCGGCGACGTCGGAGCCGCAGCCCGGTTCGGACATCGAGAACGCGCCGCGGACCTCGCCGGTCGCCATCCGCGGCAGGTACTTCTGCTTCTGCTCGTCGGTTCCGTGCTGGAGCAGCATGTACGCGACGATGAAGTGCGTGTTGATGATGCCGGAGACGCTCATCCAGCCGCGGGCGATCTCCTCCACGCACAGGGCGTAGGTGAGCAGCGATTCGCCGAGTCCGCCGTACTCCTCGGGGATCATCAGCCCGAACAGGCCGAGCTCCTTGAGGCCCTCGACGATCTCGGTCGGGTACTCGTCGCGGTGCTCGAGCTCGGTGGCGACCGGGAGGATCTCCGCCTCGACGAAGGCCCGGACCGTCTTCAGGATCTCCTCCTGGATGTCGGTCAGCCCGTCAGTCTGCTGCAACCTGCTCATGCTGCGCCTCCTTGGCCTGCGTACCAGTGAGTATCCTGGTACCAGCGTGACACTCGCTGTGACACCGACCACCTGGGGAAGGTCGCGTGGCTCACTCGTTGTTGTTGTTCCCGTGGTTGTCACCGTTCGGCCGCGGAAGTGACTGCCCGATGGTCGAGAACAGCGAGGCGACCTGCTGCGTGGCCTGCCAGCGGTGGCGCTGCCGTGCCTCGGCCAGACGCTGCCCGGCGGCGTAGAAGTGTTGCGCGGCGGCCTGCAGGTCACCGTGGTCGACCGCCTGCGCAGCCTGGTCCAGCTGGTTCGCTGCGTCACGTGGAGCCTTGCTGCGATTCCCGTTCCCCTGCTGGGTTGCGCGTACCTGTGCGGCCAGTGTCCGCAGCCGCTGCACCAGGACTGTCTGCGGGTCCTGCGTCGGCTTCTTCGTGGGCGTGGTCTGCGTAGGCGTAGGCGTGGGCTTCTGTGTGGTCGGCTTTGTTGTCCTGGGCGCGGCCGTGACCTTCTGCACCGGGGCCGAGGGCGTACCGCCCGCCTGTGCCGGCGCGTCGTTGGAGACACCCGACCGCAACAGCAGCGCGCCCAGCACAGCAGCCACCAGCACGGCGGCGGCTATGCCGGCCTTCGCCAGCGGGAACCCACCGCTCGGCGCCCGGTGGGTGCTGGTCTGCGGCTCGTCCTGTTCCCACGTCCCGACCCCGACCACCTCGGCCGGGGTGTAGGCCAGCACCTGGGTCTGGTTGCTCGGCGCGAGCAGCGCCGTCACCTGGTGGGCGGAAGACGGCCGCTGGGCCGGGTTCTTAGCCAGCAGGTGCGTGACGAGGCCGGCCAGCTGAGCTGGTACGTCGGTACGCGTCACGGGCGGAGGTGGTGTGTCCAGGTGCTGCCGCATCACCACGTCCGCGGTCGGCCCGGTGAACGGCGGCGTACCGGTCAGGAGCTCGTGCAGGACGCAGCCGAACGAGTACCAGTCGCTGGCAGGCGTTGCCGGCTCGCCTCGGACCTGCTCAGGCGACACGTACGACGCCGTACCGAGCAGGACGCCCAGACCGGTCGTCTCGTTGCCGGCACGCTTGGCGATACCGAAGTCGGTCATCTTGAGCGTGCCGTCCGGTGCCAGCAGCAGGTTGCCCGGCTTCACGTCGCGGTGCACGATGCCGGCCTCGTGCGCGGCGTCCAGCGCGCGGGCGCCCTGGGTCGCGATGCTTTCGACCAGCTCGGCGGGCGGGAGTCCCGACGTACGCATCAGCTTCGCCAGGTCCGGGCCCTGGACGAGCTCCATCACCAGGAACACGCGGTCGCCCTCGGTGCCGACGTCGTACGTCGCCACCACGTTCGGGTGGGTCAGCCGAGCGGCTGACTGAGCCTCGGCCCGGAACCGCTGGACGGCATCCATCGGGTCGCCGTCAAGGCTGCGGAGCAGTTTCACCGCCACCTGCCGGTCGAGAACCGTGTCCTCGGCCTGCCACACCTCGCCCGCGCCGCCCCTGCCCAGCAGAGTCAGCAAACGGTACCGACCTACCAGTACCTCGCCGTTCACACACTCACCTTCCGCAGCGGACCGGATCACCTTAGGCGGCGAATCGCGGATGATCGAGTCCACGACGAAAAGGTTCAGAAACCTCTGCGGACAGCGATCGGAGTACTACGGTGGGTGGATGAAACTCCCCGCCCTGATCGCGGCAGTGCTGGTCGCGACGACGCTGACCACTCTCACCACGACCACCGCGTCCGCCGCGCCCGACCGGCACCCGCGCCCGGTAGTGAAGTGCGAGTTCACCCCGACCCCGGAGAACCCGGCCGCGAAGCCGGTCCGGATCCCGTCCGCGAACGCCCGCGCCAAGGGCACGGTCGACGTGTACTTCGTGACGAACTACGGCCCGTTCGTGGTCCGGATGGACCGCGCGAACGCCCCGTGCGGCGTACACAACTTCGTGCACCTGGTGCAGAGCCGGTTCTACGACGCCACCCAGTGCTTCCGGCTGACGAACTCGGCCCGGCTCGGCGTCCTCCAGTGCGGCGACATCTACCGCCAGGAGGAGGGCGGCCCCGGCTACAAGTTCCCCGACGAGGTCACCGGCAAGGAGACCTACGACCGCGGCACCGTTGCCTACGGCAACCAGGGCCCGGGCACCAACGGCTCGGAGTTCTTCGTCGTCCACTCCTTCGCCCATATCGCCCCGAACTACACGGTCCTCGGCCACGTGATCGCCGGCATGTCCACCTTCGACCGCATGGTCGCCGCCGGCATCGCCGACCCCGACCAGGACGGCCCACCGGTCAAGCCCATCCGCATCCTCAAGGTCTGGACCTTCTAGGGGAGGGTAATTCGGCGGTCGCCGGGGCTAACGTGAGCCCGTGGGTACACGAGGCCGGCCCCGGCATCCCGACGTACTGACGCCCGCCGAGTGGCAGGTCGTGCACGCGGTCCGGCACGGGATGTCGAACCAGGAGATCGCGCGCCGGCGCGGAGTCAGCGTCGACGCGGTCAAGTTCCACGTCGCCAACGCGCTGATGAAGCTCGGCCTGACTCGCCGGACCGAACTCCGCGGCTGGCGCGGCGTACCCGCCGACAGCCCCCTGCGAGCACAAGGAGCCCAACCCATGGAGCTAGGTGTGATCGGGCAGATTGCCCGCCCGGTGCGGGACATTCACGTGGCGGTGGACTTCTACGGGACGGTGCTGGGACTGCCGCATCTCTACACGTTCGGCGATCTCGCCTTCTTCGACTGCGGCGGGACCCGCTTGTTCCTGAGCGCCACCGAGGAGCCGGCCCAGCCATCAATCCTCTACTTCCGGGTCGACGACATCCAGACGGCGTACGACGAGCTCCGCGCCCGCGGCGTGGAATTCGAGCAGGCGCCGCACCTCATCCACAAACACGACAACGGCGTCGAGGAATGGATGGCATTCTTCCCCGACCCTGACGGCCACCTGCTGGCGATCATGGCCCAGGCGGTCCCCACGACCTGAGGAGCGCGGGCAGGACAAGACCGGCGTACGGATCACGGACGTGGTGCTAGTCGGCGGGCGGCTGCCAGATGTTGGTGCGGGTGAAGCCGGCGGCGCGGCCCTTGGCGGAGATGACGAGGGCCATTTTGCGGCTGGCTTCGTCGATCATCTCGTCGCCGAGCATGACCGCGCCGCGGGCGCCGCCGGCGGCGGAGGTGTAGTGGTCGTAGGCGTCGAGGATGTTCTCGGCGTGGTCGTAGTCCTCCTGGCGCGGGGAGTAGACCTCGTTGGCGGCGGCGATCTGGTCGGGGTGCAGGACCCATTTGCCGTCGAAGCCGAGGGCGGCCGAGCGACCCGCGACGCGGCGGAAACCGTCGACGTCCTTGATCTGCAGGTACGGGCCGTCGATCGCCTGCTTGTCGTGGGCGCGGGCCGCCATCAGGATCTGCATCAGGATGTAGTGGTAGGCGTCGCCGACGTCGTACCCGGGCGGCTGTTCGCCGACCACCAGCGACTTCATGTTGATCGACGCCATGAAGTCCGCCGGGCCGAAGATGATCGTCTCGACCCGCGGCGAGGCGGTAGCGATCGCGTTCACGTTGGTGAGGCCGAGCGCGTTCTCGATCTGCGCCTCGATGCCGATCCGTCCCGGCTCGTACCCGTGCACCTTCTCGAGCTGGGTGAGCAGCAGGTCCAGGGCGACCACCTGCTCGGCGGTCTGCACCTTCGGCAGCATGATGCAGTCCAGGTTCGCGCCGGCGCCGCCGACGACCTCGATCACGTCGGCGTACGTCCACTCGGTGGTCCAGTCGTTCACCCGGACGACGCGGATCTTGTTCCCCCAGCCGCCCTCGTTGAGCGCGGCGACGATGTTCTTCCGGGCGTCCGGCTTGGCGAGCGGTGCGACCGAGTCCTCGAGGTCCAGGAACACCTGGTCCGCGTCCAGCCCCTTCGCCTTCTCCAGGAACCGCGGGTTCGACCCCGGGGTGGCCAGACACGACCGCCTGCTCCGCAAACCCTTGTCCGTCATCCGTCGACCTCCACTCGGTTACCCACCGGTCACCGGCAGCGTACGGCGAAAGGCACGCGCCCGGCCCGGTGACATCGCTCACTGTGACAGTCTTGGGCCGTGGACACCGAGCGGGCTGTGACAGAGATCGCCACGGAGATCGCCGCCGTGATGAAGAAGGCGGGCCTCGTCTGGCTGTCGTGGGACGGCGGCCGCCCGGCACCTGCCTGGTTCGCGAACGTCGACGGGCAGTACGTCGTACTCGCCGACTCGGCGGACGGTGACGAGCAGCCACTCCCCGGGCTCGCAACGGCAGGCTCTGTCACGGTCGTCGTACCGGCCAAGCCCGCGACCAACCGGCTGGCGAGCTGGACGGCTACGGTACGGCGGCTGGAACCCGGCAGCGACGAGTGGACCGCCGCCGCGCAGGTATTGCGTACCGAGCGGCTCAACGCGGCCGACCTGGACACCCAGCTCGAGCGCTGGCGCACCCAGGCCGACATCCTCGCCCTGGACCCCGCAGGTGACTTCACCGGGCTGTACGACGACTCGCCCCGAGCCGAGACTCCGGTACCGACCAGAGCCACAACCCGCGGCAAACCACCGAAAACCCTGCACCGCCCGATCCGCCGCCGCCCCAAACTGAGCTAGTTGCCGTCAGCAAGCGTCAGAGCCAGCCGCGGTCGCGGGCGTGCCAGCCGAGTTGCAGACGGGAACGTGAGTGGGTCTGTTCCATCAGTTGCTGGACGCGTCTGGCGACTGTGCGGCGGCTGATGCCCAGTCGTGCGCCTGCGGCGTCGTCGGTCAGTCCTGCGACCAGCAACGAGAGCAGGTGCCTGTCCTCCGAGGACAAGGCCTCCTCCGGCCGCAGCCCGTCCGAGTCGGTCACGCTCAGCGGGCTCGCTCTGTTCCACACGGTCTCGAACATCATGTCCGCTCGCGCATCTCGGCACGGGCCGTCCGCTGGACCCGGTCGAAGGCCAGCGCGACCGCGGTCTCGCCGGTGACGATCTCGATCAGCTCCTCGGTCCGCCGTGCACCGCCCTGCCGGGTCGCCTCCGCGGCCAGCCGGTACGCCGACTTCCGGATCCGCTCGAACTCCTCCTCCTGACGCCGGATCAGGTCCAGGTACGCCGTCTCCTCGTCCACGCCCAACCCGGTGGTTCCCAGCATCCCCACCCCACTTCGTCCGCACCCGAGGTGCAAAAGTCTACGAAGCGTCCTCAGCCGAGACTCCGGCTCGGCGGGTTAGCCTTCCGGCATGACTGGATCACCGTCGCGGGTGTACGTCGCTCGGCTCGCAGGGCTGCCGGTGTACGACCCGAACGGCGACCAGGTCGGCAAGGTTCGGGACGTGGTCGCCATGATGCGCCAGGGCGACCAGCCTCCGCGGGTCCTCGGCCTGGTCGTCGAGGTGTTCACCCGGCGCCGCATCTTCCTCCCGATGACCCGGGTGACCTCCGTGGAGGTCGGGCACGTCATCACCACCGGCCTGCTGAACATGCGGCGCTTCGAGCAGCGTCCGACCGAAGTACTCGTGCTGGGTGAGCTGCTGGACCGGACCGTCACCATCGCCGACACCGGTGCCACCGCGGTCGTGTACGACATGGCCATGGAGCAGTGGCGGACCCGGGACTGGCTGCTGACCAAGGTTGCGGTGCGGGAGGGCTCCAAACGGTTCCGGCGACGCGGCCAGACGCATGTGCTCGACTGGAGCGACGTCAGCGGGTTCACCCAGGTGGAAGAGGGCCAGGGCGCGACCCACATCCTCGCGGCCTTCGAGTCGATGCGCCCGGCCGACCTGGCCGGCGTACTGCACGACCTGTCCGCCAAGCGCCGCAAGGAGATCGCGACAGCGCTGGACGACGAGCGGCTGGCCGACGTACTCGAAGAGCTGCCCGAGGACATCCAGGTGGAGATCCTGGACGGTCTGGACACCGAGCGCGCCGCGGACGTGCTGGAGGAGATGTCCCCGGACGACGCGGCCGACCTGATCGCCGAGCTGCCTACCGAGATCGCAGAGCGCCTGCTGACGCTGATGGAGCCTGAGGAAGCGGAGGACGTACGGCGGCTGCTCACGTACGAGGAGCACACAGCGGGCGGTCTTATGACGTCAGAGCCCGTCATCCTGCCTGTAGACGCCACCGTGGCCGATGCACTCGCCCACGTGCGCAACGCCGACCTGAGCCCGGCACTGGCCGCCATGATCTACGTCTGCCGACCACCCCTCGAGACACCGACTGGACGGTTCATCGGCATCGGCCACATCCAGCGGCTGCTCCGGGAGCCCCCGTCCGAGCTGGTGTCGGCAGCACTCGACACGGACCTGGACGGGCTGCGGCCGGACGACAGCCTGCATACCGTCAGCAAGTACCTCGCGACGTACAACCTGGTCGCCGCACCGGTACTGGATGACGAGGGCAGGCTGCTCGGTGCGGTGACTGTCGACGACGTACTCGACCACCTGCTCCCGGAGGACTGGCGGGAGCACGACCACCCGGACAGCCCGGACACGCCGCAGGAGGTGGGCCACGATGCCACGTAGCGACCGCAGGACGGCCCGGGGGAGCACGCGGCTCGACGTACCGCGGGACTGGCGGCGGACGTTCGTCCCGCGGCCGACGTACGACGCGGACGCGTTCGGCCGGCTGTCCGAGCGGATCGCGCGCTTCCTCGGCACCGGGCAGTTCCTGGTCTACATGACCGTGACGATCCTGTTCTGGATCGGCTGGAACATCTTCGCGCCGGCGAACCTGCGCTTCGACACCTACCCGTTCATCTTCCTGACGCTGGCGCTCAGCCTGCAGGCGTCGTACGCCGCCCCGCTGATCCTGCTCGCGCAGAACCGGCAGGAGGCCCGGGACCGGGTGCAGTACGAGCGGGACCGGGACGTCGACGCCCGGACCCGTGCGGACATGGAGTTCCTGGCCCGCGAGATGGCGTCGCTGCGGATGGCGGTCGGCGAGGTCGCCACCCGGGACTTCCTGCGCTCCGAGCTGCGGTCGCTGCTGGCGGATCTGGACACGCGCGAGGACGATCGGGTTTGACTCCGAGCTACCCTCGCTATCAGGTGAGGAAGAAGGACGTGGGATGAAGACTCGATTCGCGCCCGACCGAGGGCTGTCCAGCCGGATGGTGATCACGAGCTTCCTGCTCGGACTGCTGTACGTGGCGTTCGTGGCGCTGCTGATCGCGCTGACCAGAAGCGCGGTGCTGGCCGTGGTCATCGCGGGCGGCATGCTGTTCGCGCAGTACTGGTTCTCCGACAAGATCGCGCTGTACGCGATGCACGGGCGGATCGTGACGCCGGAGGAGGCGCCGGAGCTGCACGGTGCGATCGACCGGCTGTGCGCGCTGGCCGACATGCCGAAGCCGCGGGTGGCGATCGCCGACGTCGACCTGCCGAACGCGTTCGCGACCGGCCGGAACCCGAACAACGCGGTGGTCTGCGTGACCACCGGCATCATGCGCCGGCTCGACCAGGACGAGCTCGAGGGCGTGCTGTCGCACGAGCTCTCGCACGTCGCGCACCGGGACGTCGCGGTGATGACGATCGCGTCGTTCCTCGGCGTGCTGGCCGGCCTGATCACCCGCTTCGGGCTGTACGGCGGCCTCGGCCGCGGCAACCGCGACCAGAACGCGGCGCTGGTGATGCTGACCGTGATCGCGGTGTCGGTCGCGGTGTACGCGATCTCGTTCCTGCTCACCCGGGCGCTGTCCCGCTACCGCGAGCTGGCCGCCGACCGTGCCGGGGCGATGCTCACCGGCAGACCGTCCACGCTGGCCTCGGCGCTGACCAAGATCAGCGGAGACATAGCCCGGATACCGTCGCGGGACCTCCGCCAGGCGCAGGCGTTCAACGCGTTCTTCTTCGCCCCGGCGATCTCCGGCGGCAAGAGCGTCTCGGCGCTGTTCTCGACGCACCCGTCGCTCGAGACACGCCTCGACCGCCTCGGTGCCCTGTCCCGCGAGCTGGGCGAGCAAGCTTAGGCCTATGGGACTCCTCGACATCCTGCTCGGGCGGAGCAAAGCCGTTCCGCCGAACCTCGATCAGTTGTTCTCGCTTCCGTCGGCCGCGATCACATTGGAGACCGCGGCCGACTACCGTCCGACCGGCAGCGGCTCAGTGTGTTTCAAGGCGGCCGAGGGCGGTGGGTTCACGGCGCTCCGGGACGAGGTCGACAAGCTGCTCGCCCTCGACAACGGCAAGTTCACGAGTACGACGGACTCGTACGGCTTCACCTGGCTGGTCCGGCAGACGGCACCTGACGACCTGGAAACACTCGTCACCGACCTGCACGCCGTGAACACCTCCCTGGTCGACGCCGGCTTCGGCGGTGCCCTCCTGTGCACCCTGGTCGCCTTCACCAACGGCACCGAGCCCCTGGGCCTGGTGTACCTCTACAAGCGCGGCTCCTGGTACCCGTTCGTCCCCGTCGGCACCGACCGCCGAGACAACGCCAAGGAGCTCCAGATCAAGTCGGTAGTGGGCACCGACCTGAACTTCGAACAAGACCTCACCCGCTGGTTCCCCATCTACGGCGCACCCGGCCTGTGAAGTAAGGGTTGCCTTGCTGGGGGTATGTCACATGGACCGTGGTCCGGTGGACTCGGGGGAGCACGTAGCCTTGGGGTATGGCTGCCACTGCTGAGCAGGTGACCGCGGCGCTCGGTGGAGTGCTCGATCCCGAGATCAAGAAGCCGATCACGGACCTGGGGATGGTCGAGTCCGTCGTCGTCCGGGACGACGGCGTGGTCGCCGTACGGGTTCTGCTGACCGTCGCCGGCTGTCCGATGAAGGACACGCTGCGCCGCGACGTCACGGCCGCGGTGAGCAAGCTCGACGGCGTCACCGGCGTGGAGATCGATCTCGGCGTGATGTCGTCCGAGCAGCGGGCGGCCCTGCAGACCCAGCTGCGCGGCGGCGTGGCCGAGAAGGAGATCCCGTTCTCCCGGCCGGACTCGCTGACCAAGGTGTTCGCGATCGCGTCCGGCAAGGGCGGCGTCGGCAAGTCGTCCGTCACCGTCAACCTGGCGGTCGCGATGGCCCGCCAGGGCCTGTCGGTGGGCGTCCTGGACGCGGACATCTACGGCCACTCGGTGCCGGCCATGTTCGGCGTCGCGGACGAGCGCCCGACCGCCGTGGACGACATGATCATGCCGGTGCCCGCGCACGGCGTGAAGGTGATCTCGATCGGCATGCTGAAGCCGAAGCGCGACCAGGTGGTCGCCTGGCGCGGCCCGATCCTGGACCGCGCGCTCGTCCAGATGCTCGCCGACGTGTACTGGGGCGACCTCGACGTACTGCTGCTGGACCTCCCGCCGGGCACCGGCGACATCGCGATCTCCGTCGGCCAGCGGCTGACCAGCGCCGAGGTGATCGTCGTGACGACCCCGCAGGAGGCCGCCGCCGAGGTGGCGGAGCGGGCCGGCACGATGGCGCAGATGGTGCACCAGCGGGTCGCCGGCGTGGTCGAGAACATGTCGTACCTGCCCTGCCCGCACTGCGGTCCCGAGCACCGGATCGAGATCTTCGGCTCCGGTGGCGGTACCCGGGTCGCGGAGACGCTGTCCGCGCGGCTCGGCTACCCGATCCCGCTGCTCGGCGAGATCCCGCTCGACGAGCGGCTCCGCTCCGGCGGCGACCTCGGTCAGCCGCTGACGTTGGCGGACCCGGACACCCCGGCCGCGCAGATACTCGGCAAGATCGCCGCGACGCTCGGCGGCAAGCCGCGCGGGCTGCTCGGCCGCCAGCTAGGCCTCTCCCCCGCCGGTCGCTGACCAGCTCGGACGGAGTACGTCGAGCCCTTCGCCGACGTACTCCGCAACGGGCCGCGCTGTACGGCGTTGCCGGTGCAGTCGCTACCGGGCTGCTGTTCTGGTGGAGCTGATCAGGTCGACTCGGGGTCGAACGGCGGCTTGGCGCCGGCCGGGAGGCGTTGCTGGGTGCTGTCGCTCATCTCGGTGACCGACTTGACCTCGTCCTCGATCGGGTCGAGCAGGTGCTTGCGGACGAAGTTCTTCGGGTTCAGGTCCTGAAGGTCGAGGTCGGCGTACTCCGGGCCGAGCTCGTTGCGCAGGTCGGTCTGCGCGTTGTTCACCAGCTGCCGGACCTGGCGCAGCACGCGGCCCGCCGTCCGGGCGAACTCCGGGAGCCGATCCGGCCCGAAGACGAGTACGGCGACGATCGCGATCACGACCAGTTCCAGCGGTCCGATGCCGAACATGTCCTCACCTCTCCGTACGTTCCCGGGCCAGCCTATCCCCAGACCGGCTGCAGCGCCTCAGCCGATCTCCTGGCCGAGAGTGAGCGTAACCGTGCGGGAACGTCCGGCGCGCTCGTACGCGAGCCGGACCGCCTCGCCCGGCTGATGCGTGCGGATCGCGACGATCAGCACCTCGGCGCTGTCCACCGCCTGGTTGTTGAGCGCGGTGATCACGTCACCGACCCGCAGCCCGGCCCTTGCGGCCGGCGACCGCGGGGTCACCGCGCTGACCCGGCCGCCGCCCGCGAACGTCATGTCGACGCTGGCCCCGATCACCGGGTACGACGCCTGACCGGTGGCGATGAGCTGCTGCGCGGTCCGCCGGGCCTGGTCGATCGGGATCGCGAACCCGAGCCCGATGCTGCCGCTCTGCCCCTCGGTGGCGCCGCGGACCGTGGCGATCGCGGAGTTCACCCCGATCACCCGCGCGTTCATGTCGACCAGCGGACCGCCCGAGTTGCCCGGGTTGATCGCCGCGTCGGTCTGCAGCGCGCTGATGTACGACGACGCCTGGCCGGTGTCGTCGCCGGTCGTCACCGGCCGGTTCTTCGCCGAGATGATGCCCGAGGTGACGGTGCCGGCCAGCCCGAGCGGCGAGCCGATCGCGACCACGTCCTGCCCGACGATCGCCGCCTCCGACCGGCCGAACTGCACCGAGGGGGCGGTCAGCCCGGCTACCTGGACGACGGCCAGGTCGTACGCCGGCGAGCGACCGACGAGACGGGCGGTCGCGGTCTTGTTGTCGTTGGTGACGACCTGGATCGAGCCGCCCTTGGCCGCGGCCTCGACCACGTGGTTGTTGGTCAGGATGTGGCCGACGTTGTCGATCACGAAGCCGGATCCGGTGTCGTTGGAGTTGTCCGCGCCCTGGACCTTCAGCTGGACGACGCTCGGCAGCAGGGTGGCGGCGACCGCGGACACCGAGCCCGTACGGATCCTGGGGTCCGCGCCGGTGCCGATCGGCGGATCGGGCTGCTGGGCGATCGGGGCGTTGTTCCCGTCCAGGGCGACCACGACGGTCGCGGCACCGGCGCCGGCGAGGACGCCGATGACCAGGGCGACCAGGGCGGCGATCGTGACCACCCGGTTCACCTTCGGCGGCTCGGACGTGTACGAGCGGGCCTGCTGCTGGTGCCAGTCGGCCGGTGGCGGCGGCAGGTACGCCGGACGGTACGGCGGCAGCTCGGTCGGCCACGCCTGCCCCGGGTAGAGCGGGCGGAAGGTCCCCTGCTGCGGCTCCGGCCGCCCGAAGCTGCGCTGCGTGCTGGAACGACCACCGTTCGTCTGCCGGTAGGCGGCATCCGACCCCGGCGCCTGCAACGGCATCGCCCCCGCCCCGGGCACCGGCGGCGCCAACGCCGACACCCCCGACCCGGCCTCCGGAGCGGGCCCGGCGGCGGTAGACCCGTTCGCCTCGAGATGCGGGGCGGTGGGGCCGTTCGGAAGCGGTCCAGGGGAGGCAGGGGTGGTTGGCTGGGGTGCGGTTGGTTCCGCGGTTGCCGGGGTTGGAACTGTCGGCTCGGCGTCGTCGCTCATGTGACGGTCCCCGCCTCACGTCTTCGTCGTGGTCGTCGGTCGGAAGCCGCCCAGAGGTAACCGGAGGTGCTTCCAGATGTGATTATCCCAGCTTCGGGGACAGTGCACCCATCGGAGTGAGCCAGGTCGCGATTTTGGCCAGCCCGGTCCCCAGCCGCTGGATCGCGGACAGCTTCTCCGGCAGGTCGTGCGGGAACGACCTGACCACCTGTCCGAGCTGGTCCGGCGGCAGGTCGCCGATCAGCGTGTAGACGATTCCACCGGACGACCAGACCACGTACGACGGCATCCCGTACCGCAGGTAGACACCGGGACTGTCGGTGGTGCTGTACCCCTTCACCGCCGACGGGTCGAGGGCGCCGCGCTGCTCGAACAGCGACACGTTGAACAGCCCGTCCGAGTACGAGAACTGCAGGGACCCGTTGGTCGTGTCCTGGTGCACGTCGTACAGCTTCAGTGAGGCCGGCAGGTCCGGTGCGCACACCCAGCCCGCGGAGCGCAGCTCGTCGACCTTGCCCATGCCGACCGCCTCGACACCGCTGGGCAGCATCGGGGGCAGGTGGCCGAGGAACTCGGAGCTCTCGATGTGCAGCTCGGTGAAGACGGTCGCGCGCACCATCGTCTTGCCGTCGGGGCTGAACAGCTGGCGCTGAAGCAACAACCCGGTGGCCTTGTCGATCCAGAACCGGGCGGCCAGCGTCTGGTCGTCCCGCAGGGCCTCCACCAGGATCGCGGCCCGGCCGATCAGGTCGGTGCAGCACTTGTCGACCAGCTGGTACGTCGACTGCAGCAAGGCCAACGGCCCACCGTCGATCGCGGCATCCGTCGTCGTCGCCCGCTGCACGAACGCCTTGGCGCCGGGCGCGGACGACCCGAGCACGCTGATCTCGGAGCCCTGCGACGCCGCGTGCAGGATGTCGAACATCGCCGAGCTGGCACCCTGCGGTCCCCAGGCGGTGATGATCTGCGTGCCGTGGTACGAGACGTGGTTCGGCGCGGCGGCCGCTCTGCGCAGCCAGCTGACCGCGGTGGGCGAGTCGGCCTTGGAGACCTCGGGTACGGCGGCAGCGGACGTGGGCAGGCCAAGACCGATCAGGGCAGTGCTGACCAGCATGGCGAGCCGCGACAGGCTCACCGGTCAGCGCCCGGTCAGGGCCACCGGCCGCAGCGTCGAGCCCAAGGTCGGGCCCAAGGACGGGCCCAAGGACGGGCTCAGCCCGGCGTACCCCGTCGGGCTGTACGTGCTCATCAGTGCGACCGGGTCCGCGAACGGCGCTCCGCCGGACGTGGTCGCGTGGTCGGAGGAGAAGCTCGCGACCGGCGGCTGCAGCGTCGGCGGCTGCTCCGAGCGGGACGGGTCGCCGACGACGAACGCCGTACCCAGCAGGGAGGCCACGGCCGCGGCCGAGCCGGCTGCCCCCAGCACGCCGGCGCGGCGGCGGGAGCGCGAGCGGGCGGTCCCCGGCCGGGTGCCACCTGTCCGCCCGGCCGGGAACGCCGACCGCTGCGGGAACAGGCTGACCGCCGGCGTGAGCACCGGGCGGACCTCCTCCCGCGGCTCGGTCGAGAACGACGAGACGCCCATCAGGCGCTGCATCAGGTCGGTCGGCTCGTCCGGCAGCTCCAGCGCCGCCATCCGCGCCTTCAGCCGGCGCTGCGCGTCCACCTCGGCACGGCAGGTGTCGCAGCCGACCAGGTGGCTCAGGACCTTGTCCCGGGAGTCGTGGTCGAGCTCACCGTCGACGACCGCGCTCAGCTTGTCCAGCGGGTGCGTCATCCGAGGTCACCCCCGTCGAACAGTCCGTCGGTTGGCGGGCCGCCGACACGGGTCTGGCCGGACCGCGGGGCCCGGTGCTCCAGGTGCTTGCGCAGCATCGACCGGCCGCGGTGGATCCGGCTCCGGACGGTGCCGAGCTTCACGTCCAGGACGTCGGCGATCTCGTCGTACGTCATGCCCTCGATGTCGCACAGCACGACGGCGGCGCGGAAGTCCTCGGGCAGGGCGTCCAGCGCATCCTGTACGTCGTGGTCGAACAGGTCCGAGTCCAGCTTCTCGGCCGGCCCCTCGCCCTTGGCCGGCAGCCGGTCGTGGGCGTCCTCGGGCAGGCCGTCGAAGCGGATCCGCTGCTTGCGGCGGGCGCCGTCGAGGAACAGGTTCGTGGTGATCCGGTACAGCCAGCCCTCGAAGGTGCCCGGCGTGTACGACGACAGCGAGCGGAAGACCCGGACGAAGACCTCCTGGGTGAGGTCCTCGGCGTCGTGCTTGTTACCGGTCAGGCGGTACGCCAGGCGGTAGACGCGGGCCGAGTGCGTGCGGACGATCTCGTCCCACGACGGCAGCGCGTCCGCGACTGGCTGCGGGGCCGGCACCGTCGAGGTGTCGAACGGCTTCACCGCAACGCCTCCCTGGGTCCTCTCGGCAATAAGCGTGAAGGCCATGGTGCCGCGGTCACCGTCCTCTGCGCACGTCGGGAAAACCCGGGTTGGACCCTGGTTTGTTCGTACGACGGCTCAACGCGGCGCCGCGACCGGAAGTTCCCGGCCGTGGCCCTCACCTCTGAAGACGCGTAGGAGGTCATTTCGGTTGAATCAGTTCTCGTCGATCACGGCAATCGGGTCGCCGTCGCGGACCACTTCGCCCTCGGCGACCTTCAGTTCGGTGATGGTGCCGGCCACCTCGGCCAGCACCGGGATCTCCATCTTCATGGACTCCAGGATGACCAGGGTGTCATCAGGTCGCACCGTGTCCCCGGCCTTGGCCGTGACCTTCAGCACGTTGGCCACCAGCTCGGCCAGCACGGTGTGACTCAACTCGCACTCCTTCTCGTCTCCCAGGACCGATCCTAGGCGTGCGGGCCGAGGTCGGCGCAGGTGCCCCTCGGGCAGCGGTTCCAGGGCACCTACGCCGAGTCAGTGGGCGGCTACCGGGCGGCTATTTGGCGGCGGCCGGGTCGAGCCGGATGGCGTTGAACAGGGCCGGGTTCTTGGTCTCCGCGACCCCCTTGCCCCAGCTCAGCCAGCCACGGCGGCCGGTGCCGTCGTTCTCGTTGACCACGACGGTCGCCGACAGCAGCCGGTCTTTGGCCGCGAACCCGAGCGTGCTCCACGGCACCGCGATCTCGTACGTCGTGGTGTGCGCGGCCTCGTCCCGCACCACCTTGGCCTGAACACCCGGCGGCACACCGGCCTGGCTGGTCGGCGTCCAACGCCAGGTGTCCACCGGACCGGCATCCGTCAGCGCAACACCGATCTCCTGCGCCGCGGTGGCTTCACCGGGCGCACCGGCCGTCATACCGAGCTGGATCCCGTCCCCGCCCCAGATGTTGCCGCCACGGTTCGGCTGCGAGAACACGTCGTCGGTGATCTTGGCCGACAGGTACAGGTTCTGGTCGTCGTGGGTGAGCCACAGCTTCCCGGACAGGTCGCTAGGGCCGCCCCAGCCGGTAATCGGCGGCGTACCGGTGCCTTCCAGCGCGATGGCGGGCTGCTTGGCAACCACTGGGTCGATGACCCCGTCCAGCGTGACCGTGTGCCGCTTGGCGACTGTCAACGAGCTCGCAGGCGTCAGGGTCCCAGCCGAGGTGATGGACGCCTCCCCCGCTCGCCGCAGAGTCGCAGACCAGCTGGAAGGACCTGTCAGGGTTAGCGGCACGTCCACCTCTCGCGTGGCATTCGCACCGATCGTGCACCCCGCCAGCAACGTCCCGGACGCCGTACCCGACACCCAGTCCAACCCAGCAACTGCAATGGCGTGGGAGGACGCATTGGTGACCCGGAATCGCAACAGGTTCTTCCCACTCCCGTTGAGCACGTGAGAGGCGGTCACAGACAGCGGTGGGGTCGCGGTGCCGGTCGTAGACACGAGGGCGACGGCCTGCCCGTCAACGCTGAGCTTTGCGGTGTACGTGCGGGCACCGGTCGAGTCCTGGGCCGGGTAGGAGACCGCTGCGGTAGCAGTCGCGCCAGCAGCAACCGAACCACTCGTCTCAGCTCCACCAGCCGAGACCGTGAAGGAGTGCGCAACCGCATCCGGGTTGCTGAACGTCACCGTGCCCGTAGCCGGGTCACCTGCGATCTCAGGTGCCACCGACAGCCCGAACCGGTTGGACGGCGCCACCCCACTGATAGCACCCCGTGCATAGAACGGGTCAGGCCCTGCACTCACCCACACATGCCCTCCGGCGTCAGCCGTCAGCGTGGTCGTCTCGCCGTACAGGCTGGTGATCTGAACCTGTGAGCCGGCCGGCGCCGCCAGGTTCACCGGGCCTGGCGTCGTCGACCACACCGCATGCACGCTCTGTCCAGCACCGGCGTCGAACGCCACGTCGTACCCGCTGGTCCCGAAACGCGTCTGCCCGGTCAGGGGCAGCTGGTCGATCTGGCGTGCCAGTACGGCGGTGGCGACGTACGACGGTTTGGGCACCAGCGCACCCCGTGCGTCGAGCCGGTTGCGCACCAGGCCGAACCGGTGCTCGACGTTCGACGGGTCGTTGCCCGAGTCCATGAAGTTGTACGAGCTGTAGCGCGCCACACCGTTGCCGTAGGCCAGCAGCTGACCGCGGACCAGGTCACGTGCCTGGGCCGGCTCCGACACCGCGCTGGGGTTGGTGCCGGTCGCCCAGCCCTGTTCGGTGATGTAGATCGGCTTGGTGGAGCCATGCGCGGCCATGATGCTGCGAATGGTGTTCACGTACGCCACCGAGGCCTCAGGGTCCAGCGGCTGCACGTACGGGTGGATGGTCACCGCGTCCACGTAGTCCAGCCCGCCGAGGTCCGCGAACTTGGTGAACCAGCCCTGCCAGTCGTTGATGACCGCCAGCGACGGACCCGTCAGCTTCACGTCCGGGTGCTTCGCCCGTACGGCGGCGCTCACCGTCTTCAGCAGCGCGACATAGTTCTCCGGGCTGGCCTTGGCGGCGCCGTTCGGGTCCCGCAGGTTCCACTCGTTCCACAGCTCGTACGTCGTGTGGTCGGTCCCGAACTCGTCAACAGCCGCCACGGCGTACCGCGTGAAAGCCGCACGCTGTTCGTCGGTCGACGGTGCCTCGTCCGGGTAGTACAGCGAGTTGCCGTAGTCGAGGATGTTCAGGAAGTCCACGTGGTTGGCGTCCAGCGCGGCCTTGTAGTTCTTGACGTTCTGCGGGAACTGGATGACGCCCTTGGTGGTCTCGGCCGCCGCCCAGAACGCCTCGTCGCGCGCGGTCGAGATACCGCCGTTCGCCAGCAGCGGTACGGCGTCCAGACCGGGGTTGGCCATGCCCCCGAACCCCAGGGCGGTGGCCGTGCCGATCCGGGTGTCCGTGGACGCGGAGAAGTCGTGCGGCGTCAGTACGGCGAAGTCGGTGCCGCCGAGCGTCGTCGTACCGTCCGCGGCGACCGCCCTCAGGTCGGTCTGGTACCAGCCGGGCGTACTGATCGACAAGGGCAGCTGGCCGTTCAGCGTGGCGGCTGCGGCGGAGCCCTTGGCGACCTCGGTGCCGCTGGCGTCCCGCACCGTCCAGTTGACGGTGGCTGCGTCGGTGCTGAAGCCCAGCTTCACCTGCTGCCCGACGGTGAAGGTGTTGCCGACCGTGGTCGGCGTGATCGTGAGTGTCGGCGCAGCGGTGGTCGCGGCGCGGGCGGGTGACTGAAGTACGGCGGCCAGCAACAGGCCGGCCGTGAGAACACTGACTGCGCCGGTACGGCGACGGGTCATCGAGTTCTCCTCTCAGGGGAAGCGAAAGCGGTTTCGCAAATCACACCCTGATGCCCGGTGCGCCCCGTGTCAACGGCTCGGAGCTGACTACGATGGGGAAATGGCCGACCAGGTGATCACGCTGTCCGATGTCGCCGCCGCGGCCGGTGTCTCGCTGTCGACGGCGTCCAAGGCGCTGAACGGCACCGACCGGATCTCCGAGGCCACCCGGGAACACGTCCGGCTGACCGCGAACCGGCTCGGCTTCCGGCACAACGCCCTGGCCCGATCGTTCGCCCGCGGCCGCAGCCAGACCATCGGCGTGCTCACGCACCGCGCGTCGAACCCGTTCACCCGCGTGGTGCTGGCCACCGCCGCCACCGAGCTCGGCGCGAAGGAGCAGGCCATCCTGCTGTACGACGCCCGCATGGACGAGCAGCACGACGTCACCGAGAGCATCCTGCAGCTGCGCGCCCGCCGGATCGACGGCGTGATCGTGATCGGTACCAGTACGTCGTTCCGTACCCCGTCGCTCACCAGCCGGTTCGACGTCCCGGTGATCAACGCGTTCACGGTCCCCGAGGATCCGCAGGACACCACGATCACCGCCGACGACTTCGCGATCGGGCGGCTCGCGATCAGCCATCTGCTGGCCGGCGGCCGGCGCCGGATCGCGCACCTCACCGCGGAGCCGCACGACATGGCCGCGCAACGCCGGGCCGAAGGCGCCGGGCAGCTGCTCGCCGACGCCGGACTCGAGTGGGCGGCACCGGTCCGCTTCGGGCGCTGGCGGGAGGAGTGGGGTGAGCAGGCGGCGGCCGAGCTGCTGGCCGAGGTCCCCGACGTCGACGCGATCTTCTGCGGCAGCGACGCGATCGGCCGCGGTGTCGAACGGGTCATCCGGGCCAGCGGCCGGCAGGTGCCCGGTGACGTCGCGCTGATCGGCGTCGACAACTGGGAGAGCCTGATGCACGACCAGCGCGGCACCCGGCACCTGACCACGATCGACGTGGGTCTCGAGGAGATCGGCCGCCGGGTCGCCAACCGGCTGCTCGAAGGCGACCTCGAGCCTGGTGTCCAGTACGTCGAACCTCACGTGGTCGTCGCGGACACCGTCTGATCTTCCTGGTGGATCGAGTACTGCGGGCGGAAGCCGAGCAACTCCTGCGCCCTCGTGGTGTCGACCAGTGAGGCGCGTCCCTGCACAGGTCGCCGCAGCGGGACCGCGGGGGCGTACTCGCGCAGGAGCTCGTCGGTAGGCCGGTCGACGAGGATGTCGTCAGCCGCCAGCCCTACGACGTGCGCCCCGGCCGCAGGTGACTCCAGCGCGGCGACAATCGCCCGTACGCCGTCGCGCAGGTCCAGGTACGCCCAGCCCTCCCGGGCCATCATGGACGGGTCCCGCTCGGCCATGGCCGCGAACTTGAGCAGCTCCTCGCGGCTCTTGACCAGTGGGAACCGCAGTGCGATGACGTCGGTCCCCCAACGCCGCCAGGCCATCCGTGCACTCTGTTCGTCGACGCTTTTGGACAAGGAGTACGCGTCGGCGATGTCAGCCTCCACGTCCTCGTCCAGCGGGTAGTACGCCGGGGTCACGTCGTTCACGTTCATCGGTACGCCGAACGCGTTGATGCTGCTCGCTATCACGGCCCGCCGTACCTCCAGCTGCCCCGCCTGCGCCAGCACGTTGAACGTCGCGGCCACGTTGTTCTCGAACACCTCCTCCGGCGTACCGAGGCTGGGGTGCGGAATGGCCGCCAGGTGCAGTACTGCGTCCACACCGTCGAGTGCAGCGGCCACGTCCGTCGCTGACCGCGCATCACCGACCAGTGGGCGGTCTGCCGTACTGGTGTGGTCGTAGCGCAGCGACAGGCCGGTCACGTCGTACCCGGCCCTGCTGCAGACCGATGACCGCGGCACGGCCGATCGAGCCGTCAGCACCGGTGACAAGAACTCGTTTCACGCCTTGATTCCGCCCGACAGACCCACGCCGCGCAGGAAGGCCCGCTGGAAGACCAGGAACAGCAACACCGGGATCAGCAGCGCCAGGAACAGCCCCGCCAACTGGATGTTGAGCTCCGTCACCTTGGCGATCTTGGGCAACGCGACCGAGACCGGCTGCAGATCCGGATTCGTCAGCACCAGCAGGGGCCACAGGTAGTCCTTCCACGAAGAGATGATGCTGAGCAGCACGACCACACCGAGGATCGGCCGCGACAGCGGGAGCACGATCGACGTGAACACCCGGAGCGACCCCGCACCGTCGATGCGCGCCGCTTCGAAGTACTCACGAGGGATGCTGTCGAAGAACCGCTTCACGATCAGTACGTTGAACGCACTGGCCGCAGGTGGCAGCCAGACCGCCCAGAACGTGTTGGTGAGGTTGGTGTGCACCAGAGGCAGCTTCAGCACGGTCAGGTACAGCGGGACGAGCGAGACGATGTGCGGGACGAACAGCGTGGCCAGGATCGCGGCGGACAGCAGCACGCCCCAGCGCGGTCGTAGCACGCTCAGCACGTAGCCGGCCGTCGTACAGACGATCAGCGACACAGCCGCCGTACCTGCTGCGATGTAGGCGGTGTTGCCGAGGTAGTAGCCGATGTGGCCCTGTTGCCACGCGGTGCCGAGGTTCTGCCACTCCACGCGCCCGGACGGGAACCATCCGAGCGGTGAGCGGATGCTGTCCTGGGTCGGCGAGATAGCTGCCTTGAGCAACCACAGCATCGGCCCCAGACCAGCAACGAGCAGCCCGATCAGTACGACGACCTGTCCGATGACGAACGGCACCCGTACTCGTGAGAGCTTCCGGTCCGCGTCGGACAGCGCACTGCGCTCCGCACTCACTCGGTACTCCAACCACGTGTCGCCAGCTGGAAGACAGCCGACAGTACTGCGAGTACCAGTGCCAGGAGGACGCTCAACGCAGTGGCTGCGCCGTAGTCCCCATTGACGAAGGCGTAGTTGTAGATGAGCAACAGAATCGTCATCGTCGACCCCTGTGGTCCGCCACCGGTGAAGAGCAGTGGCTCGGTGAACAGCTGCATCGTCCCGATCACCTGAAGCAGGAGCATCAGCAGCAGTACTCCCCGTAGGTGCGGCAGCATGACGTGCCACACCCGGCGTACGACTCCGGCACCGTCCAGCTCGGCCGCCTCGTAGAGGTCAGCGCGTACGGACGTCAGTGCGGCCAGGTAGATGATCACTGCGTTGCCCGCACCGGCCCAGGTGGCTTCCAGCACGATCGACGGCATCGCTGACGACGGACTGTCCAGCCACAGGTACGGTCCCAGCCCGACGGTGCCGAGGATGCTGTTGAACATGCCGGTGGGCGACGGGTCGTAGAAGAACCGCCAGAGCAGGATGGCGACCACAGGCGGCGTGATGACCGGCAGATAGGCCAGCGTGGTGTAAAGCCACGACCTACCGCGCAGCTCGGACAAGAACATCGCCAGCAGCACCGGCACCGGGAAGCCGAACAGCAAAGCCAGCAAGGTGAACCAGAGCGTGTTCAGCGACGCCTGACCGACTCCAGGGTCGGTCAGCACGTACCGGAAGTTCTCCAGCCCGACCCACTTGACCGGATCGACCAGGTTGGTCTGCTGCAGGCTCATCACGAGGCCCTTGACGATCGGGCCCCACGAGAACACCAGGAAGACCAGGAGTACCGGCAGCGCGAACAGCACTGCCGGTACTCCGTTGCGCAGACGGCGGAGCAACTCAGCGCCCGAGCTTCGCGTCCACGGTGCCCGCGGCCTTGGTGAGCAGCGAGGCGATGTCGGCCTTCTCGTTGCCCAGCACGGTCTGCACGACCGGGTCGAGCGCGGCGTACACCTCCTGAGCCTTCACCGGCGGCTCAGGGATGATCTTCTGGTCGGCCGCCACCTTCGTGTACGGAGCGAAGTTCTCCAGCGGCACGTTGACGTACGGCTTGATCCAGGACTGGTACTTCGAGTACTGGCCGGCCGCGACCACCGGCAGCCCGGGTACGCCGACCGGCAACTTCGCCGCCACGCCGTTCTTGGCGCTCTTCACCGCGGCGGTCTCGTCGACGTACCTGTTCAGGTAGTTGAACCTGATCCACTTGATCGCCGCCGCCTTCTCGGCGTCGGTGGCACTCGGGCTGACGATCTGCACGCTGCCACCGGTCAGGGTGCCGTGGTCGCCGCCCTGCTGCGGCATCGGGCCGATGCCGAGCGCGGACGCCTTCAGGCCGTTGATGTCGACCAGCGTGTGGTACGCGTCCGGAGCGGACATGTACATCCCGATCTTGCCGGCCGCGAACGCCTTGGAGATGCCGTCGATGTCGTACAGCACCGCCTGGCCCATCGACTTGTCCACCCACTTCATGTCGTGCAACGCCTGCAGCGCGGCCTTCGACGGCGCGTCGTCGAACGCCGCCTTGCTACCGTCCGGGTTCTCGATCGACCCGCCGAACGCGTACGTCTGGGTGGTGAACATCCAGCCGCCGGTGTTCTTCGTGGTCATCTGCGCGTAGCCGGCCTGGCCGGTCTTCTGCGCGATCTGCTTGGCGTCCGCGCGGACCTCGTCCCAGGTGGCCGGCGGCTTGTTCGGGTCCAGCCCCGCCTTGGTGAACAGGTCCCGGTTGTAGACCAGGCCGACCGAGTAGGCGGCGGTCGGGACCGCGAACACGTTGCCGGACCGGTCCTGGGCGATCTTCAGCACGTTCGGGTTCAGCTGGTCCAGCAGGCCGTCGTCCTTGAGCACCTTGGTCAGGTCGGCGACCTGCTTGCGGGCGATCATGCCCTGCGGCTCGGTGAACGGCACGTTCAGTACGTCGGGGAGCTGCCCGCCGGCCGCCTGCGCCTGGAACGTGGTCGCGTCCCAGATGGTCTCCACCGGCTTCAGCTTGATGTCCGGGTTGGCCGTCTCGAAGTCGGCCACCTTCTGGTCGAACTGCTTGCGGTTCTCCGGATCGGAACTCGGCGGCCGGTCACCGACCGTGATCGTGACCTGTCCGCCTGGGCTTGTTCCGGTACCGGAACCACCGCCCGCGGACGGTGCACTCGAGCAGGCCACGAGCAGGAACGGCACGGAAAGCCCTGCAGCACAACGGATTGCAAACCTGTTCATCGGAACTCCTCTGCGGGGATGTCGGTCGGCAGGCCGACCGTTCCGCACGGTAGCGCAAGCGCTTTCGCAAATACCAGACCTCAAGCGAAACTGCTTTCGCAACAAGTTGGTATCGGTCCACCCGAAGCGGTGGAAAGAGGTGCCGGGCAGTCAGGCAAGTGGAGCGGCGTGGCCCTGACGTCGGGCGGCGGCGTGACCAGGTCCGGGCGGTCGGCAGCGGTCGCGCTCTGATCCTCGCGGGCACCGGCCTCCTGCCCGCCACCTCCTCGGCCGCCTGCCCGCCCCTTGGCCCGTTTGAGGGGTTAACCACGGAGGTTGGCCCATCACCCCCGGCATGCAGGAGGCGAACGGGCACGGCCGATGGTTAACCACTCAAACGGTCGAGCTTCAGTCGAGGATGACCGAGCGGGTGAGGCTGCGGGGCTGGTCCGGGTTCAGGCCCAGGGCGAGGGACTTGGCGACGGCGACCCGCTGGGCGACGACGAGGGATGCCATCGGGTCCAGGTCGGCGTGCTGGACGATCGTCGCGCCGGTGGCCTGGACGTCCTCGATCAGGCCGGCCGGGGCGTCACCGAAGATCCAGACGCCGCGACCTGCCTGCGCGATCGCGATCGGGCCGTGCCGGTAGTCCATCGCCGGGTACGCCTCGGTCCACGCCGACGCGGCCTCCCGCTGCTTCAGCGCTGCCTCGTGTGCAAGTCCGACGGTCCAGCGCGTACCGACGTACGTGACCTGCTCGAGCTTCGCGAGGTCGTCGACGTCGACGGTCAACGCGGTCTGAGCGTCCGCGGCGGCCTTCGACAGGTCCTCGCCGAGCGACGCACGCAGCAGCGCCAGCGTCGTGGTCGCGAACCGGGTCTGGACCACCGACTGCTCGTCGGCGAACTCCAGCAGGATCGTCTCGTCGGCCAGCTCGAAGATCGGCGAGTCCGGGGTCGCGGTGATCGCCACGGTCGGCAGGTCGGTGTCCCGGATCAGCTCCAGTACCTCGGTGGTGGTGCCGGAGCGGCTGATCACCACGATCGCGTCGTACGTCCGCCCGGCCGGGAACTCCGAGCCGGCGAACGCGTCGGTCTCCCCCTGGCCGAGGTCCTCGCGGAGCGCGGCGTACGCCATCGCCATGAACCACGACGTACCGCAGCCGACCGCGGCGACCCGCTGGCCGGCCTTCGGAAGTGCACCGCCGTACTGCGCGAAACCCTCCGAGACCTGTCGCCAGAGGTCGGGCTGAGTGGCGATCTCAGTGCTCACAAAAGGCGTCTGGGTCATGTCGTCTCCGCACTTCTCATGGTCGAAACTGCTCGAACGTGATCGAATGGTGCCAACCAGCCGCCACCCGGCTGACCGATTGTGTGAAGGAGGAGCCCCGGGTGAAGCGTTACGAACGCCTCAACACCTTGCTCGAGTCGCTCGCCGAGAAGGGCGCCATCGACGTCGACGAGCTCGCCGAGCAACTGCACGTGTCCGCGGCCACGATCAGGCGTGACCTGGACCATCTCGGCAAGCAGCAGCTCCTCACCCGGACCCGCGGCGGCGCCGTGGCCAACGCGGTCTCGTACGACCTGCCGCTGCGCTACAAGACTGCGCGTTTCGCGTCCGAGAAGCAGCGGATCGCGCAGGCGGCGGCGACGCTGGTCCGTCGCGGCATGGTGATCGGGATGAACGGCGGGACCACGATCTCCGAGGTGGCGCGGACGCTGGCCACCCGGCCGGAGCTGTCCGCGGAGCACGGGGAGCCGGCCTTCACGCTGGTCACCAACGCGCTGAACATCGCCAACGAGCTGATCGTCCGGCCGCACGTGAAGATGGTGCTGACCGGCGGCGTCGCGCGGCCGCAGTCCTACGAGATGATCGGGCCGCTGTCGCACCGGATCCTGTCCGACCTGTCGCTGGACATCGCCTTCATCGGCGTCGACGGGATCGACGAGACCGGCGCCACCGCTCATCACGAAGGCGAGGCGAACATCAACCAGCTGATCGTCAGCCGGGCCGCGAAGGTGTGCGTGGTGGCCGACTCCTCCAAGCTCGGGCAGCGCGCCTTCGCCCGGATCTGCGAGCTGAGCGAGATCGACACTCTCGTCACCGACGCCCAGGCCGACGACATCCAGCTGACCGTCTTCAAGGAAGCCGGCATCGACGTCATCCGCGCCTGACCCCACTCCGCACCTCCCTCAACAGGTGAGTCATGTCTCGTGCTAGCGATCATATCTGATCAGGGCAAGGTTGTTATGAGCAGGAGTGCGCAACCTCCGCGCGTGCAGCACGGAAAGCGCACCGCCAGACGCTAGGCTTCGGTTCAGCATGGGTACCGCAGCCGCACATCACGCAGCCGACCACTGGGAGGACGCCATCGCCACCGGCATCGACCCGACGTCCTGGGCGTACGCCGAGGACTACACCGGTGAGGACGAAGTCGTCACCGGTGCGCGGGCGAGCGCCGCGGACAGCGGTGTCGCCCCGATCGGCCCCGGCACGGCCGCCGCGCTGAGTCTGCTGGCCGCCGGCGCGGGCGCGAAGGCAGTCGTCGAGATCGGCACCGGGACCGGCGTCTCAGGACTCGCACTGCTCCGTGGGATGCGCACGGACGGCACCCTGACCACGGTCGACATCGACGCGGAGAACCAGCGGCTCGCGCGCAAGACGTTCCTGGACGCCGGCGTCGCGTCGAACCGGTTCCGGCTGATCGCGGGCGCCGGCCTGGACGTCGTCACCCGGCTCACCGACGGCCACTACGACCTGGTGTTCTGCGACGCCGACCGCCGCGAGAACACGGCGTACCTGCACGAGGCCCTCCGGCTGCTCCGCCCCGGCGGCACGGTCGCCTTCGCCGGCATCCTCACCGCAGGCAAGGTCGCCGACCCCGCCCACCGCGACCCCGACACGATGGCCCTCCGCGACCTGATCCGCGCCGTCCGCGACGACGACAACCTGGTCTCCGCCCTCCTCCCCACCTCCGAAGGCCTCCTCACCGCCGCCAAACGCCTGAAGTGATCTTGACTTAGTGCGACCACTCGACCGCTTTAGGTCGTCGAATCCGCCTAGAATTCGCCAATAGAACCAACAAACATACTAAAATCGAACCCGATTAGTATGTTTGTCGGTTTCCTTGAAGGATTCAGTGCGCCGAGCGGCCGCCGATCGGACTGGCGGCACGACGCAGGAACGGGTACGAACGCATTTGCTTCGGCACGCCGGACCGGTGTTCCGGCTTGCGGGCCCGCCGCGCCTGCCGGCGATCGTCAGGGGCAGCTGAGGTCAGTGGCTCGCATCTGCCAGAGGCTGCCGCCGGAAGGGCTGAACGCGCCGTACAGGTTGCCGGCGGCCTCATGGTCGGCATAGAAGGTGTCTCCGTACGACGCGACCCCGACCATCTGCCCGCCGGCATAGACCCAGTGGGCGCCGTCATGGATGACGGTGCAGACGGCAGGGTACGTCGTGGCCTGCGCGGGCAGTGTGGCCATCAGAGCACTACCGGCCAACGCGACGGCGGCCGCCGCGGGAATCAGCTTGCGCATGTTCGGCTCCAACACTCGATTTACTGGTCTGGGCCAGTCTGGTTGGTGTTGGAGGTGGGACCAACCCTTTCGAGGGGGTCCGAAGGGTCATCCGGTGAGGCGGGTCAGTTGGGCGGGTACTTCGTGCCACGGGTCGGACTGGGGGTCTATTAGTTCGTAGTGGCCGCAGTGTTCGATGCGGTGGAAGTGGGAGGTGGGGTGGGCGGTGTAGTACGACTCGGTGAGGGAGATCGGTACTACGGAGTCGTTGACGCCGTGGAGGAGGGTGACCGGGGCTATTGGTGCGGGGAGGTGGACGGGGTCCAGGTCGTTGCGGACTCCGCCGCCGATGAAGTCCTGTACGGCGCCCTTGTCGAGCTTCTGCCGGTCCGCCATCAGGAGGTCCGCCACCGGCGCCAGAGCGAGCACACCGCGCAGGCGGACCGGGTTGAGCGTCGCCGCGGCCCACAGCGCCAGCTGACCGCCTGCGGAGTGCCCCATGAGCACGTACCCGGCCGGGACGTCCAGCAGGTCCGGCAGAGCGTCCAGCGCCGTACGGACGTCAGCCGTGGACACGTCGGGGTTGCCGGCCTCACGGCGGTACTCCAGCAGCAGCACAGGCCAGCCGAGGTCGGACAGGGAAGCGCCGAGCGAGCGGGCGTGCAGCCGGTCGTACTGCGGCCGCCAGAAACCGCCGTGGATGAACACCACGAGCGGCCGGTAGTCCTTCGCGTGCCAGTAGTCGATCACCTGGTCCGCGTGGTCGCCGTACCGCAGCTCCTGATCGGGCTCGGGCGCCTTGCGCGACAGAACCGACCGGTCCTCACTCATACAGACCTCCCGAGACTGTGTTCGATTCCAAGGAAGTGCAGGGCGTTCGCGGTCAGGAGCTTGTGTTGCTGTTCCGCGGTCAGGAAGCCGGACTTCCGTACCACCTCCCCGACCGGCCGCTCACCCAGTGGATAGGGATAGTCACTGCCGACCAGAACGCGGTCTTCCCCCAAGGTATCGACAAGTAGCCGCAAAGGCGCTGATTCGAACACCACCGTGTCGACCAGGATCCGGTCCAGGTACGTCGACGGTGGATGCTCCGAGCAACCGCGGACGACGTCGCCGCGCCGGTGCCAGGCGTTCTCCAGCCGGCCGAGCCAGAACGCGAAACTCCCGCCCCCGTGGGCGAAACAGATCTTCAGGTACGGCGGCAACCGGTCGAAGGCCCCGCCGAGGATCATCGCCAGCAACGACAGGTGCGTCTCGGCGGGCATCCCGGTCAGCCAGCGGGCCATCCACCTGTCCAGCCGCGGCCCGCCCGGCATGTCCCACGGGTGCACGAGAACCGGCGTACCGGTCTCCGCGCAGTGCTTGAGAAAGGCAACGATCCCGGCGTCGTCGAGGTCCTTGTCGCCGACGTGGTTGCCGATCTCGACGCCGACGTGCCCGTTCGCGCGGCAGCGGTCCAGCTCCGCGCAGGCGAGGTCCGGATCCTGGAGCGGCACCTGGCAGAACGGTACGAACCGCGGATCTCCGGCCAGCGTCTGCAGCGTCAGGTCGTTGAAGATCTCCGCGAGCTTGACCGCCTGCCCGGCGGGTCGATCGTAGGAGAAGAAGACCGGCGTCGGCGACACCACCTGCAGGTCGATGCCGTCGGCATCCATGTCGGCACGCCGTACGCCGCGATCCCAGGCCTGCGGTCCGATCGGCCGGAACTCGGTCTGCCCGATCATGATCATCGCGGCCCGCTCGGAGTCGATCCGCAACCACGGCCAGCCGCCCCCGCCGCAGGCCGCGGCGAGATCCGGCCAACCGTGCGGGACCAGATGGGTGTGGACGTCGACCGTCATCTACCCGGGTGCACCGTCCCGCAGTTCGGGCAGGTGCGGGCTTCCGCGCTCTCGTAGAACGCCTTGAACACCGGCGGCAGGTCCTCGACGATGTCGTTCACCTGGAGCTCGACCTCGTGGACGATCCCGTTGCAGTTGGCGCAGTACCAGCGGAACTTCTCCAGCGTGCCCTGCTCGCGGACCCGCTCGATCACCAGGCCGATCGAGTTCGGGCCGCGTTGCGGGGAGTGCGGCATGTTCCGGGGCAGGACCCACATCTCGCCGGCGTTCACCGCGACCGTCGCCGGGCCGTCGTCCGTCATCACGTTGACCTTGAGCTCGCCGGAGATCTGGTAGAAGAACTCCTCGTACGGGTCGACGTGGAAGTCGGTGCGCTGGTTCGGGCCGCCGACCACCATCGTGATGAAGTCGTCCCCGGTGGGAAACATCTGCTTGTTGCCGACCGGCGGCTTCAGCAGGTGCTTGTTGTCCTCGATCCACTGCGGAAAGTTCGTCGACTCCAGGTTGACCATGTCCTACTCCTCCTGACGCGGGATCGCCGCGATGCCGGATATCTCGATCAGCAGCTGGGGATGCGGCAGCTGATGAACCGCGACGGTGGTCCGGGCCGGGCCGGACTCGTCGAAGAATTCGCCGTACACCTCGTTGTACCCGCCGAAGTCGTTCATCGACACCAGGTACGTCGTCACGCTGACCAGGTCCTCGAGCCCCGCCCCGACCGCGCCGAGGATGTCCCGGATGTTCTCCAGCACCGCCCGCGTCTGCGCGCGGATGTCCAGCGACACGGTCCCGAGTTCGTCCACGGACGCGCCCGCGATCGAGTTGTCCGGCCGGCGACTCGACGTACCCGAGACGAACGCGAACCCGCCGGACACCCGCACATGGGGGAACCGTCCGCGCGGCGTCGCCTTCCCCGGTACGACCGTCACGACAACTCCACGCACACATTGGTGGTTTCGGTGTAGAAGTCCACCGAATGCCGCCCACCTTCACGGCCGACGCCGGACAGTTTCACTCCGCCGAACGGCGTGCGGAGGTCGCGAAGGAACCACGTGTTGACCCAGCACAGGCCGACGTCAAGGGCGGCGCCGGCGCGATGGGCACGGCCGACGTCGCGGGTCCAGACCGTTGCCGCCAGCCCGTAGTCCGACGAGTTGGCCAGGGCGTGGGCCTCTTCCTCGGTGTCGAAGGGCGCGATGTGACAGATCGGGCCGAAGATCTCCTCGCGGTTGGTGCGGGCGTCAGCGCCGAGTCCGGTGACCACGGTTGGTTGCACGTAGCAACCGCCGTCGCGGGCGTCGCCGAAGGTCGGCACGCCGCCGCCGGTCAGTACGTCGGCGCCCTCATGACGGGCGAGGTCGTAGTACGAGAGGACCTTGTCGCGGTGCTGCTTGGAGATCAGCGGCATGTTCATCGTTGCCTCGTCGGCGGGCCAGCCGTACGTCAGCTCGCCGGCGCGGGCCGCCAGGCGGGATGCGAACTGCTCGAAGATCGGGCGTTCGACGTACAGGCGTTCGGTGCAGAGGCAGACCTGGCCGCCGTTGGTGAAGACCGAGCGGACGGAGCCCTCGACAGCCGCGTCCAGGTCGGCGTCGGCGAAGATCAGGCCGGCGTTCTTGCCGCCGAGCTCGAAGGAGACCGCCTTGACGCGGTCCGCGGCGACCTTGGCGATCGCGGTACCGGTGGCGGACTCGCCGGTGAACGTGATCGCGTCCACGCCGGGGTGTTTCGTGAGGTACTCCCCTGCTGACGAGGGCCCGAAGCCGTGGACGAGGTTGAAGACCCCGTTGGGTACGCCGGCTTCCGCCATCACCTCGGCGAGTACGGTCGCCGACGCCGGGGTCTCCTCGGACGGTTTCACCACGACGGTGTTGCCGCAGGCAAGCGCCGGGGCGACCTTCCAGGTGAGCAGCAGCAGCGGAAGATTCCACGGTACGACGATCGCGACCACGCCGACGGGTTTCCGTACGGCGTAGTTCACCGCGCGCCGGCCGTCCGGGAGAACCGTGGTGTACGACTCGGTCGGCAGCGTGCTCGCGAAGTCCGCGAACGTGCGGAAGTTCGCCGCGCCGCGCGGGATGTCCAACGTCCGCGCCTGTGCCACCGACTTCCCGGTGTCCCCCACCTCCGCCGCTACCAACTCCTCGAACCGCTGCTCGAGCCCGTCCGCGACCCGCCGCAGCACGGCCGCCCGCTCCTGCTCGCTCATCCGTCCCCACGGCCCTTTCAGAGCCGCCCGCGCAGCCCCCACTGCCGCATCCACAGTCCCCTCGTCCGCCTCACAGACGTCGAAGATCTGCTCCCCGGTAACCGGCGAAACCTTCGCAAACCGCGCCACACTCTCGACGAACGCGCCATCCACGAAGTGCCGCAACAACCCCACAGACCGCG
Source organism: Kribbella aluminosa (assembly GCF_017876295.1). NCBI lineage: Bacteria > Bacillati > Actinomycetota > Actinomycetes > Propionibacteriales > Kribbellaceae > Kribbella > Kribbella aluminosa. Next base: position 1,429,660 of record NZ_JAGINT010000001.1, on the reverse strand, counting down.
GCTGCCCTGTCAACAGCTCAGCCGACCACAACGTCACCCTGCCCACCTCCCCGGCACGAGTGGATATCCACTGAAGTGTTGGCTTCTCCATCGGTGTACCAGCGCAGAACCCCACAGACGAGTGGATAACCCCGTCGCGTATGCCGCGGGGTGGGGCCGGGGCCGGCGTAGTGTCATCGGCGCAGCTTCCGACGGGCGAGGGTGAGGGCGGCGGCCACTGCGAGCGCCCCGGCGCCGACGACCTGATGCTGGCGGCGGACGCGGCGTTGGACTTCGGCGTACGGGGTGGTGGAGAAGGAGACCAGTTCGTAGCGGGAGACGTACGTGCCGGGGAGAGCACGTTCCAGGGCGTGTTCCAGCCGCTTCTGCAGGCGGAAGACGGGGGACGCCACCTTGTCGCGCATTTCCACGAAGTTGGCGAGGGCCATGTCCGCGATCGCCTCGGTGTTTTCGCGGCGGCGTGCCTCGAAGAGCGGGAGCGCCCGGGCCCAGGAACCGCCGGTGTCGTCGAGGCAGCGGTCCAGCTCCACGACGTCCTCGAAGGCGCAGTTGGCGCCCTGCCCGTAGAACGGGACGATCGCGTGGGCCGCGTCGCCGAGGAGCGCCGTACGGCCGTGCGCCTGCCACGGGAGGGTGTGGACCGTGCCCAGGACCCCGACGGGATTGTTCAGGTAGTCGTCGACCAGGTCAGGGGCCAGCGGCAACAGATCCGGGTAGTTCTCCCGGAAGTGCTCGGCGATCCCGCTCGCCGTGGTCAGCGCGTCGAAGGATCCGGCCGGCCAGAAGAGCGTGCAGGTGAACGAGCGGTCCGGGTTCGGCAGTGCGATCATCATCGACGTACCGCGCGGCCAGATGTGCAACGCCCCCGGATCCAGCGCGAACTCCCCGGCAGCACTGGGGATCGACAGCTCCTTGTACCCGTAGTCCAGGAACTCGACGTTCTCCGCGACGATGCCCTCGGCAAGCAACTGCTCGCGTACGGCGGACCCGGACCCGTCCGCCCCCAGCACCACGTCCGCCGTCGCCGACACCTTCCCGGCCGGCGTCGCGAACACCAGCTCCCCCGCGGCCGAGTCCAGCTCCACCAACCGGTGCTCGAACTCCACGGTCACCCCGTCGGCAGCCGCCGCCGCGGACAGCAGCGCGTTGTTCAACGCGCCCCGGCTGATCGAGTTGATCGCCCGCTCACCGGACGCCGAGTACGCCTGGAAGTCCAGCGGCCCGCTGACCGGGTGGATCATCCGGCCCTTCATCGGCAGCGCGTCGGCCATCACGTGGTCCACGAGACCGATCCGCCGCAGCGCGTCCAGCCCGCGCTCGGAGATCGCCAGGTTGATCGACCGGCCGCGTTCGACCTCGGCCACCCGAGGATCCGGCCGCCGTTCGTACAGCGCCACCGAGAGCCCGCGCCGCGCCAGGTAGCAGGCGAGCAGCGACCCGGTCAGTCCGGCTCCGACGATCGCGACCTTCATCCCAGCACCTCGGTCAACGCGGCGGCGGCCCGCCAGCAGTCGTGGTACGTCGAATACAGCGGCACCGGCGCGAGCCGCAGTACGTCGGGCTCCCGCGCGTCCGCGATCACGCCGTACTCGAACCGTAGCCGCCGCGACAACGCACCCGCCCCACCGGGAACCCGGAGCGACAGCTGCGCACCCCGGCGCCCAGGATCAGCAGGCGTGATGACCTCGAATGTCGCCAGCAACTCCGACAGACAGCCGGTCAACCGCACGCTCCGCTCCCGCAGTACGCCGATGCCGATCTTGTCGAACAGCTCCAGCGACGTCCGCACCGGGCTCATCGAGAAGATCGGCGGGTTCGACACCTGCCACGCGTCCGCGGTCGCCGGCGGCCGCGCCTCCGGCCGCATCTCGAACCGGGTCGCCGCCTCCGTGCTCCACCACCCCTCGAACCGCGGCAGATCCCCGCCGAGGTGCCGCTCGTGCACGAACGCCCCGGCGAGCGCCCCCGGCCCCGAGTTCAGGTACTTGTAAGAACACCACGCCGCGAAGTCCACATCCCAGTCGTGCAAGGACAACGGCACGTTCCCGGCGGCGTGCGCAAGATCCCACCCGACGACCGCACCGGCAGCATGTCCGGCCTTCGTGATCGTGGGGATGTCCATCAGCTCCCCCGTCAGGTAGTTCACCCCGCCCAGCAGGACGAGCGCGACGTCACCGCCGAGCTGCTCGACGACATCCGCCGTACGCAGGCTGTTCTCCCCCGGCCGCGGCCGCAGCCGGATGACCGCGTCCTCCGCGTCGTACCCGTGGAACAGAGCTTGCGACCGTACGGCGTAGCTGTCCGACGGGAAGGCCGCGTCCTCGATCACGATCCGGTGCCGCGACCGGGTCGGCCGGTAGAACGACACCATCAGCAGGTGCAGGTTGACGGTCAGCGAGTTCATCACGACCGTCTCGCTCGGCAGCGCACCGACCAGCCGCGCCGCGGGACCGGTCAGCAGCTCGTGGTACGGGAGCCAGGGCCGTGCCGCGTCCAGGTGCCCCTCGACCCCGAGCGCGGCCCAGGCGTCCAGGTCCTCGAGCAGCTCGGTGCGCGTCGCCTTCGGGCGCAGGCCGAGCGAGTTCCCGGCGAAGTACGCGACGTCGGGGTAGTCACCACCCTGCGCCGGCGGTACGTCGAACAGCTCCCGATGCCCGGGATCCGCCGCATCGAGCTGCAGTGCACCTGTCTCCGAGAGGGTCACGCCTCAGCAACCTCAGCGGCGGGAGCGACAGCGGCCTCGATCACCTGCCCCTTGCCGAGCACCGTGACGCCGCCCTTGGAGACCGTGAACCCGCGCTGCCGGTCGTAGTCCGGGTCGACGCCGATCTCGGTACCGTCCGGGACCACGATGTTCTTGTCCAGGATGACGTTCTTCAGCACCACGTCCCGGCCGATCTTGCAGTTGTCCATGATCACGCAGTTCAGCAGGTCGGCGCCGGCGCTGACGACCACGTTCGATCCGAGCACCGAGTGGTCGACATGCGCACCGGACACGATCGAGCCCTGGCAGACGATCGACTCACCGACGGTCGCGTCGTCGGTGAACTTCGCGCCCGGCAGCTGCGGATGCGAGGTGAAGATCGGCCAGTCGGAGTTGTACAGGTTGAACACGGGCTGGATCGACACCAGGTCCATGTGAGCCTCGTGGTAGGAGTCCAGCGACCCGACGTCCCGCCAGTACGAGCGGTCCCGGTCCAGGGCCCCCGGTACATCGTTCTCCTGGAAGTCGTAGACGCCCGCCTTGCCCTCGGCAACGAGCATCGGGACGATGTCGCCGCCCATGTCGTGCCGGGACGCCGGGTTGGCGGCGTCCTTGCGGAGCGCCTCGACCAGGACGTCGCGGCTGAACACGTAGTTGCCCATCGACGCGAATGCCTCGTCCGGCGAGTCCGGCAGCCCGGGTGGGTCGGCCGGCTTCTCCAGGAACTCCTCGATCGCGTGCCCGTCGGCGGCGGTCTTGATCACGCCGAACTCGGTCGCCTCGGCCCTCGGGACCCGGATACCGGCCACGGTCACGCCGTTCCCGCGCTCGATGTGCGCGGCGACCATCATGGACGCGTCCATCCGGTACACGTGGTCGGCGCCGAAGACCACGATGTACTCCGGGTCCGCGTCCTTGATCAGGTTCATCGACTGGTAGATCGCGTCCGCGCTGCCCTGGTACCACTGCGGACCGAGCCGCTGCTGCGCCGGGACGCAGGTCACGTAGTTGCCGAGCAGGGTCGACATCCGCCAGGTCAGCGTGACGTGCCGGTCCAGCGAGTGCGACTTGTACTGGGTCAGCACGCAGAGATTTCGATAGCCGGCATTGACCAAATTCGACAGGACGAAGTCGATCAGCCGATAACTGCCGCCGAACGGCACAGCCGGTTTGGCCCGGTCGGCCGTCAGCGGCATCAGCCGCTTCCCCTCACCACCGGCCAGCACGATTCCGAGAACTCTGGGCGCCTTTGCCATGTCCGCACCTTAGGCCATGCGCCCCCCTCATGTGCAGTGCGAGCGTGTGCTCGGTGGAGTGCATCGGGGTGCCGGAGTGGCGTCCTCGATGCGGAGCATCGTGGACGCCGCTCCGGTGCCGCGAGGTGCCCACCGAGTGCGCGATCGCGCTGTGCAGGAGGGGGGTGCATGGCCTTACTCCGGATGCCCCGGTACATAAGCGGTTGCGAGTGTCGCGACACTGTAAAGATGCCGATCCTCGTCGTTCCGACCGCTGCCGTTCACCGTTCGTTCCTCGCGGCCTGGGACGAGCTCGCTCCGGAGGACCTGCACTGGCTGGGGCCGAAGTCGATCGCCGGCGACGACGAGCTGTGGAGCCGGGACCGGGCCGCGGATCCGGCCGGGTTCCGGCAGTTGGTCGAGGCGATCCGGCGGGAGGCCGAACCGGACACCGTGCTGCCGCCCGGCATCGTGCACCAGACCGTGCTGTGGTTCGTCGACGGCGTGGAGCTCCTCGGCCGGCTCTCGATCCGGCACGACCTGACTCCGCCGCTCACCGAGGTCGGCGGCCACATCGGGTACTGGGTCCGGCCGTCCGCGCGCCGGCAGGGGTACGCGACCCAGATGCTCGCCCAGTCGCTCCCGATCGCGGGCGCCCTCGGGATCGACCCGGCGCTGGTCACCTGCGACGTGGACAACACCGGATCGCGCAAGGTGATCGAGGCAGCTGGTGGCGAACTGGAAGGCGAACGACACGGAAAGCTGCGCTTCTGGGTGCCGACACACGTCGCCAGATGACCTATGGTCGGAGATTGTGAAGGTCGCCATCCTGACGCGTGAGTTTCCTCCGGACGTGTACGGCGGGGCGGGAGTGCACGTGGACTTCCTCGTCCGCGAGCTGCGCCGGCTGATCGACGTGGACGTGCACTGCATGGGCGAGCCCCGGCAGGGCGCGACCGCGCACTCCGAGGACGACCCGCGGATCCCGACCGCGAACGCGGCGCTGCGGATCCTCTCCACCGACCTGACCATGACCGCGGCGGTCGGGGACGCGCAGCTCGTGCACTCGCACACCTGGTACGCGAACATGGCCGGCCACTGGGCGAAGCTGCTGTACGACGTACCGCACGTGGTGACCGCGCACTCGCTGGAGCCGCGGCGCCCGTGGAAGGCCGAGCAGCTCGGCGGCGGGTACCGGCTGTCGAGCTGGGCCGAGCGGACCGCGTACGAGGCCGCCGACGCGATCGTCGCGGTCAGCCGCGGGATGCGGGACGACGTACTCGAATGCTATCCGTCCATCGACCCGGCCAAGGTGCACGTGATCTCGAACGGGATCGACGCGGACTTCTACCACCCGGACCCGTCGACGACAGTGCTCGAGCGGCTGGGCGTCGACCTGAGCCGGCCGTACGTGACGTTCGTCGGCCGGATCACCCGGCAGAAGGGCGTGCCGCACCTGCTCCGCGCGGGGCTGCGGCTGGACCCGTCGGTGCAGCTCGTGCTGCTCGCCGGCGCGGCCGACACGGTCGAGCTGAAGGCCGAGACCGACGCGCTGATCGAGGACCTGCGGCTGGCCCGCGACGGCGTGTTCGTGGTGTCGGAGATGCTGCCGCGCGAGGAGGTCCGGCAGGTCCTCACGCACGCGCTGGCGTTCTGCTGCCCGTCGATCTACGAGCCGCTCGGCATCGTGAACCTGGAGGCGATGGCCTGCGAGACAGCGGTCGTGGCGAGCGCGGTCGGCGGGATCCCCGAGGTCGTCGACGACGGCGTCACCGGCATCCTGGTGCCGTACGACGTGAACGACACCGACACGTTCGAACGCGGGCTCGCGGACGGGATCAACGCACTCGTCGACGACCCGGCGAGGGCGGCAGCAATGGGCAAGGCTGGGCGCGAACGGGCCGTCTCGCAGTTCGGCTGGGACGCGGTGGCGCAACGGACCGTGGAGCTGTACAACAGCCTGCTCGGGTAGGGGAAACCCCACCGGTATCCGGGGGTTTCGCACCATTCTGTGACGAGGCCGGCGGCGGTTGGGTTGGGGTATGACTTCTCGCCTGACCCATCGCCTGACCCATCGCCTGACACAGACCGTCGCCGCCACCCTCGCCACCGCCGCTCTGCTCGCCTTCCCCGCGTCGGCGTTCGCCGCCGTTCATCGGCCGACGCTGTCCGAAGCGGCTGTGTCCAGCGTCCACACGCCACGTGGTGCGCTGGTCTCGGCGGTTCCTGTTGGGCAACTGACAGCGGCTCAGCTCGATGCGGCAGCGGCGGATTTCCCGGGTACGCCGAAGTCGTCGTACGGCGTCGCGGCGTACCGGCTGATCTACCGGACCGTCGACACTCACGGGCGGCCCACGACGGCCAGCGGGATCGTCGTGCTGCCGGACGGTCGAAGCGGTGCGCTGACGGTGACGGAGTACCTGCACGGGACGAACGCGACCAAGGCGGCCGCCGCGTCGGTCGACGACCGGTCGACGGATCGGCTGGTCACGGCGCTGTTCGCCGGGCAGGGGCTGGTCGGGGTGGCGCCGGACTACCTCGGGCTCGGACTTGGCCCGGGACCGCATCCGTACCTCGACACGAAGACCGAGACGTCCGCGTCGGCGGACCTGCTGCTCGCGGCGCGGACGTTCGCGGCCAACCACGGGGTGGCGTTCAAGCGCGACGTACTGGTCACCGGGTTCTCGCAGGGCGGCCGGGCGTCGCTTGCCTTCGGTCGCGCGTTGAGTCGCGGCGAGGTCGGGCCGTTCCGGCTGGGGGCGCTGCACGCGGTCGCGGGGCCGTACGACCTGCTCGGCGAGGAGCTGCCGGCCGCCTTCGACGGACGCGTGATCCCGCCGACCGCGACGTTCTACCTGGCGTACCTGGTGACCGCGTGGAACCGGACGGTCGGGCTGTACGACGACCCGCGGCAGGCGTTCCAAGCGCCGTACGCGTCGACCGTCGAGGGGTTGTTCGACGGGTCGCACACCGACGAGGAGATCGTCGCCGGGCTGCCGGACTCGCCGGAGAAGCTGTTCACGCCGGAGTTCGCCGCTCGGCTGCAGCACCCGACAGGGCGACTGCTGCGGGCGACCCAAGCCGCCGATCAGGTCTGCCAGGACTGGACGCCGCGCATCCCGGTGCACCTGTACAGCGGGACCAAGGACACCGACGTCGCCGCCGCCAACGCCGACTCCTGCGCGGCCTCACTCAGGCGGCGCGGAACCGACGTGACAGTGCACTCGATGGGCGCGGTGGATCACACGGGCACCGCCTTCGCGGCCTACCCGGAAATCATTCGGGCCTACGCTCCCCGGGCCTGACCCGAGCCCCGCCACTCGGCCGCGCCGCCCGCGTCCGGCGGCGCACCACCCCGCCGCTGCGCTGGATCACCAGCCAGGACCTTGGTCGCCCAGCGCGTTCTCCATCTGTCCACGGTAGACCGGGTCCGCCGCAATAGCCTGTGCCCTGTCACTACCAGGAACAACGGGGCACTCCCTGTTCCGCGCGCGCCGGCGAACACTGGAGACATGACGAACTCAACCATCACGCTCGCCGACGACCTCACCATCACCCGGATGGGGTACGGCGCGATGCAGCTCGCCGGCCCCGGCGTCTTCGGACCGCCGAAGGACCGCGACCAGGCGATCGCCGTACTGCGGGAGGCCGTCGACCTCGGCATCACCCACATCGACACCAGCGACTTCTACGGCCCGACCGTGGTCAACGAGATCATCAAGGAGGCGCTGCACCCGTACCCGGACGGCCTGCACCTGGTCACCAAGGTCGGCGCCCGGCGCGGCGACGACGCGTCCTGGCTCCCGGCGCTGTCGCCGGACGAGCTCAAGCAGCAGGTACACGGGAATCTCGAGCACCTCGGCGTCGACGTCCTCGATGTGGTGAACCTGCGGACCGCCGAGCGCGAGGGCGGCCGCGCCGAATCGATCGAGGAGCCGTTCACGACGCTCGTCGAGTTGCAGCAGCAGGGCCTGATCAAGCATCTCGGCCTGAGCAACGTCTCGGTCGCCCAGCTCCGCGAGGCGCAGACGATCGCCCCGATCGTCACCGTGCAGAACCTGTACAACCTGGTCGAGCGCGCGGACGACGACGTCGTCGACTACGCCGAGGAGCACAACATCGCGTTCGCGTCGTTCTTCCCGCTCGGCGGATTCAGCCCTCTGCAGTCGGAGACCCTGTCGAAGGTCGCGGCCCGGCTCGACGCCACGCCGTACCAGGTCGCCCTCGCCTGGCTCCTGCAGCGCTCGAGCACCAGCGTGGTCATCCCGGGTACGTCGTCGGTGGACCACCTCCGCCAGAACGTCGCGGCCCGCGATCTGGAACTGCCCGCCGACGCGGTCGCCGAACTGGACGCGATCGGCGCCTAGGCTTTCCGGTACTTTTCCGTCGCTCCAGGCAGGAAAAGTTCCGGAAAGCTAGGCCAGTTCGCGTTGGAGCATCTGGATCAGGGCGTCGACGTCCGCCTCGACCATCGGCTCGCCGGTCATGCCCATCCGGTGCAGCAGCGTGCCGATCACCACGTCGATGACGAACAGCACCCGCTGCTCCGACAGCCCGAGGGTCTCCATCAGGACCTTGCGGTACGGGTCCTGCAGCTGGGTGGCGAGGATCTCCCGCAGCGCCGGATCCCCGATCGCGTCCGTGAACACCCCGGCGAACGCCGCGGCCACGCCGGGCTCGGCGACCGCGCGGACGCCGTACCGGATCGCGGCGGCGATGTCCGCGGCGCCGTCCCGCCCGGTCAGCGGCAACGGGCCGAACGAGTCGACCAGGGTCGCGGTGACCAGCGCACCCTTCGACGGCCAGCGGCGGTAGATCGTCGTCTTCGCGATCCCGGTCGCGGCGGCGATCCGGTCGACCGTGGCCCGGGTGTACCCGAGCTGGTCGATCGTCCGCAGCGTCGCCGCGAACACCTCCGCGTCGACGCTGGACCGGGGCCGGCCGGGCGGCCGGGTGCTGGAAGCCATGGGCCTACCCTACCCAGTTATGCTACCGTCGGTATCGATACTAATCGTAGCGAAACCGCAGGACGGTGCCCGATGCTCAAGACCGCCGCCAGCACGACGCACCAGCCGCCGCTGGGTGTTCGCCTGGTCTACGCGCTCCGCAAGGAGCCCGACTACCGCACGATGTCGCCCGCGGACCTGGCCGCGTTCGGCGAGGTCGCGAACCGGATCGTCACCTCCCGGTTCGCCCACCTGCTGACGGGCTTCCCGCACAGCGGCGTGACGATCGGCTGGCAGCAGGTCCAGCTCCCCGACCGCACGATCCGGGTCCGGGTCTACCGCCCGGACAGCCAGGCAAAACTCCCGCTCGTACTGCACGTCCACGGCGGCGGTTACGTCGGTACGGCGGTGCAGTGCGACTGGATCAACAGCCACCTGGCCGCCCGCGCGTCAGCGGTGGTGGTGTCCGTGGAGCACCGGCTGATGGACCACGACACCCCGCTGGCCGCGATCGTCGACGACGGCTGGGACGTCCTGCGGTACGTGTTCCAGCACGCGGCGGACTGGGGTATCGACCCGACCCGGGTGGCGGTCGCCGGCGAGAGCGCCGGGTCGATGGTCGCGGCGCTCTCCGCGCTCCGGGCCCGGGACGCCGGCCTGTCGTTGCGGGCGCAGGTGCTGGTCAACCCCTGCGTCGACGTGACCTCGACGGCGCTCGACTACGACTCGGTGTCGCAGTACCCGGAGACGCCGACGCTCACCCGCGAGGGCCTCGAGTTCTTCCGGCGCCTCGCCGTACCAGAGGGCACCGATCCGCGGTCGTTGTCCCCGCTGTACGCCGACGAGCTGGGCGGGCTGCCGCCGACGCTCGTGGTGATCCCGGTGCTCGACCCGGTCGCGGACCACGGCCGGGTGTACGCCGACCGGCTGCGCGCGGCGGGGACCACGGTCGAGGTGAGCGAGTACGCGAAGGCCGGGCACGCGTTCATCAGCATGCCCGGCCTGGTACCGCAGGCGAAACCGGCCCGGGACCGGATCGTCGACTTCCTCTGCGCGAGGTTCAGGTAATGCCGTTCAGCTGATGCCCGAGGTCGGCGCGTCGGAGGCCAGCCAGGTGCCGAGCAGCCGCGCGCCGGCCCCGGTCGCGCCGGTCGAGTACTCGAAGCGGTCCCGCGGCGACTCCGCGATCGACGACAGGTCCAGGTGCGCCCACGGGACGTCGCCCGCGAACGCCTTCAGGAACAGGGCTGCGGTGATCGACCCCGGGCCCTTCGAGCTGTTCACCGAGTCCGCGACCGGGGTCGCGATCAGCTCCTCGTACTCGGCCGGCAGCGGCATCCGCCACAGCTCCTCACCGGAGACCCGGCCGGCGTCGGCGAGGTTGTCCGCGAGCGCGTCGTCGGTCGCGAACAGCCCGCCGTACAGCATCGCGCCGAGCGACACCTTGATCGCGCCGGTCAGCGTGGCGATGTCGACGAGGACGTCCGGCTTCAGCTCCTGGACGGCGTACGCGAGACCGTCCGCGAGCACCAGCCGACCCTCGGCGTCGGTGTTCTTCACCTCGGTGGTGCGACCGCCGAAGTGCCGGATCACGTCGTCCGGGCGGTACGCCGTACCCGACGGCATGTTCTCCGCCGCGCAGACCAGGCCGGTCACGCGGACGTTCGCACCGAGGTCGCGGAGCGCCGACATGGTCGCGATCACCGAGCCGCCGCCGGTCATGTCGCGCTTCATCGACACCATGCCCTCGCGCGGCTTCAGCGACAGGCCGCCGGTGTCGTACGTGATGCCCTTGCCGACGAGCACGACGTACGGCGTGTCCTTGCCGGAACCGGCGGGGGCGTAGTCCAGCCGGATGAACCGCGGCGGGCGGGTCGAGCCCTGACCGACCGCGAGGATCCCGCCGAAGCCGTCGGCGGCGAGCTTCTTCTCGTCCCAGACCGTCGCCACCAGCCCGGTCGCCGCCGCGATCTCGGTCGCCCGCGCGGCCAGCCAGGACGGGTCCTTCTCGTTCGAGGGGGTGACCGCGAGCTGCCGCGCCAGCCAGCCGGTGCGCCCGATCACGATGCCGCGGTCCAGCACGTCCTGCCGTGCCGCGGCCGACCCGTCGGTCAGCGTCACCGTACCGACCGCGGGCTTGCCCGGGTCGACGGTCTTCTGGGTGTACGAGAACGAGCCGAGCACCACGCCCTCCGCGAACGCCTGGAGCGCCGCGTCGTCGATGCCCTCGGCAACGACGGTGGTGAGCTCGTCCTTGCCGCGACCGAACCGGGCGATCGCCGCCCCGGCGTGTCGCAGGTCCTTCGCGCTGCCGTCGCCGGCCCCGACCAGCAGGATCTCGGTCACGTCTCCGGTCAGCAGCGGGTACGCCGCCGTACTGCCGGCGGACGGCGTGAAGCCGGTATCCCGCTGCACCTCGAGCAGCCGGTCGAGGTCGATCCCGAGCCGCTCCCCCGCCTCCTTGGCGGCGGCCGGCAACTCGTCGCCGACGACGACCACCCACGTCGACGACCCGTGCACCGGCAGACCGGGCTGCCAGCTGACACCCGGAAGACTGGGGAAAGGAGACGAACTGCTGCGCCGAGCCACTAGGACGACCTCACTGGTTTGATCAAATAGGTTGGACAACCGTAACGACCCCGGCCGGTGCCTGCGAAGGCACCCACCGGGGTCGGAGTGATAGACAGGGGGCGCTGGCACCCCCGGAGGTTGTGATCAGCCGACGACGGCCTTCAGTGCGTTGCCGAGCTCGGTCGCCTCGTCGGCGTTCAGCTCGACGACGAGCCGTCCGCCGCCCTCGAGCGGAACCCGCATCACGATCCCGCGGCCCTCCTTGGTGACCTCGAGCGGACCATCGCCCGTCCGCGGCTTCATCGCCGCCATGCGCGCACCCCTTCCCAGTGTCGGTGTTGAGCGACGACACCGCGCGGCGGACCGTGGCCGGCGCCGTTGCGGTGATGCGCCGTCGGCGCGTATCGCAGTGTGTATCGGTGTGTGTCGCACCCCATTATTCCCGATCTCAGGCCAAGGCCGTGCACCATACGGCAGACTCGAGTCTTGTGCACGCCCGTTCAGCCCTTTTCGACCTGTACGGCGACCACCTGCGCGCGCGAGGTGCGCAGGCCCCGGTCGCGGCTCTCGTCCGGCTGCTCGCGCCGCTGGGCGTGCATCCACCGGCCGTCCGGACCGCCGTGTCGCGGATGGTCCGGCAGGGCTGGCTGGAGCCGGTCCGGATCGAAGGACAACCCGGATACGGGCTGACCTCCCGGGCGCGTCGCCGGCTCGACGACGCCGCCGCGCGGATCTACCGGACCGCGCCGGACGGCACGCCGGTGGTGACCGGCTCCGAGGGGCCGGGCGACTGGGACCGGCACTGGCACCTGGGCATCCTCCGCGAGGTGCCGAACGCCCGGCGCCGCGACCAGCTGGCGAGCCAACTCTCCTTCCTGGGTTGGGCTCCGCTGTCCGACGGCGCCTGGGTGGGGCTGCGCAACGACATCGAAGTGGACCAGATCCTCGACATGGAGGGCATCGCCGCGGACCGGTTCCGGGCCCCGGTCGACGCCGGCGCGGTCGAGTTCGCCCGCCGGGTCTGGAAGCTCGACGAGCTCGGCGCGTCGTACGACAGCTGGCTGATCGAGGCGAAGGCGCTGGTCGACGGCGGCGGCGCGGACGCGGGCGACGAGCAGGCGTTCGCGGTCCGGTCCGAGCTGGTGCACGAATGGCGGAAGTTCCTGTTCCGGGATCCGGGGCTGCCGGACGAGCTGCTGCCGGCCGGCTGGGCCGGGACGAAGGCGGCCGCGTTCTTCGATTTCCACGCCGACCGATTAGGCCCCGCGGCCGGGCGTTTCGTCGACGACTGCCTGACGCAGCACTGAAATTCCCTTACCGACAGTCAAGGAGCTGACCACGATGAGTGATTCCGTCACGTACGCCGTAGCGGAAGGTGTCGCGACCATCACCCTGAACCGGCCGGACGCGATGAACTCGCTCGACACGCCGACCAAGGTGCTGCTCCGCGACACGATCCAGGCCGCCGCGGACGACCCGGCCGTGCGGGTCGTCGTGCTGACCGGGACCGGGCGGGCGTTCTGCGTCGGGCAGGACCTGAAGGAGCACATCGGACTGCTACAGGCGAACGACCAGGCCGCACTATGGAGCACGGTGCCGGACCACTACGCGCCGATCGCGCTGGCGCTCGCCGAGATGCCGAAGCCGGTGATCGCCGCGGTGAACGGGGTGGCCGCCGGGGCCGGCGCGTCGATGGCGTTCGCGTGCGACTTCCGGGTGGTCGCGGACACGGCCGGCTTCAACCTCGCGTTCACCGGCATCGCGCTGTCCTGCGACACCGGCATCTCCTGGACACTCCCCCGGCTGATCGGCCACGCGAAGGCGCTCGAACTCCTCTACTTCCCGCGCACCGTCCCCGCCGCCGAGGCACTCGGCCTCGGCCTGGCGACCTCCGTCGTACCTGCCGCCGACCTGGAGAGCACGGTCGCCGAGCTGGCCGGGAAGCTCGCGGCCGGCCCGACGGTGGCGTACGGCGCCGTACGCCAGTCCCTCGGCCACTCCGCGAGCCACACGCTGGCGGAGTCCCTCGCCTTCGAGGCGGGCAAGATGCAGGAGACCGGCGCCACCGAAGACCACCACAACGCCGTCGCCTCCTTCGTCGCGAAGCAGAAGCCGACCTTCAACGGGCGGTAGGGCGTACCGAAGAACGAGCAGTGGTCGCCTGTTCGAGGCGCCGGCGGCCCGACACGCCGCGCAATCGGTCACCACTGCCCGTTCTTCGGTACAGCCCAGCCTCTTGTAATCGTTTACGTAAGCGATTACAAACTGCCGTGTGAGGAAACTGCTGCTGCCTGTCCTGACCGCTGCCACGCTGGTCGGGAGTCTCGTCGTCCCTGGATCCGGTGCCGCGCCGCCTGCGCCGCCCGGGCCGCCCGGAGTCATCAAGTCCGCCGCCGTTCGCTCCGCGACGCTCGGTGAGGACATCAACTACAACGTCTACCTGCCGGCCGGGTACGACGAGTCCACCCGCCGGTACCCGGTGATCTACCTGCTGCACGGCCGCGGCGACTCGATGAGCGCGTGGACGCAGGTGAAGAGCCGCCTGGACGAGCTGATCGGCAGCGGCGAGATCCCGCCCGCGATCGCGATCATGCCGGACGCGCCGTGGAGCAGCCGGGCGAGCTGGTACGTCGACTCGGCGTACAAGGGCGCCGACCCCGGCCGGCCCGTCGAGACCGCGTTCTTCAAGGACCTGGTGCCGCAGGTCGATGCGACGTACCGGACGATCGCCGACCGCACCGGCCGCGCGATCGCCGGATACTCGATGGGCGGGGGCCGGCGCGCTGCGGTACACGCTGGCGCACCCGGACGTGTTCGGTGCCGGCATCGTGCTCAGCCCGGCGGTGTACTTCCCGTTGCCGCCGAGCGATTCCAGCACCCGCGATTTCGGTGCCTTCGGCAAGGGTAAGGATCCGTTCGTCGAGGCGACGTACCTGAAGCTGAACTGGCCGGCGGCGCTGAAGTCGTTCGCGGCGAGCGGACAGCAGTCGCACGTGTTCATCGCGGTCGGCGACGACGAGTACAAGAACCCGAAGCCGATCGACGCCACCCACGACCTCGACTTCGAGGCACACGTGGTGTTCAACCAGGCGTCCCGGGTGCCGAACCTGACGTCGGAGTTCCGCGTCGTCGACGGCGGGCACGACTGGGACGTCTGGGGGCCGACGTTCGCCGAAGGCGCGAAGTACATCTTCCAGTACCTCGGGAAGCCGCCGGCCACGCCGATGCAGGCCGAGATCACCGACACCGGCGGCGACGACCGCGCGGGCGGGATCGCGACCGATGCCTCGGGCAACGTTTACCAGGCGGTTTCCGGGACGGACGTGTCGCTGGTCAAGTACGCCGCGGACGGGTCGAGGGCCTGGACGCGGTCGCTCGGGTCGAGCGGGACCGACCGCGCGTACGGCGTTGCGGTGGACGCGAACGGGCGGGTCGTGGTGACCGGGTACACGAACGGCGACCTGGACGGGGCGCATCCGGGGAACTCCACCGACGATGCGTTCGTGGCGCAGTACGACGGTGACGGGAATCGGCGCTGGCTGACGCAGTTCGGCGTACCGGGGGTGGCGGATCGCAGCTATTCGGTGGCCATCGACGGGACGGATGTGTACGTCGGTGGTTATACGAAGGGCGCGCTGGGCGGTGCGAACCAGGGCGACAAGGACGTGTTCGTCGCGCGGTACGACGGCGACGGGAAGCAGGTGTGGCTGCGGCAGAACGGCAGCGCGGGCGAGGACAAGGGGATGGCTGTCGCCGTGTCCGATGGTTCGGTGTACGTCGGCGGGATGACGGGCGGCTCGTTCGGTACGTCGGCCGGTGGCGTCGACGGGTTCCTTGCGAGGTACTCGACCGCAGGTGATGCGGTGTGGACCAAGCAGTTCGGTACGTCGGAGTCCGACGAGGTGTGGGGGCTCGCGGCGGATCCTGCTGGTGGGGTGTATCTGACCGGGTACACGGCCGGCGACTTCGCGCGGACGTCGATCGGCGACAAGGACATCGTGGTCGCCCGCGCGGACGCGGACGGCGTACTGACCTGGCGCGACCAGTTCGGGACGAGCGGCAACGACAAGGGCGCCGCGATCGCTGTGGACGCAGGCGGTTCGGTGTACGTCGGCGGGTTCACGGACGGCGCGCTGGAGACGCCACTCGGGAAGTTCGACGGCGTGCTGGCGAAGTACTCGCCGGATCACACGCCGACCTGGACGCGACAGTTCGGTACTGCGAACGACGACGCCGCGGACGCCTACGCGGAAGCCAACCTGTACCTCACCACGACCGCGGACGGCACCCAACTGAGCGGGCTGACCGGAACAGATGTGTTCCGGACCAGCTTCACTTCGGACGGGATCAACAGGCACCCGTAGAACGTTTGGTGGGCTCCACGACCGCGTTCCGGCCGGGCGAGTCACGGCCGGACAACCACCTGACAGTCGGGGAGCCCGCTGAATACCTCATCACGTTCTGTGCCCGGAGCACAACTCGTTCAGCCGTTTGTCTTTGGATTTCGGCAAAGAGCCTTATGCAGTTGCCTTTTGCAGATGCACGTGCACGAGATTCAGCGTGCGATGCAGGTCTTCAGGTGGTCGTTCACGATGCCTGTAGCCTGCATCAACGCGTACGCCGTGGTGGGTCCGACGAACACGAATCCGTGCTTCTTCAACGCCTTCGACAGGGCGATCGACTCCGGCGTGGTGGCCGGTACGTCGGCGAGGGTCTTCGGGATCTTCTGCTTCGCGGGCCGGAACGACCAGAGCAGCTCGGTGAACTCGCCGTCGGCCAGGTCCAGCAGCGCGCGGGCGTTCGAGATCGTCGCGTTGATCTTCAACCGGTTCCGGACGATCCCCGGGTCGGCCATCAGCCGGTCGAAGTCGGCGTCGCCGTACTTCGCGATCGTCTCCGGGTCGAAGTGCGCGAACGCGGTCCGGAAGTTCTCCCGTTTGCGCAGGATCGTGATCCAGGACAGGCCCGACTGGAACCCTTCGAGCGTCATCCGCTCGAACAGCCCGACGTCGTTCCGGATCTCCTTGCCCCACTCGGTGTCGTGATACTCGACGTACTCCGGAGCCGACGTCGCCCAACCACACCGCTGCTGCCCGTCCGGGCCCGTCACCGTCACTGGATCTCCTTCACGAGCCGGCGGAGCGAGATCCGCATCATGGCTTCGAACACCGGCCGGACGATCGGCCAGGCGAACACACCGAGCCGTCCGAACGGCGGCACGACGTCCTCGGACCAAATGAACGCGCTGCCGTACAAGTCGTCCGGCCCCGCACCGCAGTACGCCCTCGGCTCGATCGTGAACGTACCAGTGCCGCGGACGACCTTGCCGAGGTGTTTCACCGTGCAGTCGCGCGGCGGATCCCAGTGGGTGATGACCATGTCGTCAGTGAACCCGATGCCACCGACAGAAGTACGCGCCGCAACTCCCCCGCCGACGCCGGAGCCAGCGTTCCCGGTCGCCCACACCCGCGTGAACAACATCCACCGCGACTGCCGCTCCCAGTCCATCACCACCGCCCACGCATCCTCAGGCGCCAACCCCAACTCCACCGACGCCGCCGCGTGACAACTCCCCGAAACCCCCATCAGCTAGGCCGCTGATAGGCCCCTTCCCCCTCCTGCCCCGCCGGCGGCCAAAACCGCCACCCCTCCGCACCACTCGCCTCACCATCAACCGCCCCGTTCCCAGACTCGTCCCCCACCCCGCCGCCCGCCGAGCCCAACCCGTCACCCAACTCCGGCCCGCTAGCCGACTCCGGCCCGTTAACCGACCGCGCCTCGTCAGCCGACTGCGGTCCGCTAGCTGGCTCCGCCCGGCCCGGCCTCTCAACACTTGCCTGCTGCGCACCCTCACTGCGCGCAGGGCCACCGCGCTGCTGCCAACCGTCCTGCCCCTGCCCGAGGTTCCCGTCCCGCTGACCACCGTCGTACGGCTGCCGCGCCACCTGTTGGTGCTCCTGGTGCTGCGGCTCCTGCGGGTACTCGGGCTCCTGCGGGTGCTGCTGGTACTGGTGCTGCAGCTCCTGCTGGTGCTGAGGCTCCTGCTCGTACTGGTGCTGCGGCTCCTGCTGGTACTTCTGCTGCGGCTCCCGCTGGTGCTGCGGCTCCTGCTGTGGCTGGGTCTCCGGCTGGGGCTGGTGTCGATCGTTTGGCTGCTCCGGTTGTACTGCCGGCTGCGCCGTCCAGTGCACCGCGGACGCCGTACCCACGTCTCCATCAGCAGCAGCCCGCCCACCAAGCCCGTCCGCCTGGCCAGCACCCGCCTGCTGCTCGCTCGACGCAGTCAGCTCGCTCGACGCCTGCCGCCAATCCCCGCGGGATGGTCGCTCACCTGACGCGTCCGGCACCCGCTGCCACTCCACGTCGGACGGCTGCTCACCCGACCCGGCCGGCGCCCGCTGCCACTCCGAGCGGGACGGCTGGTCAGCTGACGCGGCCGATGCCTGCTGCCACTCCACGTCGGACGGCTGCTCACCCGACCCGGCCGGCGCCCGCTGCCACTCCGAGCGGGACGGCTGGTCAGCTGACGCGGCCGATGCCTGCTGCCACTCCACCCGGGTCGGCTGCTCAGCTCCCGCGGACTGCTCCGCGGGTGCTGCCTGCTCCGCGGCAGCTGACTGCTCCGCGGGAGCCGCGGGTGCTGGGGATGCCGGCGCGGGCTCGGTGTGGGTTTGCTCGTCGGTCGCAGGTGGTGCTGTCGGCTGCTGCAGCCGTACGGGCGCCGGCTGGTTGAGCTTCAACTGGTCGTACTGCTGCGCGGGGGTGAGCGGCACCGCCTCCACGGGCGACACGCCCTGGCTGGACTGCTGGAAGGAGTCCGGGGAAGGCTGGTAAGGAGCCTGGGACGATTGGTAGGAAGCCTGCGGCTGCTCATCTTGTGGCGCCTGCGACAGCGCGTCTTCAGGCGGCTGCGTGGGAGGCGCTTCGTGCGGCGGCTGCGTGCTGGCCGGCTCGTGGGGGGCCGGGGCGCGGCGGGGGGTTACTGGCTGCGACTGGGCTTCCAGTACGGCGCGTGCTTCGGCCTGCAGGCGTTCGTACTCGTCCGCGGCGGCCTGGCTCGCCCGGGGGAGCTCACGTGTCTCCGGCTCGTCGTCATCCGCCCCGGCGACGGCATCCGTCGTACCAGCCGCTCCTGCGGCATCCGTCGTACCAGCCGCTCCTGCGGCATCCGTCGTACCAGCCGCTCCTGCGGCATCCGTCGTACCAGCCGCTCCCTCGACATCCGTCGTACCAGCAGCTCTCCGGGCGTCCGTCGTACCAGCGGTTCCTCCGACAAGCGCTGCGCCAGCCGCCGCCCCAGCAGCTGCCATTCCGGAGCCTGCTGCGGTGCCAGCGCCGGCTGCAGCATCCGGCGTACCCGCCCTGCCAGCATTCGTCCCACCGGGCGCAGCGCCCTCCGACCTGCCAGCGTTCGCCGCGCCGGCGGCTCCACCAGCGGCGACTGCTGCACCCGTCTGTTCGGCGAGGGCGCCGGGCTCTGTCCGCTCGCCCATCGGGTCGACGGCACCGGGTTCGGTGGTGGGGGCTTCGGGGCTGGGGGCTGCGGCTTGGGTGGTTTCGGGTGTGGTGGCGGGGTTCGGGAACGTGCCGCCGACGAGGATGGGCTGGTGGGTGCCGGTGTCGTCGAATTCGGGGGTGCTGTACGGGTTCGAGGTGAAGCCGTGGCCCTCGGGGGAGTCGACGATGGGGGCGACGGCGCGTTCGAGGTCGGCGATGCGGCGGTCGCGTTCGGCGACCTCCTTCGCGACGCGTTCGAGCAGGGTGTCGACCTCGTCCATCCGGTATCCGTGCACGCCGACCGCGAACCGGGCCGACTCGATGTCGGTCGAGGTCAGCGCCTGCCGGGCCGGCACCGACATGTCGGGACGGTCGTCGTACGCCGTGCTCATGGCACCCCAACGACCCGAGGCCACCACCGCGACAGCCCCGATCAACAGCACCACGATCAGCCCGAAGAACCACATCACGGGACCGATCGTGCCATGCCGCCCGAGTCAACCGCACAATCACCCGGGATTTGCGGGGTCACGCCAGCGCGTAGCAGGCGTCATCCACCAGCGTGACGTCTCAGCTCCCGTCGGAGCCGAGTGGGTGGGAGCGCGAGCTGCCGTCGACCTGGGCCGCGGCGGTCTCGGCGGCTTCGTCGGCGGCGGCGTCGGCCAGTTCGCCGGCCTTGACGATGTAGCTGATCGCCTCGTCCACGTCGTCGGTGACCACGAACATGTCCAGGTCGGCCGCGGAGATCTTGCCGTCCTCGAGCATCGTCGTACGGAGCCAGTCGACCAGGCCGCCCCAGTACGACGTACCGAAGAGCACGACCGGGAACGACGTGACCTTCCGCGTCTGCGCCAGCGTGAGCGCCTCGAACAGCTCGTCCAGCGTGCCGAACCCGCCCGGCATCACCACGAACCCCTGCGCGTACTTCACGAACATCGTCTTCCGGGTGAAGAAGTACCGGAAGTTCATCCCGATGTCGACCCACTCGTTCATGCCGTTCTCGAAGGGCAGCTCGATCCCGAGCCCGACCGACACCCCGCCGGCCTCGGACGCGCCCTTGTTCGCGGCCTCCATCACGCCCGGCCCGCCGCCGGTGATCACGGCGTACCCGGCCTCGACCAGCTTCCGCCCGAACTGCTCCGCGGCGACGTACATCGCGTCGTTCGGCTTCGTCCGCGCCGACCCGAACACGCTGATCGCGGACCCGAGCTCGGCCAGCATCCCGAATCCCTCGATGAACTCCGACTGGATGCGCAGCACCCGCCACGGGTCGGTGTGCACCCAGTCCGACGGGCCGCGACTGTCCAGCAGCCGCTGCTCGGACGTGGACTGCTGCACCTGCTTGCGCCGCATCGTGACCGGCCCGCGCTGCTGCTGGCCGACCGGACGGTCGGGGTGGATCGATGGTTCTGACATGCCTCCAGGTTATTGCCTGACCGGTAGCCGAGCCTGCTTCAGGCGCGGCCTGTCAACCAACTCCTCAGCCGCTGTTCACACAGCTCGATCTCCGCCTCCGGCACGAACTCGTCCTGTTTGTGCGCGTACAGCGGGTCGCCCGGCCCGTAGTTCACCGCCGGTACGCCGAGCAGCGTGAACCGGGCCACGTCCGTCCATCCGAACTTCGGCTGCGGATCCCCGCCCACCACCTGCAGGAACGCCGCCGCGGCCGGCCGCTCCAGCCCGGGCAGTCCGCCGGGCGCCGAGTCCGTGACGACCACGTCGTACCCCTCGAACACCTCCCGCAGATGCGCCTCGGCCTCCGCCTCCGACCGGCTCGGAGCGAACCGGTAGTTGATCGTCACCGTGCACAGATCCGGTACGACGTTGCCCGCGACGCCGCCACTGATCGCGACCGCGTTCAGCCCCTCGCGGTACTCGAGCCCGTCGATCGGCACCCGGCGCGGCTCGTACGCCGAAAGCCGCGCGAGCACCTCGCCCGCGGCGTGGATCGCGTTCGAACCCATCCACGAGCGGGCCGAGTGCGCGCGTTCGCCGCGGGTGGTCACCTCGATCCGCATGGTGCCCTGGCAGCCGGCCTCGACGACCGCGTTCGACGGCTCCATCACGACCGCGAACACGCCTTCGAGCAGCTCGGGGTTGGAGCGGGTCAGCTTGTACAGACCGTTCCGCTCGGCCTCGATCTCCTCGCAGTCGTAGAAGACATAGGTGATGTCCCGGTTCGGCTCGTCGAGGGTCGCGGCCAGGCGGAGTGCGACCGCGACGCCGCCCTTCATGTCGCAGGCGCCGAGGCCGTGGATCAGGCCGTCGGCGCGGCGGGCCGGGAGGTTGTCGTTGAGCGGCACGGTGTCGAGGTGGCCGGCGACGACGACGCGCTCGTCGCGGCCGAGGTCGGTCCGCGCAACGACGGTGTTGCCGTGCCGGAACACCTTCAGGTGCGGGTACGCCGAGAGCGCCTTCTCCACCTTGTCGGCGAGCTTCTCCTCGGTACCGCTGACCGAGGAGACGTTCACCAGCGCCTCGGTCAGGTCCGCGGCACCCGTGGTCAGGTCCAACTTGGTCATGCAGACTCCTCAGGCAGGCAGGAACACGCAGAACTCGTTGCCCTCGGGGTCGGCGCAGACGTGCCAGCCGATCTCGCCGTCCCGGGGCCGGAGCAGTGTCGCACCCGCGTCCATCACCGGTTGCAGGGCGGGTGCGGTGACGTCCCAGTGGATCCGGTTCTTGACGGTCTTGGCCTCCGGGACCGGGACGAACACCCAGTACGGGAACGGGAGGCCGGGGACGTTCTCGAGCCAGTACCACGGCGCGTCCGGCGTACTCGCGACATCACCGCCGACGACGCCCGCCCACCAGCGCGCCTGCCGCTCCGGGTCGGTCGAGTCGACCACCAACTCCATCAGCCGGTACGCCGGGTCGGTGTCGCGCACGAACCCGCAGAACTCGCCGCCTTCCGGATCCGTGAGCACGGTCCAGCGCTGCTCGTCGGACTGAATGGTCGCACCTGCTGCTTGCAGATTCGCGACGGCGCCGGTGTGCACGTCCAGGTGGACGCGGTTCTTCACGATCTTCGGCTCCGGCACCCGGCACATCCAGATGGTCTTCTCCGGTACGTCGCCAACCAGCACGCCGGGGTTGTCGGCGGGCGTCGTCAGCCCGATCACCCGCCCCCAGAACGCAGCCATCTCACTCGGGGACGCCACGTCCACACACAGGTCCTTGAACCGCGCGACAGTCATAACTCCAAGGCTATCCGGCGGTCCGTTTCCGGTAGTGCCGGTTCACCCGCTCCCGGTTCCCGCAGGCGGGCGAACACCAGGTCTGCCGCGGGTCGTCCTGCAGGAAGTACTTCACGCACCGCGCCGCCGGACACGCCCGCAACCTCGCCCGATCCGGCCCGACGAGAAAGTCGATCGCCGACCGCCCGACCGCTCCCACGAGCAGGTCGATCGGGTCCGCCGTCCTCGGCGACCACCGCATCGTCGGCTCCTCGACCCACTCGAGGTGCGTCGTACCCAACTGATCCGCCGCCTCGTTCACCACCCCCAGCGCGTCCTCAAGCTCCATCAACCGATCCGCATCAGCCCTAGAAGCCGCAACCGCCCGCGCAAACAACACCCGCACAGCCCCCCGAATCCGCACCAACCCGCGCCAGGGCTCGTCCAGGTTGGGGAGGATTTCTGCCCGAATCGGGTACAAAAACCTCCCCAGATCGGTTGCGGCCGCGGGGCCTAGCACCTGGGTGAGGAGGGGCTCTTGGTTGTGGAGCCAGATGAGCGTGTCCTCCGGGGTGGAGAGGAGGTCCGCGATGCCGCCGTGGCCGTCGTGCTTGATGGTGGCGGCCAGGGCGAAGGCCAGGGTGGTCATCCGGCGATACTAATGGGAAAAGCTATTGCTGCCATGTGAATACCTGCTCTAGGGTCTCGGAGCGTGAGTGATCTCCGTACTCGGCTGCGCGCCGTGCCGACGCTGACCGGGACCCCGCCCGACTGGGATCCGGCCCGGACCCCCGACGCGCCGCACGACCTCTTCGTCGACTGGCTGCTGACCACGATCGACGCCGGCGTGGCCGAGCCCTGCGCCGCCACTCTCTCGACGGTCCGCCCTGACGGCCGCCCGAACGCGCGGGTCCTGATCCTGAAGGATGTCACCGCCGACGGCTGGCAGTTCGCCTCCACCTCGACCAGCCGGAAGGGCGAGGAGCTGACCACTTCGCCGTACGCCGCACTGACGTTCTACTGGATCCCGCTCGCTCGCCAGGTTCGCGTGTCCGGCCGGGTCGCCCCCGCGTCACCCGAGGACTCGGCGCGCGACTTCCTGCTCCGGCCGGTCGCGGCTCGGGCGGAGGCGCTGGTCGGCAGGCAAAGCGCAGTACTGGCGGATCGTTCGGACATCGACGCGGCCGTCAAGGAACAGCAGGACCGGATCGCGCTCGACCCCGACCTGGTCGCGCCGAACTGGACCCTGTACACGCTGCACGCCGACGAGGTGGAGTTCTGGCAGGCCGACCCGGACCGCCGGCATGTACGGCTGCGCTACACCCTCGACGACACCTGGACGAAGGAGCTCCTGTGGCCCTGAACGACGTACACGCGATCGCCGACCGACTGCTCGCCCTGACCGCGGACCTCGACGACCCGACCGCCCGCGGCGACTCCGTCCTCCCGGGCTGGTCCCGCGGTCACGTGATCACGCACCTCGCGTACTTCTCCGAGGCGATGACCCGCCAGGTCGAGGAGGCGCTCCAGGGCCGGCTCGTCGAGGTGTACGACGGCGGCCGCCCCGCGCGCGACGCCGCGATCGAAGCCGGCGCCGACCGCCCCGCCGCCGAGCTCCGCACCCACCTGCACCGGGCTGTCACCAGACTCATGGCTTCCTGGGACAAGGTCAGCCCCACGGACTGGCCCCTTCCTATCCTCCACCGCAACAGCAACCTGTCCGCGGGTCTACAGGCCACCTGGCGAGAACTCACCATCCACACCTCGGACCTCGACCTCGGCGTCACCCCCGCGAGCTGGTCCGAGGACTTCTGCCTGCACCTCCTGGACTTCCTCCGCCCTCGCACCCCCGACAACACCCAGCTGATCCTCCAGTCCCCCACCACCACCTGGACCAACGGCACCGGCAAGCCCATCACCCTCGAAGGCCCCCTCACCGCCCTAACCGCCTGGTACGCCGGCCGCCCGACCACAGGCCTGATCACCGGC
Source organism: Kribbella aluminosa (assembly GCF_017876295.1). Taxonomy (NCBI): domain Bacteria; kingdom Bacillati; phylum Actinomycetota; class Actinomycetes; order Propionibacteriales; family Kribbellaceae; genus Kribbella; species Kribbella aluminosa. The sequence continues at coordinate 1,405,542 of NZ_JAGINT010000001.1, read as the reverse complement.
CGAATCCCCGAGCTCCTCCCCTGGCCGTGACCTTTCCGGAAAGAATCCCGCACGGAGCGACTGATTCTTTCCGGAAAGCGGCGGTCAACTGACGGTGAAGTCGTCCAGCTGGATCCAGGTGTCCTTGTTGGGGGCGTTGAAGCCGGCGTAGACCGTTAGTTCGTGGACGTTTGGTGGGACCTGCACTGTGACCTCGTGGTGGACGTAGCCCGTGCCGGCGCCGAAGGTGGTGCTGGCGAGGACTGTCCCTCCGTTGCGGACGCCGAAGCGGCCCACATCAGCGGGGAGGTTGGCTGAGGCGTTGATCCAGGAGCCGAAGGTGTACGTCGCCCCGGGCACCACCGGCACGCTCTGATACAGATCGCTGAACCCCGTACACGTACAGCGGATCCACCCGTTGTTAGCCCCCGAGTGCGCGAAGCCGAGTCCACGGTCCACCCCGTTGGCCGCAGTACCTTCGAAGAGCCAGGCAGGCTTACCACCACCGGTGCCCTCGAAGCCGCCATCCGCCAACTGCGACACGTACCGCACCGCCAGCTCCGACACGGTCGTGTACGAACGCGTCCCACCAGGCAGCCCGATCACCCGGACCCCGTCCGTCTCCTGCGTCGGGACCGTGATCGTGTACGTCGTGTTCGCACCCGCCGACGCATCACCCGGGTACGCCGGGGACACCGTCTGCGACCCGACCTCGACCCACTGCCCGTCGCGACGAACCTGCACCCGGGGACGACCAGTGAAGTACCCGCCCTCGGCGGACACCGCGCCGGACGTGAACTCAACGTTGTTGACCTTGTGCCGCGCCGGCCACTCGTACCCCCACCACGAGGCACCCTTCACCTCGTCGTCGAAGTCGGACTCGCTGCCAGTCTTCAAGCCGTCGTTCAGCAACGCGAGACTGCCCGACTGCGTCGACTTGGAAATCGCAACCGCACCAGTGGCAGGCGCGGCGAGGTTGTCAGCGCCCGGCAGGTTGGCGGCGGGCGCGTTCGAAGCAGGCGTGAGCACCAGTTTGCGCAGGTTGAAGTTGTACACAGACGTACCGATCCCGCCGCCACCGCACGGGCACACGTTCGCCTGGATGTACATCGTCTTGCCGTCCGGTTGCACGAACTTCGACGGGATCGTCACGCCGTACCCGCCGTACTTCGACGTCGACCACGGATAACCCCCGAAGTCCTTGGACAGGAAGTGCTTCCACGGTCCCCACGGTGTCGGCGACTCGTAGAACTCGAAGGTGTACTCGGTCCACGACGTGTAGACATATCGCTTCTGCGCCGGGAGGTACGTGACGCCGCCCTGGCTGATCACGCTCAGGTTCGACGCGTTCGTCCCGTACGTCTGCGCGTAGAGCCGTCGCGTGTCGGTCAGCACCGGCTTGCGGTCCGCGAGCTTCGGCGACCATCCGGACCCGGTGTAGAACTTCCACGCGCTCCGGTTCTGCACATCGGCTTTAGGCACCCGGGCCAGGAACACCGACTGTGGATCCGCGACCGTGTCGTCGAACGAGTCCCGCCAGTTCCCGTCCAACCCGTAGGCGTAGACGTAACCGTCGGGAGCCGAGGCCCCACCGCGACCGAAGTCCGCGAACCAGATCGTCGTGAACACATGGCCCGAGAACATCGGCTTGGACTTGTCCCACGTCCAGGTGCGGCCGTGGTCGGTCGACTTCAGGATCGTCGCCGCTGGTACGTCGTTGAAGTCCAGCGCGAGGTCCTGGACGGCGAGGTACAACGTGTCCCCGACGCAGACCATCCCGGTCGGCTTCCGGTTGTACCCGGCTCCGCTCCAGATCTGCCCGACCTGGTCGCCCTTCGAGGTCGTTGCCCCGGACAAGTTTCCCGGCGTACCGGTGATCTCGCTGACCGCGACGTCGGCGAAGGCGCCGTCGGTGCTGAAGCCCTTGCCGTCGCCGTTCGCGGCGTACAGCTTGTCGTTGCCGGCCCAGCAGGACGGCCAGAGGTCGCCGTCGCTCTTGCTCGGCGTACCCTTCGACTCGACCTGGACGGTGCCGATCGGGGTGGTTGGCGGAGTCTTCGGGATGGACGGTTGGGTGAGCAGTGTCGCCGTTCCGAAGACCAGCGGCAGGACAGCAAGCAAGGCCCCACGCTTCATGAACTATCCCTTCAAGGTTTGGTACCGACACCGAAGAAGTCGCCGAGCGGCACCAGGACGCCCGGCTGCGACGCGTCCACCCAGGCGATGCGGAGAGGATGCGCTTCCGCAGATAGTCCCCGTCGGCCTCGTCAGGACCCCATGGGCTGTCCCGCGCGACGGTGCACCAGATGTGGTTGATCGGCCCCGGTCCCTCGATCTCCGGGCAGGGGACGGTGTTGCAGCCATCACGTGCTCCAGAGGTAGCTCGGAACCGTCGAGCCGGGCGGTGGCAGTCGGCTCGAAGGGCAATCGATTTCTCGCAATCTACGAGCGCCGTCCGAGCCGGTCAAGTGTCGATCAGGTGACGATGTGGTCAACTCCGCCGATTCCCGCGTGCACACAGGGTTTTGTGCTGGCCGTAGACATTGACACCAGCTCGTCCCACTGCCTAATCTGCGGAAATCGATTTCTGAGATGAGAGGCGCTGGGGATGCCAGTTGTGCCGAACCGTGCGTCCGCCCACCGCACGGCCGACGAGCTGTCCAGGGACCTGGTGGCACGGGGGCTGCAAGCGGCGCGGGACGCGATCGAGACCGAGGCAGCAGCCGTGTCGGCACTGGCCGACCGGCTGGACGGCGTCTTCCTGGAGGTGCTGACCGCAGTCGCCCGGTGCGAGGGTCACCTGGTGGTGACCGGCCTGGGCAAGTCGGGTCTGGTCGGGCGGAAGATCGCCGCGACCCTGGCCAGTACCGGCACGCCGGCCACGTTCATCCACGCCGGCGACGCCCTGCACGGCGACTCCGGGGCGGTCACCTCCCGCGATCTCGTACTGGCGCTGTCCGCGTCCGGCGAGACCGCCGAGGTGTGCGCGTTCGCCCGGATGCTGCGCGAGCGGCAGATCCCGGTGATCGCGATGACCGGGCGCGAGGAGTCGACACTCGCCCAGCTGGCGACGTACACGCTGGACACCATGGTGCTGCGCGAGGCCGACCCGCTGAACCTGGCGCCGACCGCGTCCACGACCGCGACGCTCGCGATGGGCGACGCGCTGGCGTGCGCCCTCGTCGTACTGCGGGAGTTCAGTCACCAGGACTTCGCGCAGTTCCATCCATCAGGTGCCCTGGGCAAACGTCTGTCGGAGGACGAGGCATGAACGACGTGTGTGTGCTCGGGTCGTTCATGAAGGACCTGGTCGCGTCCGCGGAGCGGCGGCCGTTGCCGGGCGAGACGCTGCACGGCACCGGGTTCGCGGAGTTCCTCGGTGGGAAGGGCGTGAACCAGGCGATCGCGGCGGCCCGGATGGGCGCCCGGACCGCGATCGTCGGCACGATCGGCGAGGACCGGTACGGCGAGGAGTTCCTCGAACTGCTCCGTTCGAACGGGGTCGACACGTCCTGGGTCGTCCGGCACCCGTCGCTCGGCACCGGCGTCGGACTGCCGCTGGTGCTGCCCGACGGCGGGAACTCGATCATCATCGTGTCCCGGGCGAACGCTGCGATCACCGCCGTCGAGGTCGATGCCGCCCGCGACGTCCTGACCGGGAGCAAGGTGCTCAGCGTGCAGCTCGAACTCCCGGTCGAGGCGAGCCACGCCGCCCTCCGGCTCGCCTCGACCGCGGGCGTGACCACGATCCTCACCCCGGCCCCGGTCGGACCGATCGATCCGGCGCTGGCGGCGTACGTCGACATCCTGGTGCCGAACGAGGTGGAGGCCGCGGCGCTCACCGGGCTGGACTGCGACGACGAGTCCCAGGTGCCGATGATCGCGCGCAAACTCGCCGAGGACTGGGACCTGCGCGGATGCGTCGTCACGCTCGGCGCGCGCGGCGCGTACGTGCTCGACCGCGCGGGGAGCTTCGAGGAGCGGATCGCGCCGTACACCGTCGACACCATCGACACCGTCGGTGCCGGCGACGCCTTCTGCGGCTCACTCGCCGCCTCCCTCGCCGACGGAGCCGACCTCGTCGACGCCGTCCGCCTCGCCAACGCCGCCGGCGCCCTCTCCACCACCGTCAACGGCGCCGCCGCCTCGGCCCCCACTCGCGCCACCGCCCTCGCCCTCCTCCGGACCGGTGCCTCACAGTCATGAGAGGGTGTCTTGGAGCTGTGCGCCGAGGTGCCCGCCGAGTGCCGCGCAGTAGGCGCAGAGCTCCAAGACACCCTCTAAGATCCTGTGGGCGGGATCGGGGTTAGAGTGCGATCCAGACGACCATCGGATCTCCAGCGGGGAGCGGGTATGACGACGATCTACGACGTCGCGCGTAGGTCGGGGGTGTCGCCGGCCACGGTGTCGCGGGTGCTGAGCGGCCGGCGCAACGTCGACCCCGAACTGTCCGAGAAGGTCCGCGCCGCGGTCGCCGAGCTCGGGTACCGCCCGAACGGCGTCGCGCGGAACCTGCGGAAGTCCTCGACGAACCTGTGGGCGGTCGTCATCTCGGACATCGAGAACCCGTTCTTCACCTCGCTGGTCCGCGGGCTCGAGGACGTCGCACAGACCGAGGGATACCACGTCGTCCTGTGCAACTCCGACGAGGACCCGGCGAAGGAAGCGGCGTACGCGTCGGCGGTGCTGACCGACCAGATGGCCGGGGTGGTGATCTCGCCGACGTCGACCGCGGAGGGCGTGCAGCTGCTCGCGGACGCGAAGATCCCGCTGGTGATGATCGACCGGCGGGTCGAGGGCGTCGAGGCGGACACGGTGCTGGTGGACAACGAGCACGGCGCGTTCGAAGGTGTCAAACACCTGATCGACGGAGGGTATCGGCGGATCGCCTGCATCACCGGGCCGCGGAAGGTGTCGACCGCGATGGACCGGCTGGCCGGGTACCGGTCGGCGCTGCGGGCGGGCGGGATCCGGTACGACAAGGACCTCGTGCGGCACGCCGACTTCCGCGAGGCCGGTGGGTACGCCGCGATGGAAAGCCTGCTGGAGCTGCCCGATCCGCCCGAGGCACTCTTCGCCACCAACAACCTGATGACCGTCGGCGCCCTCGAATGCCTGGCCCGCAAGGGCCTCCGCGCCCCGGACGACATCGCGATCGTCGGCTTCGACGACATCCCGTGGGCAGACCTGGTCATCCCCAGCCTCACCACCGTCGCCCAGCCCACGTACGAGCTGGGCCGCACCGCCGGCATGCTCCTCAAGGACCGCACCACCGCCCCCGGCCGCCCACCCTCCACCGTCACCCTCCGCACCGAACTCCACATCCGAGCCACCTCCGCCCCGAAGAAGTAGCAGACCCCCCACAAAGGACACTGCTCCGCGGCGGCAGTTCCTTCGGCCGCCTCCGGCACCGTGCGCGGGACGTACTACCAGGAAGAGGTGCTGGTGCCAAGCGCGGGCCGACGCCGGGAGCGCGGCGGGCGGCGGTCCGCGGCGGGAGCGCGGCGGGCGGTGGTCCGTCAGGTCATTCGTCGCGGGTTCCAGGGATACTCGTCGTCCGTGCGAGGCTCACTCCCCGGACAGCCTCAGGAGGCGGCTGGTCGTCGTACGCTGCTGGAGGACCTTGCCCGCGCGGATGGAGCTGCTATGTCAACGTTGACATTACACTGTTGGCATGGAGAGTGAAGTTCCGCGGCGGCCGCGGCTCGAGGATGTGGCGGCGACTACCGGTGTCAGCATCAAGACGGTGTCGCGGGCGCTGCGTGGGGATCCGAAGGTGCGGGAGTCGACGCGGCAGCGGATCGTGGCCGAGGCGGATCGGCTGGGGGTGCAGCTGAACGACGTCGCTGCGGGGTTGCGGCGGAAGAATCAGGCGATGACGTCGATCGGGGTCACGCTCGGCGACTGTACGAACCCGTTCTTCGCGCCGATGCTGCGAGGCATCCACTCGGTCGCCTCCGAGCGCGGGTACCTGGTGCTGACCGCCGACGCGCAGAACGATCCGGAGCTCGAGCACCGGGCGATCCGGTCGTTCTTCGCGCACCGGGTCGCGGGGCTGATCATCGCGCCGGTCGGGAACGACCTCGGATACCTGGCGAACGAGGCGCGGTTCGGTTCGGCGATCGTGTTCGTGGACTCACCTCCCCCGGGCCTCGGTGAGTCGATGGACTCGGTCACCACCACGAACGCGGCCAGCACCCGCGCGGGGATCGAGCACCTGCTCGCGAAGGGCCGCCGGCGGATCGCGTACCTCGGGCACCCGCGCAGCGGCAGCGGTGCCGAGGAACGCTGGGCCGGGTACGTCGCCGCGCTCGGCGCCGCCGGTATCGCGGTGGATCCCGCCCTCGTCCGGAACAACCTGGTCAGCGAGGACGACGCCCGCCGCGCCGCCGACGACCTGCTGCCGTCGGCGGCCCCCGGACGCCGTGTTCGTCGACAACAACCGGCTCTGCACCGGGCTGCTGCAGTCGCAGGCGTTCGCGAGCCGCCGGATCGACACGGTCTGCTTCGACCGGTTCGAACTGGCCGCGGCGTTCGGCGTCTCGGTCATCGACAGCGACCCGTACGACGTCGGCCGCGCCGGCGCCCAACTCCTCTTCGACCGCCTGGCCGACCCAACCCGCACCCCCCAACGCCTCGAGGTCCCCGCCCGCCTGATCGTCAACGCCAACCCGACGTACTAGAACCTCCACCGCCCCGCTGGGCGGCCGACGTCCAGACGGTTAACCCCGCTGATTGTCCCTTCGCCTCCTGCATACCAGCAGCAAAGGGACAACCGCATTGGTTAACCCCCGAAATGAGGCTGTCCTGGCGTAGGTGTGGGCGTTGGCCGGACGGTGTCAGGTGGTCGAGGGGTTTCGCCGGCGTGGGCGTCCGACGCGCGGGCGGCAGGTGGGCAGCGGGCGGTGGAGTGGGGTGGGTTAGGTGAGTTGGTTCAGCCAGGCTTCGGCCAAGGCTTGGTGGCCGGCGGGGGTGGGGTGGACGCCGTCGGAGAGCCAGTGGTCCGGGTTCTTGTTGCGTGCGGCAAGTTCTGTGAACATGGCGTCGGCGGCGACCAGGTGGGCGTCGTACTCGCGGGCCAGCTCCCGCACCACCTGGATCTTGGCGTCCAGGTCGGGCCGCCACGCCCACTGCTCCTCCTTCACCGGCAGGAGGAACGGCTCGATCAGCACCAGTTGTACGTCGGCCAGCGGCTCCAGCAACCGCCGGTACCCGGCGCGGAACACCTCCGCCGGCACCTCGTCGTGCCCGAACGAGAACCGGTACCCGCAGTCGTTGATCCCGATCAGGATCGACACCACGTCCGGCCGTGCATCGAGTACGTCGGACTGCCACCGGCCGCCCAGCCCGGCGAGTGTGTCGCCGGAGATCCCGGTGTTCGTCCAGACCGGTACCCGATCCGGTTGCCGGCGGCCCCAAAGCCCCGCCACCAGCAGCGGGTACCCGTACCCGAGCGGATTGTCGGTCTCCCGCCGATGGCAGTCGGTGATCGAGTCACCCGTGAACATCACCCGGGCTCCGTCCGCCAGCACGATCACGACTCCTCCGGAGGGGTGAACGTGGCGACGCCGATCGTGGTGTCGCTCTGGCCGTAGTACGCGAACCAGGTCCCGCGATGGAACACCAGCCCCTCGACGAACGTCACGTTGCTCACCAACCCGTGCTGGTCCTCGTAGGTACTGGGCTCCAGCCAAGGCTCGGTCAGCTTCGCGACCACGGTGTCCGGCCGCCGCGGATCGATCAGCACCTGCCCGCACGCGTAGTACACCCCGCCGCCGGGCTGGTTGACCGCGCTGTTGTGCATCAGCAACACATGACCGGTCCGGGTACGGATCGGCTGCGGACCCGTCTCCACCAGGTCGCCCATGAACGTGCCCGGTTCCGGACGCAGCACCGGCGTCGGATCGGCCTTCCAGTGCAGCAGGTCGTCCGACTCGGCGAGGTGGATGTTCCCCTCGCCGAACCACATCAGGTACCGCCCGTCGATCGGCTCGGGCAGGATCACGCCGCCCTTGCTCCAGTCCGGCCCCGGCGTCTCGCGGATCCCCGCGAACGTGTTGATCCCCGGGAACATCGGCCCGTGCTTCTCCCACTGCCGCAGGTCCGTCGACGTCGCCAGGCACAACCGCGCCGTCTGCCGGTCCCACCCGGTGTAGGTCAGGTAGTAGGTGCCGCCAATGAAGACGACCCGCGGATCCTCGCACCCGTACCGCTCGTAGTCCTCGGTCGGCACCATGACCGGATCCGGCTCGGTCTCGAAGGTGATCCCGTCGTCGGACCAGGCGAGCCCGAGATGCGACACGACGTCGTCCGCATGCGCCCGGTAGACGAGCGCGATCCGCCCGTCCACCACCAGCGCCGCCGGGTTGTACACGTTCGCCGATTCCCACTCGTGCCGCCCCGGCCGGAGGACCGGGTTCTCCGGCCGCGGCACGAACGGGCCGAACGGGTAGTCGACCGCCGGCGTACTCACTTGGCCGCCAGCTTGTTGATCCCGGCAACCATTCCGTCGATGCCCGCGTTCACGTCCTGCTTGCCGGACAGCGCCGGGTTCCAGGTGGTCCCGACGACATCACCGGCCGGTGTCGACCACGGGTCCAGGAACTGCGTCACGAACTTGTCCTTCACCCCGAGCTCGTACGTCGCGGTCGCGGCGATGGTCTTCGCCGCGGCGTCGCCGGCCTGCAGCGACTCGTAGTACCCCTTGGAGCCGGGCTCGTACGCGATCGGGGCGATCGGCTGGTCCTTCATCGTCTCGTTGAAGCCGGTGACCTCCATGTAGCTGATCACCTTCCAGGTGCTGCCCGGGTCCTTCAGCGTGGCCGGCGAGCAGACGCCGTTGGTCTCGATCGGCTGCACGGACTTCGCCGTACCGGCCGGCCAGGGCGCGTAGCCCCACTCGAACTTCGGCTTGTTCTGGGTGATCGACTGGTGCAGCCACTGGCCGCCGAACATCAGCGGGATGCCGCCGTTCGCGAACTTCGCGACCGCGTTCGAGCCGTCGTAGTCCGGGTTGGTCATCTCGCCGGCCTTGATCGCCTTCGCCATCCGCTCGGCCCCGGTCCGGAACGTCGCGTCGGCCTGGACCTGCTTGGACCCGATCGGCTTCTCGACGATCGGCGCGCCGCCGTTCGCGACCGAGTACGCCGAAACGCCCTGCGGGCTCTCCAGCAACGCCCACGCGTTCACCAGCGGCGTGGACTTGGCGTCGGTACGCCGCAGCGCGGCGATGTCGGCGTACAGCTCGTCCCAGGTCCAGCCGATCGCCGGGGCCTTCAGCTTGGCCTTGTCGAAGTCGGCCTTGTTGTAGAAGAACCCGTACGTGTTCGCGAGCGTCGGGATCCCGTACAGCTTGCCCTCGGGGTTCCGCCACAAATCGAGCGAGCCGGGCGAGAACTTGTCCTCCTGCAGTCCGTCGCCCTTCTTCAGGTACGACGACCAGTCGTACAGCAGGCCTTCCGCGGCCAGGTTCTGTTCCTGCGAGTTCGAGCACCAGAAGAAGTCCGGCGCCTTCTTGGACATGATCAGCGAGGCGAGCTTCTGCGCGTAGTCCGCGTTCGGCGACTCCTCGCGCTGCACGGTGACGCCCTGCAGCTTGGCCATGCTCTTGTCCAGGGCCTGGTTGGTGGGAACGGATTCCCAGGTCATGTAGCTGACGGACCCGCCGCCCTTCGCGGCGCCGGAACCGCCGCCGCACCCGGCGAGGGCCAGCCCGGCGACGACGAGTACTGCTGTCGCCCTGAGTGTGGGCATGATCGATCTCCTCATTTCGCGATGGTTCCGAGGGCGCCGAGGCCCTCCATGAAGTAGCGCTGGGCGAGGAAGAACAGCACCAGCGGCGGTACGACGAACAGCAGGTTCGTCGCCATGTAGTAGTTGTACTGAGAGCCGGCCTGGTCGGAGAGGAACGCGGCCATCCCGAGCGGCAGCGTGAACTTCTTCGCGTCCTGCAGGTAGACCAACGGACTCAGGTAGTCGTTCCAGGCGAACTGGAAGGACATGATCGCGATCGTGATCCAGACCGGCTTGGTGAGTGGGATCATGATCCGGGTGAAGATCATCCAGTGCCCGGCGCCGTCGATCGTGGCCGACTCGTCCAGGTACTTCGGGATCGACTGGTAGTACTGCCTGGCCAGGAACACGAAGATCGGGCTGCCGAAGAAGGCCGGCAGGATCAGCGGCACCCAGGTGTCGATCAGCCCGAGGCTGATGTACAGGTGCTGCAGCGGGATCAGCCCGACGATGCCCGGGACGAAGATGCTGCCGGAGATCAGCGCGAACCAGAACCGGCGGCCCGGGAAGTCGATCCGGGAGATGCCGTACCCGACGATCATCGAGCTGGCCACCGCGCCGATCGTGGACAGTACGGTGACGATCACGGTGTTCAGCAGCAACCGGTAGAACCCGATCTGCGCCGGGCCGTCGACGAAGTTCGCGGCCCGGAACTCCCGCGGCAGGAACGTCGGCGGCAGCTGGTTGATGTCGCCGTTGCCCTTCAGCGCGATGCTGATCATCCACACCAGCGGCAGCAGCATCGAGACCGCGAGCAGCCCGCACAACGCGTACCAGGCAACGCGCGACACCATGAACGGCACCCGCTGCGTAAGCGCCGCCGGGCGCGCCAGGACAAGAGCTTCGGCGGTCATGCGCCTTCTCCTTGATAGACGCGGCTGCGGGTGAGCCGGAGCATCACGACGGTCACCAGCATCACGATCACGAACAGCACCCACACCTCGGCGGTCGCGTACCCGAGCTGCGGTGAGGTGATGAAGTCGGCGAACCCGTCGTTGTAGATCTTGTACATCAACAGGTTGGTCGAGTGCCCGGGTCCGCCCTTGGTCAGGATCGCGACCTGGTTGAAGGTCTGGAACGCGCCGTTCAGCGCCAGCATCAGCTGGAGCATCATGATCGGCCCGATCATCGGCAGCGTGATCCGGGTGAACCGCCGGAACGCGTTCGCGCCGTCGACCTTGGCCGCCTCCTGGATCTCCTCCGGCACCGCCTGCAGGCCGGCCAGGAAGATCATCATCGTGCCGCCGACGCTCCACACCCCGACGATCAGGATGGCCGGCAGCGCCACGTGCGCGTCGCCCAGCCACAGACTGGTCGGCAGGTGCAGGAACGTCAGCACCTGGTTGGCCAGCCCGTACGTCGGGTCGTAGATGTACTTCCACAACGTCAGTACGGCGACCGCGGGCAGCACCACCGGCAGGTAGAAGATCGTCCGGAACACCTTGACGCCCTTGATCGTCCGGTTCACCACGACCGCGAGCGCGAGCCCGGCGGCCAACGTGGCCGGTACCGAGATAACCACCCACAGCACGGTCACCTTCAACGACGGCCAGAACGTCGGATCGCTGGTGAACAGGAACTTGTAGTTGTCCAGCCCGACCCACTTGGCCGGGGTCAGCCCGTTCCACTGGGTGAACGAGTGGTAGAGCGACGTCACCATCGGGTACGCCACGAACAGCAGCAACCCGATGATCGCGGGCGAGACGAACAGGTACCCGAGGATCGTGTCCCGGTGTCGTTTAGTCATCAGTCACCTCCTGGACCCGGATCCGTACGGTGAGGATCTGGAACGGCCGGAGCTCGAACCGGGGCTCGCCGACGGTCGCGAGGGGCCGTTCGAGCAGGTCGACGATTTCGGCGCCCACGGCAACGAAGTCCCAGCTCAGCCGCGCCGTCGTACGCGCACCGAGAGACTCGTAGAGACGGACGATCACGTCGCCCGACCGGTCCTCGGCCAGCTTGACCGTCTCGATCACCACCCCGTCGCCGTCGACCGCGACGAGCGGCGCCGGTGCCGACGTACCGCGAATCTCCCGGACCGGAAGGTTCAGCCGCAGACCGGCCTCGACCGCGTCGTCGATTCCGGCGCCGGACACCAGCGTGTAGCGGGCGTGGTGCCGGCCCTGGTCGGTCTCCGGGTCGGGGTAGCGCGGCGCGCGCAGCAGCGACAGCCCGATCCCGGTGCCCGCACGGCCCGCCAGCGGATCGCCGGACTCCCCCGGCAGCCTCCGGATGTCGTGCCCGTACGTCGAGTCGTTGGCGACCGCTACGCCGAAGCCGGGCTCGCCGACGTGCACCCAGCGATGCGCGCACACCTCGAACTTCGCCTCGTCCCAGGTGGTGTTGTCGTGCGTCGGCCGCCGCAGGTGCCCGAACTGGATCTCCGCGGTCGCGTGCTCGGCCCGGACGTCCACGCCGAACATTGCCTTCAGCAACTTCTCCCGTTCGTGCCAGTCGACGTCGATCGCGAACTCCACCCGGTCCACGCCGGCCGGGATCGTGATCGTCTGGTGGTACGTCGACGCACCGTGCACACGTCGTACCTCGACCAGCACCGCGTCGGGACGTTCGGCGACGCGCAACGAGTCGACCGTCCGCAGCGGCGAGGCCGTCGTACGGTAGAAGGAGTCCAGGTCCCAGGCGTCGAAGGCGTTCGGCAGGTCGTGGTGCAGGACCAGGTCATTCAGCCGGGCACCCTCGGCGACCAGTTCACGGTCGTACCGGGTGTCGACGAGCGACGTGATCGTCCCGTCCGCGGCGATCGTGATCCGCAGTACGCCGTTGTCGACAATCCACCGATTACCGTCCAGCCGCGCGGTCACCGCCTGGCCGGCCGCTTCCGGTGCGTCCGAGGCGCCCAGCGCCGGGATGCCGGCGACCCGCAGCGGTACGGCGTTGAACCGGATCGGGATGTCGCCTTCACCGGCAAGCGTCCCAAGCGCGGTCGTGATCAGTTCCTCGAGCTCGGCCCCGACCTGTTCGTACGCCTCCCGCGCCTCCCGGTGCACCCAGGCGATCGAGGAGCCGGGCAGTACGTCGTGGAACTGGTGCAGCAGCACGGTCTTCCAGATCCGGTCCAGGGCGTCGTACGGGTACTCCGCCCCGGTCCGGATCGTCGCCGTCGCACACCACAGCTCGGCCTCACGCAGCAGGTGCTCACTGCGCCGGTTGCCGCGCTTCATCGCAGCCTGCGACGTGTACGTACCGCGGTGGGCCTCCATGTAGAGCTCGCCGACCCACACCGGCGCGTCCGGGTACTCCGCCTCGGCACGCTCGAAGAACGCCGTCGGCGTCAGGTGCTCGATCGGCGGCGCACCCTCCAGGTCGGCCTGCCGGCGAGCCCGTTCCATCATCAGCGCAGTCGGTCCACCGCCGCCGTCGCCGTGCCCGAACGGGACCAACGATGTCGTCGCACCGGCGTGATCGCGGAAGTTCTGCGTCGCGTGGTTCAGCTCGGCCGGAGTGAGCTCGGCCAGGTACGTGTCGACCGGCGGCAGGTGCGCGAACAGCCGGGTGCCGTCGATCCCCTCCCACCAGAACGTGTGATGCGGGAACGGGTTCGTCGGATGCCACGCCAGCTTCTGGGTCAGGAACCAGCGGAACCCGGCCAGTACGGCGATCTGCGGCAGCGCGGCGGAGTACCCGAACGAGTCCGGCAGCCACACCTCCCGCGGCTCGACGCCGAACCGCTCGGCGAAGTACCGCTTGCCGTGCACGAACTGCCGGACGAGCGCCTCGCCGCCCGGCAGGTTGGTGTCGGACTCGACCCACATCCCGCCGGCCGGCACGAACCGGCCGGCCGCGACCGCGTCGCTGATCCGCGCGAACAGCTTCGGCTGGTGCTCCTCGATCCATGCGTACTGCTGCGCCTGCGAACAGGCGAACCGCAGCTCCGGGTAGTCGTCCATCAGCGCCAGCACGTTCGCGAACGTCCGCGTGCACTTGCGCACGGTCTCCCGCATCGGCCACAACCAGGCCGAGTCGATGTGCGCGTGCCCGACCGCCGCGACCCGGTGCGTACTCGCCGCGGCCGGCTGCGCGAGCACCGTCGCGAGCTCGGCCCGCGCGGCGTCGACGCAGTCGTGGATCCGGTCCGGATCGATCACGTCGCAGGCGCGGTCGAGCGCCCGCAGGATCTTCGACCGGCGCGGGTCGTCGGCGGCCAGCTCGGCCGCCCAGCCGATCAGTACGTCGAGATCGACCGCGAGCGCGTCGACCCGGTCGTCGAGCGCGACCAGCTCGGCCCGGCGGAAGCGGTACTGCGGTTCGCCGTCGGCGTCCAGCCCGTCACCGAGCACGGTCGGCCGGAACGCCCGCGCGGCGATGTCCGGGTTCGCGGCGGCCTCGACGTACAGGTCGACGGTCGTCGTGCCAGGGTCGAGCCGGACGTACCGGCTGCGCGGGTGCACGCCCTTCACGATGCTGCCGTCCGCGCGGTACACGAGGCCTTCGGACTGGAAGCCCGGGCCGCCGTCGAAGCCGAGGTCGACCACTACCGCGGCGCTGTGGACCGAGTAGGTTGTCGGCACCAAGGCGTCCCAGCCGGCCGGTACGTCGCCCTGCAGGTGGAACCATGCGGTCGTCCACGCCGGACCCCAGGTGGATCCGGCGGTGAACGGCTCGAACGGTCCGGCGGTCGCCAGCTCGAACGGCTCGGGTTCGCCGGGCAGGCGCCGTACCGAGACGGTCAGCGCCGCCGCACGGCGCTCGACGGCGGGCTGAACCCGCTCGTCGAGCATCCGGCGGGCCCGGTCGATCGTGCGTTGTGGATGCTGATGCATCACGACCCCTTCGCGAAGCGGACCTTGACGAGCATCTGGGCGCCGGTGGACGAGGTGTAGTACGTGTAGTACTTCGTCAGCCCGTCCGCGCTGGTGTACTCCGGGTGCGCGAACGCGGCGTACTCGATCCCGCTCGTCTTCGCGGCTGTGAACAGCTTGGTCGGCGTACTCCACGGACCCCACGGGTTGGGCGCCGTCTGGTACTGGACGTCCTGGGACTGGAACTGCATGAACGTGTTGACGTAGGCGCCGAACGCGCTGTCCCAGTACACGGTCGAGCCGGCGGCGCCGTTCGCCTTCACCTGGACCGTCTTGCTCGGGTCCGTCGACCACTGCGGATTACCGTTGCCGTCGGCACCGATGTAGAAGCGCCACTGGGAGATGTCGGTGACCTGCGCGACCGGGACCTTCGCGACCGCGCAGCCGTCCAGGGTGCACTTGCCGTAGCCGTAGAGCGTGTTGCCGGCCAGCACCATCGCCTGACCGCCCCAGTCCTGCCCGGGCGGGAAGAACAGCGTGTTGTCGGCGCCCTCCGGGCTCGGGATGTCGGCCGGGCGGTTGGTCGCGGCGAGCCGGGTGATGGTCCTGCTGTTCATGTCGACCGAGACCAGGCCGGTGCCCTGCGCCTGGCCGACGAAGCCCGACTCGCACGGCGTACCGACGCGGCCGCCACGGCAGAGCTTGCCGTACGACACCAGGATCCGGTGCCGCGCCTGGTCGACCACGGCCGGACCGGGCCAGTGCGCGAACACGGTCCCGCAGTACTCGTCGGTCGAGTTCGTGCAGTCCGTCGACGCGTGCTGCTGCTGGAACGCGAGCTCGGCGGCGGAGAACGGCACGAACTCCGGCGGTACGCCGGTGGAGTGCTCGTCGAGCGGGTTCGCCGAGGTCAGCGTGATGTTGTCGCTCGCGTCGAGGTCGCTGGTGGTCGCGGCGGTACTGGTCAGGAAGCCGTCCGGGTTCTTCAGGATCGTGTCGTCGAAGAACCACACCGACTGGTTGCCGTACCGGACGCTCTGGCCGTTGTCGCGGGCGGCGTTGTGCGGGTTCTGGGTGATCGGGCCGAGCTCGGTCGCGCTCTCGACCACCAGGTTCGAGGAGCGATGCCGGGCTTGCCTGCTCTGAGCGGGTCCGGGCTCAGCGGGTCCGGCCTGGGCGGGTCCGGACTGAGCGGGTCCGGGCTGGGCGGGTCCGGGCTGGACGGGTGGGGGCAGGGCCGGGGCGGCCGCGGCCGGCACGGAGAGGGCGGTGGCGGCGAGCAGCGCCGCGAGGACGAGGGGGATGCGGGGTTGACGCACGGTTGGTACTCCCTCACTGAGTGACAGCAACAGGTGCGAAGCGATTTGATGATGTCAACGTTGACATAGCCTTGTCAACGTTGACATTTCTTCCTAAAGTGCCTGCAGTGAGCACCGTTTCCCGCCGTACTTTCCTGCGCACCAACGCCGCTCTGGCCGCCGGCCTGAGCGTCTCCGCCGCGCTGCCGGCGCCCTCCTGGTCCGCCCCCACCACTTCCTCCTCCGGCCGGCCGCTACGTGCCACCCGTGCCGACGAGTGGACCCAGTTGTTCGACCGCCGCTCCGGCTGGATCGGCGCCGACGGGATCTACTCCGTCCCGCTCGACGGCCGCGACGGCATCGGCTCCGCGACACCCGGCTCGCGGACCGCGTTCATCTTCAGCGACACCCGGATCGGCACCGTCGACCCGGACACGTTGACGTACCGGCAGACCGGGTTCGTCAACAACTCGTCGGCCGTCCTCGTCGGCAACCGGCCCGACCCGGCGGGTACGACGTTCGTCGTCCCGGAGAACGGGGCCTTCGGCAACGGGTTCTGGATGAACGACGGGATCGCGATCGGCGACACCTTGTACGCCACCGGGTTCGCACCGGACGCCGACTGGAACGCGGCCCGGGTCGACCTGATCGCCGTACCGCTGGCCGACGGGGTCCCGGACTACACCGCGGTACGCCGGACCGAGGACGTCCGGCTGCTGGTCCGGGACGGCACGTACATCGTGATGTTCGGCGTCGGGATCATGCCAGGTACCGACGGATTCGTGTACGTCTACGGGTACCGGAACACGTTGGCGGGCGGGCAGAAGGACCTGGTCTGCGCGCGGGTACGCCGCGAGGAGTTCGCCGACATCGCGTCCTGGCGGTTCTGGAGCGGTACGACGTGGAGCCCGGACATCACGGTCAGCGTCTCCGATGCCGCCGTACTGCATGCCGACGTGTCGACCGAGCTGAGCGTGACGCCGATCCCGGGCGGGCGGTACCTGCTCGTCTACCTGCGGAACGTGAACTCGACCGGGCTGGAGTACGCGATCGGGTCGTCGCCGATCGGGCCGTTCGGTCCCGGCGTACGGTTCTACAACTGCCCGGAGCCTTATGTGTACGAGGCGCAGACCGCGGGCGGCACGTACTGCTACAACGCGAAGGCGCACCCGAGCCTGTCGGAGGACGGGCGGTTGCTGATCAGCTACAACGTCAACCGGCTCGGGGCCGATCCGCTGACGACCGAGATCTACCGGCCCCGCTTCGTCTGGCTGGACCTGCACCGCTTCGCCGACGAGCCCTCCGCGCCACGGGCGACCACCGATCTGGTCGCCGGCGGCCGGGTTCTGGACCTGGGTGGGTTGCGGACGGTGTCCGGGTATCGCATCAAACACGCCGGGTACGAGAGTGGTCAGACCGCCTTCAACACCAGGGATTTCACCGTCGAGGCCGCCCAGCGGTCCACCGGTCCGTGGCGCCCGGTGGATGTTGTCACCGGCAACATCCACAACCTGACCGACCGCCGCTTTCCCCATCCGGTCCCCGCGCGCTACCTCCGCCTGACCGTCCAGCGGCCGACCCAGTCGGACGACACGACCATCCGCGTACTCGAGTTCGCCGCGGTCGCCGCGGTCGCCGCGGTCGCCGACGTACCGGACCTCGCCCGCTACCGCCCCGTACTCGCCAGCGCCGAGAACACCACCGCCCACCACCTCACCGACCCCACCGCCGGCCTGTGGATCAACCCCTCCCCCAACGCCTGGCTCTCCATAGACCTGGGCGCCGACCGAACCATCGCCCGCTACACCATCACCCACGCCGGCGAGGCAGACCTCAACACCCGCGACTTCCAGCTCCAGTCCAGCAACAACAACAAGCAGTGGACCACCCGCGACACCGTCACCAACAACACCGCCCCCACCACGGCCCGCGAGGTGCCGCCATTCACAGCCCGCTACGTCCGCCTACTGATCACCCGCCCAGTAGCCGACCCCATCCCCGAAAAAACCACCCGCCTACATTCCCTCACCCTCCACCCCCCAACCTGACCCACCCACCCCACGCCCGACGCCCCACGCCGCCCGACCTGCCGACGTCCGGTCACCTGGCCGACGTTCGCCCGCCCACGTCCCCGCGGGCCGCCGAGTCGTGGTGAATGGCTCGGATCCCCGACGCCGAGTCGTGGAGTTTGGCTGTGAAACGCGACCGATTTCCACGACTCGGTGGGCGAGCGGTTCGATCGTCAGGTGAGTAGCTCGAGTTGGGTCAGGGTTGTGGGGGCGGGGAGGGTTAGGCGGTAGTGCTGGTACTGGCCGGGGGTGGTGATTCTGAAGGGGCGGAGTTGGTGCGGCCACGGGAAGGACTGGTTGGTGCGGGTGTCCAGGACGGTCCACGTGGTGCCGTCGGTGGAGGCCTCCAACGTCCAGGTGCTGGGGGCCGGGCCCGAGCCTGACGTCAGCGTGTAGAGCGTCGGGGTTGCAGCGGCCGGCAGGGTCCAGCTGATCTCGTCGACGGTCGTCGAGGTTGCGGACGTGTCGTCGAAGAGGGGGTTGCCGGGGTCGACCGGGATCAGGTCGACCAGCGGCGCGGCGACGGCGTCGTCGGCGGTGAGGGAGGGCGGGGAGTCCAGGGTTGCCCAGTCCGACGGGTCGGCGCCCAGCGTGAAGTCGAGCTGGGTGGCGGCGGTCAGGTCGGCGTGGGTGATGGATGCTACGGGCAACTGCTTCCCGTCGACCTGGACGTCTTGCACATATGGGTCTTCCACACCGGAGGCGGTGATCGTCAGCGGTCGGCCGCCCAGCGGGGAGACCACGACGCGCGGGAAAAGCGGTGAGCCGATCGCGTACTCCGGTGCGCCGACGCGGAGCGGATACAGGCCGAGCGCGGCGAACAGGTACCACGCGGACATCTCCCCGTTGTCCTCGTCGCCCGGATACCCCTGGCCGATCTGCTCCCCGACGTACAGCCGGTCCAGCACCTCGCGGACGATCGCCTGCGTCTTGTACGGCGTACCGGCGTAGTTGTACATCCATGCGATGTGGTGCGCCGGCTGGTTCGAGAAGCCGAACTGGCCCATCCGGACGGCCTGTGCCTCGACCATCTCGTGGATGACGATCGAGTACGTGCCCTTCTTGACGGCGAGCTCCGGCGTCGCGAAGAACCCGTCGAGCTTCTCCTCCAGTCCGCGCGGACCGCCGTACAGGTTCGCCAGCCCGCGCGGATCGTGCGCGACGTGGAACGCGAAGTTCCACCCGTCGGTCTCGGTGAAGTCACCGCCCCACTCCTCGGGGTCGAACTCCGCCGGGCTCTTCGCGAACGTCCCGTCCGGCCGCCGCCCCTGGAAGAAGTTCACCGCGTCGTCGAACAGCAGCACGTAGTTCAGCGACCGGCGACGCAGGTACTCCGCTTCCTCGAGAAGCTGCTCACGCCGTTCGGGGAACTCCTCCGCCAGCTGCAAAGCCATCTGCGCCAACCCGAAGTCGTTCAGGTACGCCTCGAGCGACCACGACACGCTCTCCTCGGTGTCCGTGCTCACGTACCCGGCGAAGAACCCGGTGTCGACGCCCTTCCGCCCGACCTCCGTCGCCGGAGGCGCGACGGTCGCGTTCCGCAGGCCGGCGTCGTACGTCGCCAACGGATCCGGCAGCGCGACGCCCTTGAGATAGGCGTCCGCGAACGACACGTCGGAGCTCGTCCCGGTCATACAGTCGGCGTACCCCGGGGACGACCAGCGCGCGATCCACCCGCCGTCGCGGTACTGCTGCACGAACCCGTCCACCAGCTCCGCGGACAGCTCCGGATAGAAGAACGCGTACGCCGGCCAGGCGGTCCGGTACGTGTCCCAGAACCCGTTGTTCACATACATCTTTCCGGGTTTCACGACAGCATTGGTCGCAAGCTCCGTCGCCGCACCGTCGACGGGCAGGACCGGGCTCGCGTAGCGGTACTCCGGGTGTTCCGCGGTCCCGGTGTTCTCGAACTGCGAGTTCGGGTAGAGGTTCAGCCGGTACAGGTTGCCGTACACGGTCCGCAGCTGCGGCGGTGTCGCGCCCTCGGGTCGGACGACCTGGAGGCGCTCGTTCCAGATCGCGTTCGCGGCGGCCTGGAGCTGCTCGAAGGACCGGCCCGCGAGTTCGAGCGACAGGTTGTGCCGCGCCTGGTCGAGGCCGATGAACGAGGTCGCGATCCGCAGCGTCACCTCGGGTACGTCGAAGCTCGCGGCGCGCGCGTTGTCGCGACCGCCGGACGCCGGGCCGAAGCCGGTCGGCGCGCTGGAGAACTCGCCGTAGCAGTACATCCGGGTCAGCCCGGACTCGGACCGCTGCGACCCGTTCTCGACCCAGCCGGTGACCGCGGTCCCGTCGTACCCGAAGCCGCCGTTCTCGTCGATCGTGTCGAAGACCAGGTGCCGCCCGGCCGCGTCCGCCGGGAACATGAACCGGAAGATCGCGCCGTGGTCGGTCGGGGCGAGCTCCGCACGGACGCCGTTCGCGAGCGCGACCGAGTACAGGTCGGGCCGCGCGATCTCGTCGTCGTGGCTGAACGCGACGGCCCGCTCGGCCGGGTCGCCGAGCGGCTCGGCGGCCGCGACCGGCATGATCGTGAGCTGGTTACGGTCGCCCATCCACGGGCTCGGCTGGTGCGAGAACGTGAGACCCTGCAGCTCCGGCTGGTTGTCCGCGTTGTTGGCGCGGTGGTACTCGTACGGCCAGCGGCACGTCGAGGCGTCGGTGACCGGGGTGAGGAAGTTGAACCCGTTCGGCCAGGCGGTGATCGGGAGCGTGTTGCCGCGGGAGAAGTCGTGGCTCGCGTTGGTACCCCGCCGCGTGTCGACGTACGCCGCCAGATCCGACCCGTCCGGCTCCAGCGGCGCCGGCCCGACCTCGACGTCGTCGATCCATCCCGCGAACTCGTGCCCGTCGCCCGGCGCATCCACCACGAGCACCAGCTGCGCGATCGTCTGTCCCGCCGCCGCACTCAGGTCGACCTGAACGTCGTTCCACTGGTCGGCGTACAGGATCTTCGCCGCGCCCTGCCCCGCCGCGTCGGCGGGCTTCCCGTACTGGTCGACCCCGGCGTACCGCGTCCCGTCCGCGAACACCACCTCGACCGCCACGTACGTCGCCGCGTACGTCAGCCCTTCGTCAAGCTCCGGATACACCTTGTACCGCAGTCGATCCCCCATCGCGACCGCGTGCCCACCCCCAGGCCACTCCACCTCCTGCCGCCCGCCGCCGACCCCCGAGTACCGCGTCCCGTCCACACTGCCGAACCCGCCCCGCGAACTCGTAGCCCCACCGGGCCCACCACCAGTCTCGATATCCACCCCGCAATCCTACGAATCAATGCGGCGCCACGGGCGGAACGTTTCCATCGTGGACTCAGGCAGCCTCATCGGCCGTGTCCAGGACCTGCTGAAGCAGAATGCCCGCCACGAAGTTGTAGAAGGCGACCTGGTCGGGGATGTCCTGGGCGACGGCTGCCTTCTCGACCAGCGCGACGTTGAGCACCACTCCTGGGACGAGCGAGAGCTGGCCGGCGACGAACTGCCGGCGTGGAAACCTCTTGACGTGTTCGGTCCAGTGCAGCGGCTTGCCGAGTGGGACCGAGAGCCGTCGGCGGCACTCTGCGATCGCACGACGGAGCAGCGGGTCGTCCTCGTCCGCGACGACCACCGCGACCATGCCGAAGTATCGCGACGCGCGCGACGACAACCCACGGTCGCCGGTCTCGTCCACGTAGGCACGTACAAGAGGTCGTTCGAAGTACATGGGGTGACACCTCAGGTGTCACGCCAGGGGTACGGCGGGCCGCGAAACGGGCCTGTGGATATCTGCCCCACGATGCCCCGGGTTGCCCCGACTCAGTGCGGTGGGTCGGGTGGGGTGTTTCCATCGTGGACCCAGGTGATGTAGTCGCGGGCTGTCTCGGTGTCGGGGCGGAGGTGGAGGCCGTTGGTGCGGGCGTGGGTGTTGGAGAGGTGGAAGGTGCCGTCGTTGGAGCCGTCGTGGGGGAGGTGGAAGCGGTCCATCGACGGGGACCAGTTGATGGGTGGTGGGTCGGGGACCACGGCGCGCCAGGTTTCGGCGAGGGTGGCGAGGGTTTGGGTGGGGCCTACCGCGTTGAAGGGGCCGGGCAGCCCGGCCACCGTCACCAGCAGGAGGAAGGCGGCGAGGTCGCGGGCGTCGACGTACTGGATCGGCTGGCCGGGGCGGGCGGCGCATTCCAGGGGCCGGCCGTGGGCGAGGGCCCAGCCCCAGTTGCCGAAGTCGGGGTTGTGCGGGCCGATCACGAAGCCGGAGCGGACGGCCGCGGTGCGGGTGCCGAAGGTGGCGGTGAGCAACGATTCGTTGCGGACCTTCGACGGGCCGTAGAGGTCCATCGTGAAGTGGTCCTCCGGTGCGCCCGCGGGCCAGCCCAGGAGCGGGGCGGACTCGGTCATGCCGAGGTCTGTCTGGCTCGCGTACACCGCGATCGAGGACATGTACGTGTAGTGCCCGCAGCGGTCCCGCAGTACGGCGGCGCTCAGCGACACGTCGCGGACCAGGAAGCCGGACATGTCGATCACGCCGTCCCACTCGCCGGCGGCCAGCGCGTCGGGCGCGGCGCGGTCGCCGGTGATCCGGCGTACGTCGGGGAAGAGCGCCGGGTTCGTCAGGCCGCGGTTGAAGAGGGTCACCTCGTGGTCGTCGCGCAGGGCCGCCTCGACGACGTGCCGGCCGAGGTTCTTCGTACCGCCGAGGACCAGCAGCCTCACGACAACTGCCCGACGACGTCGGCGAGCTCGGCGAGCAGCGGATCGATCCAGTCCTCGGAGCCGGGGATCGTCCGGACGCCCTCCTCGATCACGAACGTCAGCGCGAGCAGGCAGAAGCACGCCCCGCCGACCAGCAGTTGCCGGTCCACCAGGAACGGATCCGCGCCCGAGACCTCGACGTACCGCGCCACGATCGGCCCGCGGTCGTAGCCGAGGGCAACGGCGTCCCGGATCAGCGTGTAGAGGTCGCTGAGGTGCGGAGCGAGATACGCCAACGGCCAGTCGACGGCGGTCCAGCGGGTGCCGTCCGTGACCAGGTTCTTCGGTACGAAATCACCGTGCACGACCCCGAGCGGCGCCTCCCGGTGCAGCCGGTCGACCGCCTCCACGAGCGGATCCAGATCGAGGTCGATCCGCCCGATCCGCCCCGCCAGCTCCTTCACCCGTGCGGGCGGGAACCCGCTCACACCGTCCACAGTCGCGCCGTGGATCCGCGCCGCCAGCTCGGCCGCCGCGAGGAACCCGTCCGCGGCCGGCTCCTGTTCCAGGGTCACCCGGCCGACATCGGCCAGCACGATCACGCCGTCAGCGCCGTACAGCAGCTCCGGCGCCGGCAGCCCGAGCGGTACGACGTACCGCTGGTACGCCGTCTCCTCGCCGGACTGTGTGCCGGTCCCGCGCTTCACGACCACGCTGCGCAACCCGTACGACAGCCGCCAGACCTCGGACGATCCCCACTGCCGCAGCAGCTCCGGATTCACCGTCTCGACAGCCGGAGCCGCCGTCGCCTCCAGCACCACAGCCCTCGGAATCCACCCAGGAAGCATCCGAAAAGTAGACCACGCCTCGTCGCTCGATGCTCTCGAATTAGGGTGTCCCCATGACGGAGAACGCCACGCACGCCTGGGGCTACGGCCTCGCCACCGTTACGACCGCCGGGAATGTCCTGGACGTCTGGTATCCGGCGCCCGCGCTCGGGTCCCGGCCGGACGACGCCAAGGCCCCGGCCGAGCTGGTCGCCGCCGAAGGGAACGACGGCCTCCGGCAGGTACGGCGTGAGGTGGTCGTGACCGAGCTGGTCCTCGACGAGGCCCCGAGCGGTACGGCGGACGCGTACCTGCGGCTGCACCTGCTGAGCCACCGCCTGGTCCGCCCGCACGGCGTCAACCTGGACGGCATCTTCGCCACCCTCCCGAACAACGCGTGGACCTCGCTCGGCCCGGTCCCGGTCGACGAGGTCGAGAACGTCCGGCTCCGCACCCGCGCCGCGGGGCAGCACCTGAGCGTGACCAGCGTCGACAAGTTCCCGCGGATGACGGACTACGTCGTACCGTCCGGGGTCCGGATCGGCGACGCGGACCGGGTCCGGCTCGGCGCGCACCTCGCCTCCGGTACCACGGTCATGCACGAGGGCTTCGTGAACTTCAACGCCGGCACCCTCGGTACGTCGATGGTCGAAGGCCGGATCGTGGCCGGTGTGGTGGTCGACGACGGCAGCGACATCGGCGCCGGCGCGTCGATCATGGGCACGCTGTCCGGTGGCGGCAAGCAGGTCATCTCGATCGGCAAGCGCTGCCTGCTCGGCGCGAACGGCGGTACCGGGATCTCGCTCGGCGACGACTGCGTGGTCGAGGCGGGGCTGTACGTGACCGCCGGCACCAAGGTCACGCTTCCGGACGGTACGGTCGTCAAGGCCCGCGACCTGTCCGGGCAGCCGGGCCTGCTGTTCATCCGCAACTCGGTCACCGGCGCCGTGGAGGCCCGCCCGCGCAAGGGCGAGGGCATCACGCTGAACGAGGCGCTGCACGCCAACGCCTGACCATACGAAAGTATGAATTCGCCAACCGGCGTGAGGCTGTGCACGTCAATCTTCTCGTGAGGCAGGAACCTGTCACCCGCGCCTGTACGTTGGGAGCGATATGCCGATGAAGCGTGGTGCCCTCGTGGTCCTGGGTGGCATCGGCGTGCTCAGCCTCGCGATCGGCGCCGGGATCGCGTGGCTCGGCGGGAAGAACATCGCGAACATCCTGCCGCCGACCGAGCAGTGCACCGCGACGGTCAACGGGCAGCAGGTCGTGCTCGACTTCGAGCAGGCCGAGTCCGCGGCGATCATCGCCGGGATCGCGGTCCGGCGCGGGCTGCCACCGCGGGCGGCGACGATCGCGCTGGCCACGGCGTACCAGGAATCGAAACTGCGGAACCTCGCGCACGGGGACCGGGACTCGCTCGGGCTGTTCCAGCAGCGGCCGTCGCAGGGCTGGGGCACGGCGAAAGAGGTCCAGGACCCGTACTACTCGACCGGGAAGTTCTACGACGCGCTGGTGAAGATCCAGAACTACCAGAGCCTCGCGATCACGGTCGCCGCGGACAAGGTGCAGCGCAGCGCGTTCCCGAACGCGTACGCCGACCACGAGGCGGACGCGCGGGTGCTGGCGTCGGCGCTGACCGGGCAGTCGGAGAGCGTGTTCAGCTGCACCGTGAACAGCTCCGACGTACCGCAGGAGACGATCGGCAGGAACGGGCTGACGCCGCGGGCGGAGGCGGTGCGGAAGGACCTGTCGCGGACGTTCGGGAAGCTGTCGACCGGCGGGTACACGGCCGGCGGGGTGCGGACCGGGCACACGGCGGGGTCGGCGCACTACGACGGGCGGGCGATCGACGTGTTCGTCCGGCCGATCTCGGCGGCGCACACCACCAAGGGGTGGGCGATCGCGCAGTACCTGGTCGCCCGGGCGAAGCTGCTGAACATCCAGACGGTGATCTTCAGCGACAAGATCTGGACCGCGGGCGGCCAGTCGGACGCGGGCTGGCGCCCGTACACCCCACCCGAACGCACCGGCGACCCCAAAATTCTCCGCCACCTCGACCACGTCCACGTCGACGTCCTGGCGCAGTAGCTCCCCAAAGCACAACGTCCGAAGAACCGTGGCCTCCAGGCCACGAATCTTCGGACGCTACGTGCTGTCTTGGCTACTCGTCGTGCTCCTGGTACGGCAGAGCCACGAACTCCCTCACAACTGCTTTCGCTCTTTACTCGTCGTGTTCCTGCGGCGGCAAGGCGGCGAACTCCCTCACAACTGCTTTTGCTCTTTACTCGTCGTGTTCCTGCGGCGGGAGGGCCGCGATGAACGGGTGGTCCTTGTCGATCTTGCCGAGCTTGGAAGCGCCTCCGGGCGACCCCAGGTCGTTGAAGAAGTCGACGTTCGCGGTGTAGTAGTCCTTCCACTGCTCCGGTGTGTCGTCCTCGTAGTAGATCGCCTCCACCGGGCAGACCGGCTCACAGGCTCCGCAGTCGACGCACTCGTCGGGGTGGATGTACAGCATCCGGTTGCCCTCGTAGATGCAGTCGACGGGGCACTCCTCGACACAAGCGAGGTCCTTCAGGTCAACACACGGCTGCGCGATGACGTAGGTCACTGCTACTCCTCCTATGGCAGGCAAGCGCAGCGCGGGATTCGGGGTGCTGCGATGCGGTGATGCAAGTATCTCTAGTATCACGGTAGTACCTCGCCCACTGTGCCAGGAGTCCGGATCGTGTCAGGCCTTGGTAGCCGTGATATCGGCCACCGTGTCGTCGTCCGCCACCGGATTCCGGGCGGGCTGACCGACGTGATCGGCGTTCTGCAGGCCGGTACGCCGGAACTCGTCACCGTCCGGCACGCGGACAGCACGCTGTACGAGATCCCGGTCGCGGACATCACGGCCGCCAAACGGATCCCCGAGCTGCCGCTCCGCCCGGTCGACGTCGAGCAAATGTTCCTGACCACCGCGCTCGGCCGCCCCGCCGTCGAGCGGGCGTACATCGGCCACTGGTTGCTCCGCGCGTCCGCCGGCTGGACCGGCCGCGGCAACTCCCTCCTCCCCGCAGGTGACCCCGGCGTCCCGGTCGCCGACGCGCTCTCCCAGGCCGAGGACTTCTACCGGAAACGTCAGCTCCCTCCACTGGTACAGGTCCGCGTCGGCAGTCCCCAGGAGCAGCAGATTCGCGCCCTCGGCTGGGTAGACGCCCGCCCGGAGCAGTCCGACGTACTGGTCATGCACACGACGCTCGACCACGTGAACGCTGCTCCTAGGTACGACGTACAGCTGACAGACCGCCCGGACGCCACGTGGTACGGAGCCGCATTCGAAGGCCCTGTACCGGCTGTTGCACCGCAGGTACTCGAGGGGGCGGCGAAGGCGATGTTTGCCTCGGTCGTCCTAGACGGGCGAGTGGTCGCCGTAGGGCGAGGGTCCATGACGGGGCACTGGCTGGGCGTGGACGCCATCCACGTGGCCGACAGCTTCCGGCGGCGCGGCCTCGGCACGGCCATCGTGCAAGGCCTCGCCCGCTGGGCGGGCCCCGAGGGCGGCCGCCGCACCTACCTGGAGGTCCTGCTCGAGAACACCTCAGCAATGACCACCTACACCCGCCTCGGCTACCAAGAGGCCTACCGCTACCGGTATCTCACCAACCGCTGAGCAGCCCCGGCCCCAACCAGCGCCAGCACCGCAAACCCAGCCAGTACGACGCTCAACGCCCTCCCAGGGTCGGCCGCGAGCGCAGTGTAGGCAGAGCCCGCCACAGCAACCCCCAACGCACCGGACAACTGTGCGTTAGTAGCAACCACCCCAGACAGGTCAGCGGCGTACTCCGGCGGCAGACTGGACGTCACTGCGCCGATCAACGTGTTGGCGCTGATCCCCAGCCCCAACCCACCAACACCGAGCAGAACGAACAGCAACGGCCCGCTACGCCCACCAAGCACCAAGTACGCCAGCACGCACACATAGCCCCCCGCCAGCACCAGGCAGCCCACAACCGGCATCCACTGCACTCCCCGGCGCAGTCTCGGCAGCACAGGCCCCGCCAGCCCGAAAGCGGCCACCCACACGACCATGGCGAACCCGGAGTACGCCGGGCCCTTGTGCAGACCGCCCTGCAGGTAAAGAGCCAGTACGAACAGCAGGGCGAAGTACGAGCCGCTGGTACACCCGTGGGCGAGCAGACCGGCGCGGACAGACCTGCTGCCGAGCACCTCCCGTGCGATGAGCGGTCGACCACCACGTGCAGCCGTACGCCGTTCGCCGTACTCGAAGAGCAGGAGCGCCGGAAGGCTCAGCAGGAGGCACAGCCAGGACCAGGTAGGCCAGCCGCGCTCGGCCCCGAGCAGGAGCGGCACGATGACGAGCACAACCGCCGTACACAGGACGAGGACGCCACCGAGATCCAGACGGTCCTGGCGACCCGGCGGGTCGGGCGGAAGCAGGCGCCGTCCGGCGACCGCCAGCGCGACGCCGATCGGCACGTTGACCAGGAAGATCGGGCGCCAGCCGGTACCGAACAGGTCCGCGGCGATCAGTACGCCGCCGAGCAGCTGCCCGGCCACCGCGCCGCCGGACAGCGCGATCGAGAAGTACCCGAGCGCCTTGAGCCGGTCGCGGCCGTGGAAGTGCAGCTGGATGCCGCTGAGCACCTGCGGAACCATCAGCGCCGCCCCGGCGCCCTGGACGAAGCGCGCGCCGACCAGCGCGCCGATCCCGGGCGCGAGACCGCAGGCAAGCGACGCGGCGGTGAAGACGGTCAGGCCGAGCAGGAACGTCCGCCGGTAACCGAGCGACGTGCCGAGCCGGGCGCCGGTGATCAGCAGGACCGCGAACGCGACGACGTACCCGGAGACGACCAGCCCGACCGCGCCCGGCGAGGCGTGCAGGTCGGTCCCGATCGACGGGCCGGCGATGTTCGCCACCGCGGTGTCGATGTTGGCCATGAACTGACCGGTGAGCAGCACGGCGAGCACCGCGCCCCGGTTGCGAGTGATGAGCACGCAGATAGAACGGTGAGAGACCGTCGAGATGTGAGGGCGTTAGGCTCGCTTGCCATGGCGGATCACGTGGTTGAGCGGCCGGAGTACGCGGGGGATTTCGGGGGGACGGTGCAGGTGGAGTACGCGCCGCATCCGGACGACGGGGTGGCGGATCCCGGTGAGATCGTCTGGACCTGGGTGCCGTTCGAGGAGGACTACACGCGCGGCAAGGACCGGCCGGTGCTGGTGATGGGCTGGGACGAGCCGTACCTGCTCGCGCTGATCCTGACCAGCAAGGACCACGACCGGGACGCCGCGGACGAGGCGCGCTGGGGCCGGGTCTGGATGGACATCGGCAGCGGCCCGTGGGACAAGGAACACCGCAACAGCGAGGTCCGGCTGGACCGGGTGCTGCGCATCGACCCGCAGCAGGTCCGCCGCGAGGGCGCGGTCATCGAGGAAGAACTCTTCAACCAGGTCGCGGCGCAGCTACACGAACTGCACCGCAGTTAGTTCGGCTTCCGGCCCGGTGGGGTGACGCCGCCCGCGGGAGGCGTCGTGGTGCCCGGCGGTGGGGTCACCGTGCCCGGATCCGGTCCGCAACGGATGTCGTCGGCCGCGTTGTACTTCGTGGTGAACGTCTCGGTCTTCTGCCGTGCGCCGTTCTTCGCGAAGTACCGGTAGACCGTGATGTCGAAGCCCGGGGTCGGCGCCTGCACCTTGCAGTCGGCGGCGGTGTTGTAGACGACCTTCGGCTGCCGGACGTTGCTCTTCCCGGACTGCCCGGCGGTGATGTCCCAGACCTTGGTGCCCCAGATGACGACCTTGATGCTGCCCTTGCTGCCCGGCGTCGAGGCCTTGAAGATCGTCTGCACCAGCACGCCGTGCCCGGAGTCGTTCTGGAACTTCAGGTCCACCGTCGGCCAGGCGACGGTCGCCTCCCGGCCGACCGGGTACCGCGAGATGTAGACGCTGTGCGCCTTGTGCGCGAGGATCTTCAGCCCGGAGAAGAAGGCCGCGTTGAACGTCGTGGTCGCGGACTGCGACACCCCGCCGCCGAGGTCCTCCTTGAACTTCCCGCCGCTGATGATCGTGCCCTCGGTGAACCCGTTCTGCTTGGTCCGCTCGCCGACGATCTTGTTCAGGCTGAAGATCTCGTTCGGCTTCAGCAGCGTGCCGTTGATCCGGCCGGCCGCCGTACCGATGTTGACGTTGCGGTACGTCGCCGGCGGGAACTCGGTCTGGAACTCGCCCATCTTCTGGGTGATCCCGAACGCGGCCGCCTGCTCGGTGGTGAACGTCGCCTTGGTCGGGATCAGCGGTACGGCGGCCCGCCGCTGGCCGGCCGGCTTCGGCAGCACCGACAGGATCGCGGACCCGACCTTCGCCCGGTCGACGGTCATCCCGTCGACCGCCGGAACCACCTTCGGGCCGGCGCCGACGATCTGCACCATCGCGTCCTTCGGCAGCGTCTCCAGAGTCTTGAAGCGCTGCTGGAACAGCGGCTCAAGGGTCTTGGTGTTCAGCGCCGGGATGACCTTGCCCTCCTGCACGGTGACCGACAGCGCCGGGGCGAGCTCGGCCGGCGTCAGGTCGACCGACTTCGAGCCGACGGCCAGCCGGACCGGACCGGACATGGCCGGCTCGGCGAACTCCTTGACGGCCTGGTCGATCGCCTCGGAGGCGGCCTGCGGCTTGGTCGTGCTGACCGGCAGCTCCTTGGCCTTCCCGTCCGTGGGGTACGCCGCGACGACCGCGCCGGCCGCCTTCGCGATGTCCAGCTCCAGGCCCTCCGCGGGCTCGTGCTTGACCGGCTGGGTGCCCCTGAAGGTGATCGTGCCCTCGGTGGCCTTGCGGTTCACCTGGCCGGCCAGCTTGTCGACGGCGGCCTTCAGCTTCGCGTCGTCCTTGGTCAGCACCGGGTCGACCACGTCGCCGCCGGTGAGCGCGTGCCAGATCCGCCCGGGTGCCAGGCTGCGGCCGGCGCCGGCCGCGTCGACGGTCTTGCCGACGTTCACCGACAGCCCGGCCTCGGCCGGCACCACCTGGAACTTCGACCCGCCCGCGGACAGCGCGATCGGCGCCGCCACCCGGTCCTTCAGGCCGTCGGTCAGCTTCGCCTGCGCGGCGTCCTTCGAGAGGCCACCGATCGGGATCCCGAGCACTGTCGTATCGCCGGGAATCTTGGAGCCCGCGAATGCGAACGCGGCGCCGTACCCGACGACGATCACACCGAGCCCCGCAGCGGCGACGATCCCCGCGAGTTGCTTTCTCCCCACCGGAAAGAGTCCTCCTGCTCGAGTGCATGGTCAGGGCACAAGCGCACATCCTACGGGACACCAGCGGTCTGGCCGTCCCTCGGGGCAGCCCCTGGTCGCCCGGGGACAACGGTCAGTTTCCGGGCAGTTTCCGGTAGTGACCGGAGGAGTAGAGCAGCGCTCCCGGATCGGCCGTCCCGCCGGTCCCCAGACTCAGCACCTCGCCGACCACGATCGTGTGATCTCCCCCGTCGTACGTCGCCCAGGTGCGGCACTCCAGCCAGGACGGCGCCCCGTCGACCGTCGGGCACCCGGTCTTCGGGCCGGCCGTCGTGGCGATGCCGTCGAACTGGCTGTACAGGTCCCGCCCGGACCGGGCGAACCGCTCCGCGACCGGCTGCTGCTCCGCGGACAGCACCGAGATCGCCCAGTACCCGCAGTCCAGTACGGCGGCGTGCATCCGGACACCCTTGTCCACACAGACCAGCACCAGCGGCGGATCGAGCGACACCGAGGTGAACGCGTTCGCGGTCATCGCGTGCGCGACACCGTCCTGCAGCGTGCTCATGATCGTGATGCCGGACGCGAACCGCCCGAGCGCAGCACGGAACTCCGCGGCGGGCACGCTCCCACTGGGCTCGGTCGAGGACACGTCAGCAGGTTATGCCTCCTGTACTGACCTCGGCTCGACCGAGCGTGTGGGAACGGTCACCTCTCAGAGGCCGGCGAACAGGTCGTGCTCGAGGCCGTCCGCGTCCGGGGCGGCGGTGCCCCTGACCAGCCGGTACGGCTCGGAGGCCCAGATCTGGTTGCCGTTGTTGTTGGACAGCGCGAAGAACGGCCCGTCGACGGTGATCTGGGTGGCGTGCGCCTTCATCGCGTTCATCTTCCGGTCCAGGAACTCGTCGCCGGAGATCACGCAGTCGATC
Organism: Kribbella aluminosa; assembly: GCF_017876295.1. Classification (NCBI taxonomy): domain Bacteria; kingdom Bacillati; phylum Actinomycetota; class Actinomycetes; order Propionibacteriales; family Kribbellaceae; genus Kribbella; species Kribbella aluminosa. The sequence continues at coordinate 1,373,983 of NZ_JAGINT010000001.1, read as the reverse complement.
AGCCGGTCCGGGGTGATCATCGGCGGCAGCGGGCCGTCCGGGTCCATCCCCTCGAAGGTGGTGGTGTCACCGGCGTCGCGGAGCGCCCGCAACTGCTCGCGCATCCGGGACTCGGCCATCGCTGTCCAGTAGATCTTCGGGATGTCCCAGGCCTCGCCGAGGTCCTCCCGGTACGACCGGGCGGCGGCCAGGTCCGCGGCGTACATCGCGACCCGGTGCGCCTTGATGTGGTCCGGGTGGCCGTAGTTGCCCCACTGGTCGTAGGTGACCAGGACCTGCGGCCGGAGCTCGCGGATCACCGGGACCAGATCGTTCGCCGCGTCGAGCAGGTCGGCCTGCCAGAAGCTGTCCTTGCGGGTGTCCGGCGGGACGTCCGCGTTCCCCTGGTCGTTGTAGATCATCCCGGTATCGCGGTACTTGCCCGCCGCACCGAGAAACCGGTGGTCGGTGACGCCGAGCTCGGACATCGCGTTCGCCAGCTCGCCGATCCGGTGCCGGCCGAGGTCGTCCTCCTGATCCGCGGCCAGGTGCGCCAGCTCGGGAACCAGCACCTCGCCCTCTTCGCCGAGAGTGCAGGTGATCAGCGTGACGTGCGCTCCCTCGGCCACATATCGCGCCATCGTCACACCGTTGTTGATGGTTTCGTCGTCCGGGTGGGCGTGCACCAGCAGCAGCCGGTGCTCAGCAAGCTCAACCATGCCGAAAGCCTACGTCGGCCCGCCGACAACTTTCGGCGCCGGCGCGAAGTCCGGGGCCGACCGGTCAGCCGAAGCGGCGGACCAGCAGGCAGCCCGCCTGGAACCGCGACCTCGCGCCGAGGCCCTTGATCAGCGCGCTGATCTCCGCGCGCACCGTGCGCAGCGAGAGCCCGAGCTCGCGGGCGATCGCCGCGTCCTTGGCACCGGCCGACATCATCCGGCCGATCGCCACCTGGCGGCTGGTCAGCTCCCGGACCGCCACGGGCGTCCGCCGGTGCGAGCCGAGCTCGTACACCTCACAGACGACCTCCGGCGCGCCATCGACCTCGTACCTGGCCTCGCGCCGCACCGCCGGGACTGCCGGGTACACCGACATAGGTCACTCCTCCCCAAGAGTCAGGCAAGGATTCTCGTCCGGCCGGTAGACGACTCACCAGGTACAACCCATACAAACGACCCATACAGTTCCGGAGCGTGAGCGACCGGCGGCGGGCGGCAGTGTGACTTCTAACACTCAGAGCCGGCCCCGAAGCTCCCGTACGAAAGGCCGATCGGGGACCAGCCAGCCCGCTTCGTCCAGCTCGGGGGCCGCGAACCACCGCAGTTCCGAGTGTTCCCGCAGTACCGGGTCGCCGGAAACGACTGTCGCGAGATAGACGTGCAGCTGGTACTCGGGCGAGATGTTCACCGCCGGCCCGAGCGACGCGCCGACCTTGATCTCCAGGTCCAGTTCCTCGCGGAGCTCCCGTACGGCGGCCTGCTCGTCGGTCTCCCCCGGCTCCACCTTCCCGCCCGGGAACTCCCAGCCGCCGTCCGGGTCCGGCCGGTACGCCGCCAGCACCCGGTTGTCCGCTACTACTGCCACTCCGACGACTGTCTTCACTGTCGCGACTCTGCCAGAAACTGTCCGCGGGATGCGGCACGATGCTGCTATGCCCTTACCGAACAGGGTTCTGCCGACCCAGGAGATCGTGGCCGAGGCCGGCCGCGGGCTGCTGATGGGCAACCGCGGCAGCATCCACCGGCCGGACCGGACGCTCGGGACGACCCGCTGGCGCTCGAAGGCGTGGATCTGCTGCGTCCTTGAGTGGAAAGGGATCCGGCGCGATCCGATGCCGCCGGGGCGGTGGACCGCACTGTTCTTCTTCGACGAGGCGGTGGCGCTGGCGGCGGGACATCGGCCGTGTCATTACTGCAGGCGCAGGGATTATCTGCTGTACGCCGGGGCATGGGCGACTGCTCATGGCCTTACCGAACGTCCGCGCGCGGCCGAGATGGATGCGGTGCTGCATCATCAGCGGGTCGAATCACGGACCCGGCGGCAGCTCACGACTACCCAGAACTTCTCCGAGCTGCCGGACGGTGCGATGGTGCGGTTCGACGGTTCGCCCGCGTTGGTGCTGGGCGGTCGGCTGCTGCCGTGGGCCTGGGAGGGGTACGGGATGCCGGTCCGGCCGGTCGGTATTCATGAAGTCGAGACGCTGACGCCGCCGGCGAATCTTCTTGTGCTGCAGGGCGGATTCGCTCCATTACTCCACCCGTCGGCAGGTCGCAACTGAGGTAACCCTAACTGGAAACACGCCGTACCGAGGGGTCTTCCGTTGGGCGCTCGGCAGGGGCAAAGTGTGCCCATACTGACAGCTACACAACCATTACTGGAGTCGGCATGAGCGCTGAGTTCACTGCGGGGGCAGGCGAGGTTGCCGCAGTCGCCCGAGCACTCGAAGGACTGCACGCCGCCGTCGGCCGGCTGAGCCAGGAGTACGGTGACACCCTCGGCATTCGCCGCCTGGTGTCCGATGTGGCTCGGTTGAACGACGATCTCGCAGAACTCGGCCCGCCCGACGCCAGGCACAGGCCCGGACCAGTTCCGGAGGAACTCGAGGAGATTCCCGACGTGGAGTATGACGCGTCCATGTGGACCGACGCGGAGCACGAAGGCTTCGGCGCACCGGACAGGCACGCCCCGTGAACGAGCGCAGCGAGCGAACAATTGAGCAGAGCGCGTTCTGGCCGGCAGAATCGCCCGCAGCGAAGCGAGGACGGTTCTGATGGCCACCGGAGTAAGCGCACCGGGCCGCGCTCAAGTGGGCCTGAAGACCGCACGATCGGACAAGTGGTGGCTCGCGCCGTTGCGGATCGGTGTGATCCTGGCGTTCTTCATCGTCTACGCGACGATCCGGATCTTCATGAACAAGTGGTACTGGGTCGGCGCGTACCACTACCTCACCCCGTTGTACTCGCCGTGTGTGACGAGCAGCTGTGTCGAGGGCTCCAGCCATCTCGGCACCTGGTTCGGCCACTTCCCGCGCTTCCTGCCGTTCAGCCTGATCACGTTCGTGATCCTGGCCGGCTTCCGCGGCACCTGTTACTACTACCGCAAGGCGGGCTACCGGTCGCTGTTCTTCGCGCCGGCCGCGTGCGCGGTGCCCGAGCCGCACAAGAAGTACACCGGTGAGCGGAAGTTCCCGCTGATCGCGCTGAACCTGCACCGCTACTTCTTCTACGGTGCACTGGTCTTCGGCCTGCTGAACGTCTACGACGGCATCCAGGCCTTCCACGGCAAGGGCGGCGGCTTCGGCATCGGCCTCGGCACGCTGATCATCTGGATCAACCTCGTCTGCCTGTGGCTGTACACCCTGTCCTGCCATGCCTGCCGGCACATCGTCGGCGGCCGGCTGAAGAACTTCTCCAAGCACCCGATGCGCTACCGGTACTGGACCTTCGTGTCCAAGCTGAACCCGAAGCACGGCACCTTCGCGATGACCTCGCTGTTCACCGTGATCCTGACCGACTTCTACATCATGGCGGTCTCCGCCGGATGGTTCTCCGACCTGCGCTTCATCAATTGAGGATTCATGACTGAGCTGGAACGACACTCGTACGACGTCGTCGTGATCGGGGCCGGCGGCGCCGGTCTGCGGGCGGCGATCGAGGCCCGTGAGCAGGGCAAGAAGACCGCGATCATCTGCAAGTCGCTGTTCGGCAAGGCGCACACGGTGATGGCCGAGGGCGGTTGCGCGGCCGCGATGGGCAACGCGAACTCCAACGACAACTGGCAGACGCACTACCGCGACACGATGCGCGGCGGCAAGTTCCTGAACAACTGGCGGATGGCCGAGCTGCACGCGCAGGAGGCTCCCGACCGGGTCTGGGAGCTGGAGACGTACGGCGCGCTGTTCGACCGCACGCCGGACGGCAAGATCAGCCAGCGAAACTTCGGCGGCCACACCTACCCGCGGCTCGCGCACGTCGGCGACCGCACCGGCCTGGAACTGATCCGCACGCTGCAGCAGAAGATCGTCTCGCTGCAGCAGGAGGACTTCGAGAAGACCGGCGACTACGAGGCCAACCTCAAGGTGTACGCCGAGTGCACGATCACCGAGCTGCTGAAGGACGGGGACGCGATCTCCGGCGCCTTCGGGTACTGGCGCGAGTCGGGCCGCTTCATCATGTTCGACGCGCCTGCGGTCATTCTGGCCACCGGCGGCGTCGGCAAGTCGTTCAAGGTCACCTCGAACTCGTGGGAGTACACCGGTGACGGTCACGCCCTCGCGATGCGGGCCGGCGCGACGCTGATCAACATGGAGTTCATCCAGTTCCACCCGACCGGCATGGTCTGGCCGCCGTCGGTGAAGGGCATCCTGGTCACCGAGTCGGTCCGCGGTGACGGCGGCGTACTGAAGAACTCCGAGGGCAAGCGGTTCATGTTCGAGTACGTGCCGGATGTCTTCCGGGCGCAGTACGCGGACACCGAGGAAGAGGCCGACCGCTGGTACAAGGACGCCGACAACAACCGGCGCCCACCGGAGCTGCTGCCGCGGGACGAGGTCGCCCGGGCGATCAACTCCGAGGTGAAGGCCGGCCGGGGTACTCCGCACGGTGGGGTGTTCCTGGATGTGTCGACCCGGCTGCCGGCCGAGGAGATCACCCGGCGGCTGCCGTCGATGCACCACCAGTTCAAGGAGCTGGCGGACGTCGACATCACCAAGGAGCCGATGGAGGTCGGCCCGACCTGTCACTACGTGATGGGCGGCGTCGAGGTCGACCCCGACACGGCGTCGTCCGTCGTGCCGGGGCTGTTCGCTGCCGGTGAGGTGGCCGGCGGCATGCACGGCTCGAACCGGCTCGGCGGCAACTCGCTGTCCGACCTGCTGGTCTTCGGGCGGCGCGCCGGCATGGGTGCATCGACGTACGTCGACTCGCTCAAGGAGCGGCCGAAGATCGACGAGGCCGACATCGACGCGGCCCGCGGCGGAAGCGCTGGCGCCGTTCGAGCTCGAGGGTGGCGAGAACCCGTACACGATCCACCAGGAGCTCCAGCAGTCGATGAACGACCTGGTCGGCATCATCCGCAAGGAGGCCGAGATGGAGCAGGCGCTCGGCCGGCTGGCCGAGTTCCGCGGCCGGATCGCGAAGATGACGGTGGAGGGTCACCGGCAGTTCAACCCGGGCTGGCACCTGGCGCTCGACCTGCGGAACATGCTGACCGTGTCGGAGTGCGTGGCGGGCGCCGCGCTGCTGCGGCAGGAGTCCCGCGGCGGTCACACCCGGGACGACTTCCCGGTGATGAACGCCGAGTGGCGCAAGAAGCTGCTGGTCTGCGCGCTCGACTCCGACGGCTCGGTGAACGTCACCGAGGAGCAGCAGATCCCGATGCGCGCGGACCTGCTCGAGCTGTTCGAGGTCGACGAACTGTCGAAGTACCTGACCGAAGAGGAGCTGCCGAGCACATGAGCTACAAAGGCAAATTCCGCGTGTGGCGTGGGGACTCCGACGGCGGCGAGCTGAAGGACTACGAGGTCGAGGTGAACGAGGGCGAGGTCGTCCTCGACGTCATCCACCGGCTGCAGGCCACCCAGACACCGGACATGGCGGTCCGCTGGAACTGCAAGGCCGGCAAGTGCGGCTCCTGCAGCGCCGAGATCAACGGCATGCCGAAGCTGATGTGCATGTGCCGGATGAACACGTTCGAAGAGGACGAGGTCGTCACGGTCACGCCGATGCGGACCTTCCCGGTGATCCGGGACCTGGTCACGGACGTCTCGTACAACTACCAGAAGGCCCGCGAGGTGCCGGCCTTCAAGCCGCCGGCGGACCTCAAGCCCGGTGAGTACCGGATGCAGCAGGAGGACGTGGAGCGCTCGCAGGAGTTCCGGAAGTGCATCGAGTGCTTCCTGTGCCAGGACACCTGCCACGTCATCCGGGACCACGAGGAGAACAAGGAGAACTTCTCCGGTCCGCGGTTCCTGATGCGGATCGCCGAGCTGGACATGCACCCGCTGGACGCCGCCGACCGCCAGAACGCGGCGCAGGAGCAGCACGGCCTCGGGTTCTGCAACATCACCAAGTGCTGCACCGAGGTCTGCCCCGAACACATCAAGATCACCGACAACGCGCTGATCCCGATGAAGGAACGCGTCGCCGACCGCAAGTACGACCCCCTCGTCTGGCTCGGCAACAAGATCCGCCGCCGCGCCTGACCCGCACGAACGCAGTACCCCCGAGCCCCTGGCCCCATCCGGAGCCAGGGGCTCGTCCCGTTGTGCACAACCCTCCAGTTGAGGGGGCAAGCCTCCGGGTCAGGGGGGAACCCCTCGCGTGGGGGAGTTGTGGGCGGCGGGTCAGCGCCTAGGGTTCGGGCATGGACGTTGTCGTGTTGCGGCTGGGGAACCTGGTCGTGTTCATGGTGATCTTCGTGCCGATCGCGCAGCGGCTGCTCGGGGTGCGGTTCGGGTTCGGGCGGCTCGCGGTCGGGGCGCTGATCACGTTGAGCGTGTCCGGTCCGCTGGCGGTGGCGATGATCGGTACGCCGCCGTGGACCGGGTCGAACGGTGCCGCGATCGCGTTCATGGCACTGATCGCGCTGGTCTCGATGGTGGCCGGACTGGTGTTCCTGGTACTGGCGGAGGCGCTGGTGCCGACCGGGTCGTTGCCGCGGGCACGGGATCTGCGGCGGGATCTGAGCGGGCGGATCGCGCGCACCCGACGGTACCTGCAGATCCTGCGGATCGCGATCAAGCACGGGCTCGGTCCGTACCTGCGCGGTCGCCGGAGGCCCGGCCGGGAGAACGCCGCCGGGCAGGCGGAGCTGGCCAGGTCGCTGAGGCTGGCGCTCGACGAAGCAGGTGTCACGCTCGTGAAGCTCGGCCAAGTGCTGTCCACGCGCAGCGACATCATCCCCGCGTCGGTCGCCACCGAACTCAGCCGCCTGCAGGACCAGGTCACCCCGGCCCCCTGGCCCCAGGTCGAGCAGGTCCTCATCGAAGAACTCGGCGCCCCGATCAACCAGCTGTACGCCGACTTCGACCCAACCCCCCTCGCCGCCGCCTCAGTGGCCCAGGTCTACACCGCCCGTCTGACCGACGGGACCGACGTGGTGGTGAAGGTGCAGCGGCCGGGGATCGGTGGGCTGGTGGATCGGGATCTGGATATCGTGCGGCGGCTTGCGCGGGTGCTGGAGCGGAATACCGACTGGGGTCGGGCGATGGGTGTTCGGGGGCTCGCCGACGGGTTTGCGGATGCGATGCGGGAGGAGCTCGACTTCACCGTCGAGGCCGGGAACATGACCACCGTCGCGGCCGGCCGTTCCGTTGCCGGTAGCAATGACCTCGTCGTACCGCGGCTGTACCCGGAGCGCAGTACCCGCCGGGTGCTGACCATGCAGCGCCTGGACGGGATCGGCCTCGGGAACGCTCGGCAGGCGATCGCCGACCGCGGACTCGATCCGGTTCGGCTCGGGCGGACGCTGTTCGACTGCCTGCTCGGTCAGGTGGCGATCGACGGCGTCTTCCACGCGGACCCGCACCCGGGCAACTTCCTGCTGCTCACCGACGGCCGGATCGGGATGCTCGACCTCGGCTCGGTCGGCCGCCTCGACCCGGCCACCCGGGACGCGCTGCAACGGTTCCTGCTCGCCATCGACCACGGCGACCCGGTGGCGGCCACCGACGCGCTGCTGGAGATCGTCTACCGTCCGGACGTGATCGACGAACGCTCGCTGGAGCGTGCCGTCGGGCAGTTCATGACGAAGTACCTGGCGGCGGGTGTCACGCTCGGGCCGGCGATGTTCAACGACCTGTTCAGGATCATCACCTCGCACGAACTCGGCGTACCGCCGGAGGTCGCCGCCGTGTTCCGGGCGCTGGCGACGATCGAGGGCACGATCTCCCGGATCTCCCCCGGGTTCGACCTGGTGGCGGCGTCGCGGCAGTTCGCGGGGGCGCACGTGATCGACCGGCTCGCACCGGACTCGCTGCGCCGGACGGCGACCGAGGAGCTCGCCCAGCTGCTGCCGATGCTGCGCCGGCTGCCGCGCCGGATCGACCGGATCGCGGCCGCCGCGGAGAGCGGGCGGCTCGGGGTGAACGTCCGGCTGCTCGCCGACGAGCGCGACCGCCGGCACTTCACCGGGCTGCTCCATCAGGCGCTGCTGGTGATCCTCGGCGCGACCGCGGGCATCATGGCGGTGCTGCTGCTCGGCACGCCCGGCGGGCCGAGGATCACCGCGACGATGTCGCTGTTCCAGCTGTTCGGCTACAACCTGCTGGTGATCTGCGCGGTGCTGGTACTCCGCGTCCTGGTGCTGATCTTCCGGCTCCCGGACAACCGCTTGACTTAAACCCCACTTCAACTTCGACGATAGCGGGCATGACCGTCGCCGAGGACCGCCCCAAGCTCTTCACCGGACAGCATCTGCCCCTGGTCCTCGGGGTGATCGGCCTGGTCACCCTCGGCGCGTTCGAGAACCGCGCGGTCGGTACGGCGCTGCCGACGATGGTCCGCGAGTTCGACGCGCTGGGCAGCTTCGGGCTCGCGAACGCGGCCCCGAACGCCAGCTACCTGATCTCGCTGGCGATCGCCGGTCTCTGGTCCGACCGCCGCGGCCCGATCCCGACCCTGCGGGCCGGCGCGATCTCGTTCGCGCTCGCCCAGGTGCTCGTCGGTACGGCGGCCGCGATGCCGATGGTGATCGCCGGCCGGCTGCTCAGCGGTCTCGCCGAGGGCCTGCTCGACGTGTCGCTGATGGTGCTGGTCGCCCGGGCGTTGCCCGCCGTACTGCGGCCGCGGATGTTCTCGTTGTTCGCCGCGATGTGGATCCTGCCGTCGGTGCTCGGGCCGGTGCTGACCGGTGTCGTCACGGAGCAGTTCGGCTGGCGCTGGGTCTTCCTCGGCGCGGTCGCTCTGCTCGTACCGAGCTGGCTCCTGCTCCGCCCGGCCATGCGCCAGTCCGCCGACGTACCGGCACCGGAGCGCACCGCGGAGGACGCGGCCGAGCTGGAGGCGTGGCGCGCGGCGCTCCCCTGGGCGCTCGCCGCGTCGGTCGCGCTGTTCTCGATGACCGTCGCCGGCGACCACCTCGAAGCGCATCCGGTGCTTGCCGGTACGGCGATACTCGTCGCGCTCCTGGTCCTCGCACGGGCCGCCGTACGGGTGATGCCTGCGGGCACGTTCACCGCGCGAAGGGGGTTCCCGGCGGTGGTCGCGGTCCGTGCACTCGGCGGTGCGGCGTTCGCCGGGGTCGGAGCGTACCTGCCGCTGCTGCTGACGTTGCAGCACGACTTCAGCCCGTCGAAAGCCGGGGTGACGTTGTCGATCACGGGGGTGTGCTGGGCGTTCGGGTCGTGGCTGCAGGGCCGGGAGCACGGGTTCGAGCGGGTCGTCGTACTGCGGACCGGGCTGGCGTTCATGACGGTCGGGCTGGCGGTGACGTCGCTGCTCGCGTGGACCGACGCGACGACGTGGTTCGGGCTGATCGGGTGGGGTTTCGCGGGCATCGGGATGGGGCTCAGCTCGTCCAGCCTGTCGGTGCTGACGCTCGACCTCTCCGACCGGAGCAACTCCGGGCGCAACACCAGCGCCGGTCAGATGGCGGCGACGATGAGCATCGCCACCGGCCTCGCGATCAGCGGCACGTTGCTCGCCTTCAACGCCGACGCCCCACAACCATGGGTCTTCGGCTCGATCATCACCATGGGCGCCGTACTGGCGCTGGTTGGCTTCCTCGCGGCACCACGAGCGCGGCGAGGTGCGGTGCCGAGTGCTGCGCGGTAGGCGTGGGTTCAGGAGCCATGCCCTAGAGTGAGCCCATGGCTGACCTCTTGACCGATGACCAGATCGAGGTCGCCCTGCGCGACCACCTGCCGAGCTGGAAGGTCGTGGACGGCGAACTGGTCCGCATTGTCACGAGGGACAACTTCCTGGACGGCATCCGGCTGGTGGCGACCGTCGCGCAGCTCGCCGAGTCGATGAACCACCACCCGGACATCGACATCCGGTACACGACGATCACCTTCCGGGTCAGCAGCCACGAGGCCGGCGGGCTCACCGAGGACGACCTGGTCCTCGCGCGGCACATCGACACAGCCGCGGGCTGAGCGCAGTCTGACCGCTTTCCGCCATGACGCCTGTCGGCCACGGCGGGCGCTGGATCGGCATGCCCGAAAGCCCTTACATCTAAGGGATGACCCCCATCACGAGTGCTCTGACCGTCCTCTTGGCACTAGTACCGTCGTACTCCGCGGATCCCGGCTGGTTCTGGAACCCGCCGCACTGCGACACCGTGTACGGCGACGGCTCGGTGACGATCACCGAGACCGACGGCGAGACCCTCGCGCCGACGACCGGCAAGCTGCAGGCCGTCACGTACGCCAAGGTCGCCGCGCTGCAGGAACCCAACACGCTGATCAGCATCGGCAAACGCTCGATCCAGCGGTCCAGCGACGCCGGTTGCAGCTGGCAACTGCTCGACAAGTCGCCTGACGACCTCAGCACGTACGACGTCCAGCCGGGGCCGGGCGATTCGGCGTACATCTACAGCGTCAACGACCAGCCGATCCACCGCGTGCATGGCTCGCGGGTGAGCACGGTCCTCGGGCCGGTCGAGTGGAACGGCCTCGCCGCGCTCGACGCTCGCGCCGGGCGGCTGCGGGCGGTGTCCACCGACGGGCAGCTCTACGACTCCACCGACGACGGCACGAGCTGGCAGCGGGTCGGCGTACCGGCGGCGCGGGACCTGTACCTGTACGACGCGGTGGTGGATCCGCGGAACCCGGACCACATCGTCATCGGGGTGATGTCGGACGGCGTCTACGTGACGTACGACGGCGGCCGGAGCTGGGCGCGGTCGCGGGCGGTGGAGCGGGTGAACGCGTTCAGCCTGACGATCTCGCCCGCGGATCCGTCGAAGGTGTGGCTGGAAGGGTACGACCGGGACCGCTCGACCCGGTTCATCTGGCAGTCCGACGACGGCGGCCTGAAGTTCCGCGAGGTCCTGGACCAGAGCCGCGCCGACCTGATCAACGGCAACCGGATGTGGGCCTCCCCGGTCGACCCGGACCTCCTGTACTTCAGCTACGGCACGTCCTTCGCCAACTTCGGCGCCGACCTCTACCGCTTCGTCCCCTCCACCGGCGCCCTCAGCAAACACCACAACCGCAACGACGGCATCCCGTCCCTCGCCTTCAACCCCTCCAACCCGAAGATCCTCTACCTGGGCCTGGCCGAAGAACGCTGAGCGGCGTACCGAAGGACGGGCAGTACCGCGTCCGCACCTAGTGCACCTGAGCGCGCCCGCGGTCGCGCGTACAGTGTGTCAGCCGTGCACTACCCGTTCTTCGGTACAGCTCGAACCCCGATCAGCACTCCCTCGGTGTCGCGCAGGTAGCTGAGGCGGCCGATGCCGGGCAGTTCCTGGATGTCGCCGACTGGACGGCCGCCTGCCGCGCGGGCGGCCTCCAGGGTGGCTTCCAGGTCGTCGACCTCGATCCAGGCGATGGTTGGTTGGGTCTGGTAGCGGTTGCTGATGATCGCGCCGTCGATGCCCTCGCCCGCGCCGGTCCGCGCCAGCAGGTAGCCGTCCGGCACGGGTGCGGGGGTGACCGCCCAACCGAACACCTTCGTGTAGAACGCCGCAGCGCGATCGTGGTCCTCGGCAACTATCTCGACGTGGATGATTCGTCCCATGGCCCGATCCCGACGCTCCGCCGGAACAGCCGGTACAGAGTGCTGTACGACGTCCCGCACCGCCGGACGACCTCCGCCACCGCGACCCGCCCGCGCAGCTCGTCGATCGCCCGTACCGCCTCCACCACGACCTGCGGTACGTCGACACCCGTCAGCCGCGCCGCCAGGAACCCCGCCAGCCGCTCGGCCCGCCCAGCCCCGAAGGACACCGCCCGCAGCTCACCCACCAACCCGGCCGTCGTGTCTGCGCCGACCCAGTCCGCCAGCTCCCGTACGTCGTCCACCAACGCCGGCAACCCGAACGCCGCGAGCCCCCACGGCGTGAACTCCACGCCGACGTAACTCGACGTACCGGTCTGCCCCAGCACGTGCGGCCGCGTCATCACCCCGAACACCGACGCCGCGTTCATCCACTCGGCCCGCGTCACCGGGTCGTGCCGCGTCCCCGGATCGCCCAGCGCGATCGCCAGCCCGGGCCGCCCGGTCGGGATCAGGATCTCCCGCCGGATCTCGGCCAACGGCGCCGACTCCACCATCCACACGTGCTCGATCACACCCCGCAACCGCTCGGGCACCGGAAACCGCTCGTAGCTCACGCCTCAGATCGTAAGGTTCTGGCCGTTCCTTCATCGGTTACGGTTGACCGGTGACGACTGCTGAGGAGTACCGGCTGCTGGGGTTTTCGGAGCTCGATCGGGAGGCGGCCGAGGCGTTCGCGCCGGATCCGGTGGCGGTGAAGGATCTCGCCGACCAGCTCCGGGCGGCGGTCGGCAAGCTCGGCAGCGAGCCGGAGCCGACCTTCCCCGAGGACCCGCGGAACTCGGTCCAGGCGTACCTGGACACGCTGCCGGACATCCGCCGGTACCACGCGGAGCGCGGCATCCCGGACGAGGTCAGCTGGGCGTCGCTCGCGGACCTCGGGCAGCAGCTCAAGGTCAGCCGCCGTACCCACGGTGAGTACGGCCTGGAGACGCACTGGTGGCTGCGGCACTTCTGGAACGGCCAGATCTACTCGCTCGGCCGGCTGCAGTACATGCTCTACGAGGTCACCGAGAAGGACCCGACCCCGGGCGTGGAGACCGGCGAGTGGGTGATCGGCGTACACATCCCGGAGACCGGCCCGCTGACACCGGAGCTGGTCGACGACAGCCTGCAGCAGGCGCGCGAGTTCTTCCCGCGGTACTTCCCGGAGCACCCGGTGCGGACCGCGACGCTCTGGTCGTGGCTGATCGACCCGTACCTGCTGGACCACCTCCCGCAGGACTCGAACATGGTGAAGTTCGGCCGCAGGTTCACGCCGTACGGGACGCCGGTCGACAGCCAGGACAGCGCGATCTTCTTCACGTTCCGTACGCACGGCACCGACCACCTAGACGAGCTCCCGCAGGACACCAGCCTGCAGCGGCTGGTGGTCGGCCGGATCAAGGACGGCGGGACCTGGCAGAGCGGTCTCGGCTACCTGGAGCTATGACCGGCCCGGTACGCCGTTCTTCGCCAGCCAGCTGGCCAGCTCCATGTTCGACACGCACCGGACGTCGGGCTGCTTGCACGTCTCCAGTACGAACTGGGTGAGCGCGTCGGAGTACACGCTGTTGTTCCAGTGGTTGAAGTGGTTGCCGAGGAACAGCGGCGGGTTGTCGCCGGACCGCGACTTGGCCAGCGCCTGCCGGTACGTCGCGAGCACCTGCGCCTTCATCGCCGGCGCCTGGGCGATCGGGGCCCGCTTCGCCTTGGTCTGCGAGTACCAGAAGTTGTAGTCCATCGTCAGCGTGGTCTTCTTGGTCCCCGCGAGCGTGACCGACTCGAGCGGGAAGTTCCATACCCCGTTCTCCTTCTTCGGCCACGCGATGTAGCCGGGCGCGGAGGCGTCGTACAGCATGCCGCGCCGCACCATCGCGGCCCGGTACGCGGCGCGGTTGCCCTCCAGGCACGGCGTCCGCATGCCCTTCACCGTTGACGGGTCGAACGGCGGCTCGACGGACTTGCCCGCGGCCAGCGTCGGCCCGGTCCGGACCATCCGGTCGAACGCGTTCAGTTCGGCGGTCCACTGTGCGGTGGTCCAGCGGCCGATGCCGTTCGCGCCGCAGAAGTGCCCGTTCGCGTGCGTGCCGATCTCGTGGCCCTCGGCGATCGCCGCGCGCAGTACCGTCGTACGGCCGAGGACGTTCGCGGTGTCGCCCCACCCGATGTCGGAGGCGCCGGGCTTCTTGTACGGCGGCTTGTAGTCGGTGCGGTGGTCCTCCGGGTAGAGGTACGGCCCGGACAGGAAGAACGTCATCCGCGCGTTGACCTGCTTGGCGACGGCCCGCCAGTGCGCCCAGAGCCCGAGATCTCCGGCGCCGTCGAACGACACCACAACGAACAGCGGCGGCTTACCGTTCGGCAACCGCGCCGGGAAGGACCGCAGTACCGGAGCCGCGGCAGGCAACTTCCCCGTCGATGGCGTGACCGAAGGCGTACTCGGCTTCACCGACGGCGTGACACCGGTCCTCGGAACCGTGGCGTTGCTGGGCTTCGGGGCGCCGTCCGGAGGTACGTCGGAACACCCGACGATGACCGCCGCGATGACCACCGCAGCGGCCGCGAGGTTCACCCCTGGCCTCACCACCTACCTACTGACGCACGGGAAGGCGGGAAGGTTGGGCCGGGACACGCGCCGGGAGGCAAACCGGCGCGGCGATCGTTAGGCGCCTGTGACCTTCGCGGCGCGGCCGGTTCGCGATCCGGCGGGACGTCTCCAGGACGAGACCGATCACCGCCGCCAGACTCAGGCTGAACGCGAGCCCCTTCAGCTGGTCGTGCGCGAACGCGTCACCGCCGAGGTAGCCGAGCATCGCGACGTACGTGTACGCGATCGTCACGCCGAAGAACGTGAAGACCAGGAACTTCTTGAACGAGTACCGGGTCGCGCCCGCGGTCAGGGTCGCGACCATCCGGGCGCCGGGGATGTAGCGGACCGTCATCAGGATCAGCCCACCGCGCTTGTGCAGCGCGCCCGAGACCCGGTCGTAGATCTGCTGGCGGCGCTCCTGGCGCATCATCCAGCGGTGCAGCGCCGGGCCGGAGCCGCGGCCGAGGAGGTAGCAGAAGGACTCGCCGATCACCGAGCCGGCCATCGCGACCGCGATCACCAGCGGCAGGTTCTGATGGCCGGCGGCCGCGGCCATGCCGGCGGTGATCACCATGCCCTCGCTGGGCACGACCGGGAACACCGCGTCGACCGCGGCGGCGACGAACAGGATGAGCAGCAGCCACTGCGACGCCATCGCGATGCTCAGCAGGTGTCGCGCGACCTCCATCAACTCCGTCACCCCGAAAGGATGCCACCGGCTGCCAAGCGGGTGGCAATCCCATCGCTGTCATTTCACCCGATGTTCAAAGCAGTACCGGCAGCTCGCGGATCGCGTTCATCAGGAAGCTCGGGTGCCGCGGCGGATCCTGCTTCGGTACGGCGAGCCGCAGCCGCGGGAACCGCTCGAACAGCAGCTCCAGCGCGATCCGGCCCTCCAGCCGGGCCAGCGGAGCGCCGAGGCAGTGGTGGATCCCGTGCCCGAACGCGAGGTGCGCGGAGTCCGAGCGGGTGATGTCCAGCTCGTCGGCCCGCTCCACCTTCCGGACGTCCCGGTTCGCCGGCAGCAGCGCGAACACGATCACGTCACCGGCGTCGATCCGCCGGCCCGCGACGTCGATCGACGCGCGGGCGACGTACGGGATCGCCGCCTGCAGCGGGCCGTCGTACCGCAGCAGCTCCTCGACGGCCGCCGGCAGTCGCTCGGGCTCGGACCTGAGCAGCTCGAGCTGGTCCGGATGCCGAAGCAGAGCATGTACTCCGTTACTGATCAGGCTGACCGTGGTCTCGTGGCCGGCCGCGAGCAGCAGGAACACCATCGAGGTCAGCTCGTCCTGGCTCAGCTGATCGCCGTCCTCCTGTACGGCGATCAGTCCGGACAGGAGGTCGTCGGTCGGCGCCAGCCGCTTCTGGGCGATCAGCTCGTGCACGAACTCGCGCATCAGCGAGATCGCCTCGACGTACTCCTCGTCGGTGTGCACGGCCGCGTTCACGAGCACCGACGACCAGCGGCGGAAGTCGTCGCGGCGCACCGCCGGGATGCCGATCAGCTCGCAGATCACGGTGATCGGCAACGGGTAGCTGTACGCGTTCACCAGGTCGACCGGCCCGTCGGCGCCGTCCAGCTCGTCGAGCAGGCTGGTGGCGATCTCGCGGATCCGCGGCTCCAGCGCCTCGATCCGGCGACGGGTGAACGCGGCCGTGACGAGTTTGCGCAGCCGGGTGTGGTCCGGCGGGTTGGCGTTCAGCATGTGCCGCTCGGTGCTCGCGATCAGGTCGTCCATGACCGTCTCCCGGTGCGGACCCTCCGTCGACGAGCGCACCACGTCCGGATGGGCGAGCAGCTCGCGGGTCTCGGCGTACCCGGTGACGAGCTGGACCGGGACGCCGGTGAACATCGTGTAGCGCTGCACGGGTCCGGTGGAGGCGAGATCCTCGAAGCCCCAGTGCCGGGCGATTCCACTGGTTTCGGTGAACGGCTGCCGCATGCGGCCAGCGTACGGGCTTGACACGACACTTCACCAGTTGGTGAAGTGTTGGCTGTGCTGACGACGACCTTCGGGGCCCTGGCAGATCCCACGAGGCTGGCGATCGTGGGCCGGCTGAGCCGCGGCGAGGCAACCATGGGCGAGCTTGCCGAGCCGCACCGGATCACGCCGCCGGCGATGACCAAGCACGTCCGGGTCCTCGTCGACGCGGGCCTGGTGCGCCGTCGGCGGGTCGGCCGGACGGTGGTGTGCACGCTCCGGCCGGAGGCGATCTCCGAGGTGGAGTCATGGCTCGGCGACCTCACGTCGTACTGGAACAGCACCGTTGACCGGTTGGAAGAGCTCTTGCGGGAGGACGACGATGGACACTGAGATCCGGATCGAAAGGGTGCTTCCGGCAACGATCGCCCGTGTGTACGACGCGTGGACGCGGGCCGAGCTGCTGGTGAAGTGGTACTGCCCGAATCCACAGCTGGAGCTGAAAGTGCGGGCGGACGTCCGGGCCGGCGGTTCGTACGTCGTGGAGATGGGGCCGCATGTGGTCCGCGGTACCTATCTGGAGGTCGTGCCGCCGACGCGGCTGGTGTTCAGCTGGCAGTGGGACGGGACCGGGGACGCGCCGACCCGGGTCGAGGTCGACCTGACCGAGGTGCCGGACGGTACCCGGATGCGGCTCAGCCATACGGGATTCGCGAACGCGGAGGACGCCGCGAACCACCGGACGGGCTGGGAGCCCGAGCTGGGCCGCCTCTCCCAGCTCCTGGCGTCGGTGACGCACTAGCCGGCCGACGCTCCGCGCTGCTCACGTCTACGACGCAGCAGCCGCTCGCCGTTCCGCGGCGCGTCGCGCCGCCGGTCAGCGTTCCGTGGCACGGACGCGTGGCCGGTCAGCGTTCTGTGGCGCGGCCGCGTAGCCGGTCGAGGACCAGCACCAGGACGACGGTTGCCGTGAGCAACACGACCGCCTCGGCGGCCGCGACGAACGACTGACCGCGGTCGGTCAACGCGAAGATGCTCACCGGCAACGTCCGCCAGGACGCCGGGTAGACCATGATCGTGGCGCCGACCTCACCCATCGACAGCGCGACGGACAGCCCGGCGGCCGAGGCGACCGCGGGCAGCAGCATCGGAAACCGGACCTGCCACAGGACACGCGCCGGCGAAGCACCGAGCGAAGCAGCGACATCGGCGTACGACGGATCGATGCGCTGCAGGGCGGCCGCCACCGTTCCGTAGCTGAAGGCAACCATCAGGACGAGGTGGGCGATCACCACGATCCACTTGGTGCCGTTCAGCAGGATCGGCTGCCGGGAGAACGCGACCAGCAGGCCGAGGCCGACGACCACGGACGGCACGGCGATCGGCAGGTGGTGCAGGGCGTCGGCCACTCGCGCGAACCGGGTGTTCGCTGCCGAGAGTGCTCCCCAGGTGCCGAAAAGGACCGCGAACAGGCCGCCCATGAACGCGGTCTGCAGGCTGACCGAGAGCGACGCGAGCTCGTCACCGGACAGGGCCTGTTGGAGATGACTGGTTGTGGGGTCTGACGGGAGTACGCCGTTCCAGGAGCCGGCGAACGCGGCGGCGATCACGACCAGGAACGGCGCCAGTACGAGTACGCCGAAGACGACCGCGAAGGCGATCCAGACGGCGGCCTTGCCGGACTTAGTCCAGACGAGCACGACGACCTCCTCCGAGTGCAGTCCGCAGTACGGCGTACAGGCCGAGCGAGAGCGCGATCTGGACGACGGCGATCACGCACGCGCCCGGGTAGTCGAACATCACGATGCCCTTGGTGTGCACGAGCATCGGGAGCGTGGTGGTGTTCTTCGCGCCGAGGAACAGGACGATGCCGAACTCGTTCAGCGTCAGCAGCAGCGTCAGGCTGCCGCCCGCTACCAGGGCCGGTCGCACTTCGGGGAGTACGACTTGCCGCAGCACCCGCCAGGGGCCCGCACCGAGACTGGCCGCGACGTCGAGCTGGGCGCGCGGGAGGCGACTCATTGCCGCGAGCAACGGGCGCATGACGAACGGTGTGTAGAACGTGACCTCGGCGAGTACCACCGCCCACGGCGAGGTGAGAAACCCGCCCGCTCGGAGGATCCCCGTACTCCCGTAGATGAACGTGAACGACAACGCCACCAGGAAAGACGGCAACGCCAGCATGGTGTCCACCAGACCGGCGACCACCCGCGCTCCCGGAAACGGCACAAAGCTGATCACCACGGCCAGGAACGTCCCCACGATCAGGCACCCGATCGTCGAACTGACCGCGATCTGTACGGTCCGCAGCAACGCATCCCGAAACTCCGCCGACCCGACCACCACACCCCAGGGCCGGCACCGACTCCACAGCGACCAGCACCAACGGATAGACCACCAGCACCGCGATCACCAGCAACGGCGGCAAAACCCACAACCACTTCCCGTCCCGCCGCCGCTCCCCACGAGGGACGACCGAGGCTCCCAACACCTCGACAGCCATCACCCCACCACCAAACTGCAAGCCCCCACCGGAAACACCACCGAGACCGATTCCCCAACCCCAGGCAGAGCCCTGTCCGCCGGCACCTCAACCCGCACCAGCACCTCTGGCAACCCGTCAACGGTGCACGTGACCTGATTGAACGCCCCACGCCACTGCGCCCCAACCACCCGCCCGGCCAACCTCACCTCAAGGCGCCCACCGCCTGCCTCAGCGCGCGCACCGTGTGCCGCACCGCCCGCACCACCGTTCGCGCCGCCCGCACCGCCCGCAGCACCGGTCGCGCCGCCCGCACCACCGTTCGCGCCGGGCACGCCGGACGCGCCGGACGCGCCGGGCACGCCGTTCCTGCCGGACGTGCCGTTCGCCTCGAGCAGATCCAGACGGATCGCGTGGGGTCTGATGCACAGCAGGCTCTTGCCGGGTTGTGCTGTCAGTCCGGGGACCTCGCGGCCTGCCAGTTTCACGGCACCGTCGGAGACCTCGACGGGCAGCAGGTTCGCTCCGCCCAGAAACGAAGCAGTGAAGGCGGACGGCGGAGCGGCGTACAACTCTGCAGCGGGCGCCACATCAACCAGGCGGGCATCACGCATGACGGCGATCCGGTCCGCGAGCGCCAGCGCCTCCGACTGATCGTGGGTGACGTAAACGATCGCGATGTCCGGCACCTCCCGCCGCAGCTTCTGCAGTTCGCCGAGCATGTCCGCCCGCAACTGCGCATCCAGAGCCGCCAGCGGTTCGTCCAGCAACAGCACCGGCGGCCGGATCGCCAGCGCCCGCGCAATCGCCACCCGCTGCTGCTGCCCACCCGACAACTCCCGCGGAAAACGTGTTCGGAAATCCTTCATCCCGACCATGTCGAGCATTTCCGTGACCCGCGCAGCCACCTCGGCCTTCGGCTTGTGCGCCGCCTTCAAACCGAATGCCACGTTTTCCGAAACCCGCAGATGCGGGAACAACGCGTAGTTCTGCACCACCACCCCGATCCCCCGCCGCGCAGGCGGGAGATCGGTGACGTCCCGGCCACCGAGCCGGATCCGCCCGCGCGACGGCCGGACGAACCCGGCCACCGCCTTCAGCGCGGTCGACTTCCCGGACCCGGACGGCCCGAGCAGCGCGACCGTCTCACCGGCCGCGACGCTCAGGTCCAGTCCTTCCAGCGCGCACGTACGGCCACTGTGCTTGTTGCCAAAGTGCACCGTCACGTCCTCGAGCTGAACCGTCATCCCACAGCCTTGGTGTACGCCGCGACGTCGGCATCCAGGTCCGTCAGCACCGCCGCCCAGTCCGGCTGCCACACCTCGACCCCGCCGGTCGCCTTCTGCACCGAGGTGAAGTTCGCGTCGGCCGGCTGTACGTCGTCCCGCGCCGGCAACCCGAACGCGTCCTTCGAGATCGTCTGCTGCGCATCGGTCGACAGCAGGTACTCCATCAGCTGCTTACCACCGTCGGCGTTCGGCGCTCCCGCACCGAGCCCCATCACGTACGGCAGCGCCAGCGTCGTCCGCTTGCCGTCCTTCGCCGCCGGGAAGAAGACGCTGAACGCCGACTTGTCGTTCGCGATCGACGCCGCGTTCATCTGCACGTCGCCGTTCGCGACCAACAGCTCGCCCTTGCTGACCTTCGGCTGCAGCTTGCCGGTGGAGGCGGACGGCCCGACGTTGTTGGCCTCGAGCTTCTTCAGGTACTCGAGCGCTCCGTCCTTGCCCAGCAGGTGCTGGAGCAGCAGCAGTACGGCGGTGCCGTCCCCGGCCTGCCCCGGCGTCGAGTACTGCAGCTTGCCCTTGAACTTCGGGTCGAGCAGATCGTCGAATGTCTTCGGCGTACCGGCCTGGGCGTTCGCGATGAAACACAGGTAGTTGTCGACGACCGTCACGTAGTCGTCGCCCTTGACGCCCTTCACATGGTCCGCGCCGGGTACGTCGTACTTCTGCAGCAGCCCGTCCTTGTCCGCCTTCTGGATGAACGGCGGCAGCGTGACGACGACGTCGGCCTGCGGGTTGGACTTCTCCTTCTGCAGCCGCGACACCACCTCACCGGAGCCGGCCTCGACGGTCTGGACCTTGATCCCGGTCTTCTGGGTGAACGCGTCGAACCGGGTCTTGTACCAGTCGGCCAGGCCGTCCGCGGTGTAGACGGTCACGGTCTTCTTCTCGCCGTCACTGCCGGTCGAGGCCGCACCGGTACCGCCACAGGCGGCGGTTCCGGCGAGCACGAGAGCGGCGGCCAGCAGGGTCTTGAATGCCTTCACTTCTCCAGCCTTCGATCGAGGAGCAGGCCGGGCAGGTCCCGGACCGACTCGAGTACGTGCGTAGCGCCCGCGGCGGTCAGTTGCTCGTTGCCGTGGGCACCGGTCAGGACGCCGGCCACGATCCCGGCACCGGCCAGGATCCCCGTCGTCATGTCGTAGGCGGTGTCCCCGGCCACGGCCACGTTCTGGACGCCGTCGGCGCGCAGTTCGAGCAGTGCCTTCAGCACCATGTCCGGGTACGGTCTGCCGCGGCCCGCCTGAGCCGGGCAGAGAGTCAGGTCGGCCAGCTGCTGCCAGCCGAGAGCGGTCAGGATCCGGTGCTGGGTGGTCTCGGAGAAGCCGGTGGTCAGGCAGACCTTGATCCCGGCGTCCCGGAGCTGCCGGATGGCGTCCGCGGCCCCGTCGATCGGCGCCAGCCCGTCATCGATCAGCTCGCCGTACGCCGCCTCGAACGCCGCGTTCGCCTCCTGCGCCGCGTCCTCGGCGCCGAGCAGCGCCCGGAACACGGTGATCTTGGACTCGCCCATCGTGGCGCGAACGTGGGCGATCATCTCGTCGTACCGCGGTGTCCCGATTTCGATGCCCTGGGCCCCGATCGCCGCGGTGAACGCCCGCTCGACCAGCCCGTCATCGGCAACCGTCGTCCCCGCCATGTCAAGCACAGCCAGCTGAATCATCGCCCGTCCCCCGCCCGCGAGGAGCCGGCGCGCTCGGAGGTTGCGGGCGCCATCGGCGTCCCGCCCGCCGACGGACCGGTTCGCTCGATCGCCTCGAAGGTCTCCTCGGCGATGGCCGGCGACATCGTCATCCCGCGCCCGCCGGGCCCCGTCACGAGGTGCACCCCGTCCGCGACCTCCCGCCGTACGACCACCTCGTCGCTGGTCGCCTGCGAATACACCCCGGCCCATCGCCGGGTGATCATGGGCAGCGGCCGGCCGAGAATGCGTTCGACCACCCCGCGCAGGTACTCGTACGGATCGCTCCGCACGTCGAACCCGAACGGCTCGTCGTACTCGTGGGTGTCACCAATGGTCAGCCCACCGTGCGTCCGCTGCACCATCAGCAACTGCATCCTGTGTTCCGCGGCGATCGACTCCTGCGGCGGCAGCTCATCGAGCGCGGGACTGTTGAACGCCGGGTAGTACCGGAAGCTGTCCCCGTCCGCGACCGCCGTGGTGAGCGCGTCGTCGAGCGGCGCGGTCTGCATCATCTGCAGCCGAACCCGCCGTACCGGAAGGTCGTCGGTCAGCTCGCGGATCAGCCCGCTGTGCCACGCGCCCGTACACAGGAACACCAGGTCCCCCGCATGCACCTCGCCGTGGTCGTCGACGACCTCACCCGTCCGGACGTTCCGCACTTCCCGTCCTCCGAGGAAGCGGTACCGGCCCGATTTCTGCAGCTCGGCCCGCAGCGCCGGCAGCACCTCGCGCGGCTCGACGATCGCATCCCGAGCACACCACAGCGCACCTTGCAGCTCACCCTTCAGCGCGGGGTTGCGCTCCCGGGCCTGTTCCGCGTCGAGTACCTGGAACCCGCGCGCCGCCGCGTCCGGCCGCGCCGCCGCCTCCTTGGCGACCGCGAGCTCGGCCTCACTCCGGCAGACCGTCAGCGAGCCGGCGGTCCGGACACCGATCCCCGGCACCTCGGTCCACAGGTCGCGGGCTCGCTGCGCGAGTTCGACCTCGGCGCCGTCGGCGCGACCGCTGACCCAGACCAGGCCGAAGTTCCGCACGCTGGCGCCGCGTGCCTCGAGTTCACGCTCGAGGTGCAGCACCTCGTACCCGCGCTGTACCGCCTGCCAGGCGTGGAACGTGCCCAGCACGCCACCACCCACCACAACCACCCGCACGTCCGCTCCTCTCGTCGGGACCAAGATTGGTCCGGACCAATGAAGGGAGTATGCGGGGCGGCTGGCCGCCGGATGAACCGCGGGCGAACAGTTGGGCGGATCGCCAGGCCATCACAATTGACACCGGCAGGCGTACCTGAGCGGGACGGCGGCGGCCGCCGCGGGAGCGGCGGGGGTCAGGGGCGCAGGGTGGCGCGGAAGCCGACGCGGTCGCCGCGGTAGAGGGAGCGGACCGATTCGATCGGGCGGCCGGAGGTGTCGCGGCTGTTGCGGTGCAGGAGCAGCATCGGGAGCGACTGGGTGGCCTTCAGCAGCTCGGCCTCGCGCGGCGTCGCGATCACGGTCTCGACCAGTTCCTCGCCGTCGCCGAACTGCACCCCGAGCTGATCGGTCAGGCAGCGGTACAGCGAACCGGTCGGCTCCAGTACGTCGCGCAGCGTCGGGAAGCGCGCGACCGAGAGGTACGTCGTCTCCAGCCCGATCGGCTGGCCGTCCGCGTACAGCACCCGCTCGAGCCGGTGCACCGGGTCGCCCTCGGCGATCTTCAAGTGCTCCGCGAGCTCGACGTCCGCGACCACCTCGTCGAACGCGACCACCTCACGCGCCGGCGTGTGCCCCTGCGCCCGCAGCGCCTCGGTGTAGCTGACCAGCGCCAACGGCTGCACCAGCTTCGGCGTGGCGACGAACGTCCCCTGCCCCTGCCGCGCCCGGAGCCGGCCGTCCGCGATCAGCTCCCGGATCGCCTGCCGCATGGTCCACCGCGACACCCCGAAGTCCTTCGCCAGCACCCGCTCGGGCGGTAGCGCGGCGCCCTCCCCCAGCCGTTCGACGACCTCGACCAACCGGGTCTTGACGACAAAATGCAACGGCTCGCTCACGTCGCCGACTGTAGTCGAGCCTCGGTGCACCACCCAGAGCCGTATCCGGCCGCGCCGCGCCCCGCGACCACGGACAGACACCCGGGTCGGTGAACAGGAAATAACCTGGGCAACCCCGCCAGAACCTGTTCACGGGCAAAGGTCGAGCCCCGGGCGGCAACCCGGGGCTCATATCGGATGGGTGGACAGTGCGGCGGAACTTCAGCTGCCGGACTTGCGCCGGAACTGGCGCTTCTGCTTGTCGTTGTGCGCGTCGCCGACGCCTTGCCCCCGCACTCCGGATCCCGGATGCGAGTGCTTCCCGGCGTTCTTCTTCTCGAGCGCTTCCCGAAACTTCTGCTGCAGATCGTCCGCCGGCTCGCTGGACTCGTCGCTCATACCCGTCTCCTTCAAACCGTAGGCGTACGCACCCACGCTAACCGAGGGTGAGCATGATCCGCGAGTGCAATACCGGCCCGTGGGAATCCCCGCGACCGGATGAGCCGCGCTGTTAGGTTCGTCGTACGCCGAGAGAGGGACACGGAATGCTGGTGAGCAACGAGGCGCTGCTCGGGATCGCGCTGGTCGAGCTGGGCCTGGTGATCGTGCCGGGGCCGAACATGATCTACCTGATCTCCCGCTCGATCGCGCAGGGCCGCCGGGCCGGGCTGATCTCGCTGGCCGGCGTCGGCCTCGGCTTCCTCACGTACATGCTCGCGGCAAGCGCCGGGCTCGCGACCCTGTTCGCGCTGGTCCCCGAGATCTACCTGACGCTGAAGCTGGGCGGCGCGGCGTACCTGCTCTGGCTCGCCTGGCAGGCGTTCCGCCCCGGCGGTACGTCGGTGTTCGCCACGCAGGACCTGCAACCGGACCGCCCGCGCAAGCTGTTCGGGATGGGCCTGCTCACCTGCCTGCTGAACCCGAAGATCGCGATCCTCTACATCTCGCTACTCCCGCAGTTCCTCGACCCGTCCCGCGGGCACCTCGGCCTGCAGAGCCTGATCCTCGGCCTCGGCCAGCTGACCGTCGGCGTGCTGATGAACGCGGTCTTCGTGATCACCGCCGGCTCGGTCGCGGTGTTCCTCTCCCGCCGCCCGACCTGGATGCGCATCCACCGCTACCTGACCGGTACGGCGCTCGCCGTCTTCGCGATCCGCCTCGCCACCGACCGCGCCCGCCCACTCGCGACGCACTGAAACTGTCGGACCCGCTGGCTACTGTTTCGCGGGATGACTGACTTCGTCACCACGTCCGTGCGCCGGCTGGTCGCCGTATGGAACACCGCGCCGGTCGCCGCCCTCGTCGCCGAGCGCGGTCTGCCTGCGATCACCGCGGAGTACCTGCGCGGCACCTTCGCCTGGTCACACGCTGAGCAGGCCACCCGTGCGCTGACCGAGCACTTCGCGTCGGCCCGGTTCGCCGACGAGGTCGAGTACGGCGTACTGCTCGTCCCTGATCCCGCGCTGCTCGACACGCGGGCGTCGCTTCCACTTGAGGTGCGCCCGACGTCGTCGCCCGACGTGTTCGACGAGCGCCTGCCGGCCGGGGTCGCGTTGCCCGCGGGCGGCCCGTGGCAGCTGGTGGTCAGCGTGATCGGGTCGTACGGTCCGTCCCTCGGCAGCTACAACGACGTGCTGGCCTCGGACGGATTCGTGGTGGACGGGCAGGACACCCGGACCTGGATGACCCGCCAGGTGTGGGGCGCCCGGCTGCTGCAGTGCGGTGCGACGCCGCCGGACTGCGAGCACAACGAGCGCTGGACGTTCACGCTCTTCCCCGGCGAATCGTTGGTGGCGGGCATGGCCGAGTCCGGGACCGTGCTGAAGGGCAAGGTCCGCTTCCGCCTCGGCAAGCCTGACCGCGGGATCGGCTCAGCTCGGGTCGCCCCTGCAGTGCTGGTCTAAATCGTGTGCGACACCCCGACCGCTCCCGGATACTGCTCGGCGTGATGCACGAGGGACAGCTGGACGTGACGGTCGACCTGGTCGAAGGGCTCGTGAAGGAGCAGTTCCCGGAGTGGAGCGCGCTCCCGATCCGCGCCGTACGGTCGCACGGGACGGTCAACGCGCTCTTCCGGATCGGCGACGCGCTGGTCGCCCGGCTCCCGGTCCTGCCCGGCGACACAGCGACCATGCAGCAGGAGCTCGAGGACGAGGCAGAGGCGGCGCGACGGCTGCACGCGATGTCGCCGTACCCGACACCGGAGCCGGTCGCGATCGGTGCGCCCGGTCCGGGTTATCCACAGCCGTGGGCGGTGCAGACGTGGGTGGACGGGACGATCGCGTACGACGCGGACGTGGCCGGTTCGACGGCGTACGCCGAGGATCTCGCCCGGTTCGTGCTGGCGCTCCGGGCCGCGCCGACCGCGGGGCGGGTGTTCCAGGGGACCTGGCGCGGCGGCGTCCTGACCTCGCAGGACGAGTACGTGGCGGACGGGCTGGAGCGCAGTCGCGGGATTATCGACGTGGACGGGCTCGCCCAGTTGTGGGCCGACCTGCGGACGACGCCTCGCACCGAGCCGGACGTGTGGACGCATCGCGATCTGATGCCCGGCAACCTGCTGGTCGCGGACGGCCGGCTGGCCGGGGTGATCGACGTCGGCACGTTCGCCGTGTCCGATCCGGCGATGGACCTGCAGCCGGCCTGGAACCTGCTGGACGCGACGGCGCGTACGGCGTTCCGTACCGCGCTGGGCAGCGACGACGCCGAGTGGCGGCGCGGGATGGGGTGGTCGTTCGCGCAGGCGATCGGTTGCCTCTGGTACTACGTCGAGACCAACCCGATGATGTCCCGCACCGCCCATCACACGCTGACGGCGCTGCTCACAGCTTCCTAGCCACGAACACGAACTCCTTGCCCGGCCGGTCCGGAGCCTCCCGTACGTCGTCGACCGCGAACCCGGCCGCGGTCAGCGACTGCTCCACCTCATCCCGCTCGCGGAACCACAGCGTCGAGTCCGACGTGAGGACGGCGCCGTCGGAGGAGAACACGTAGGTGCCGCGGAACGTGACGTACGGCAACTTCACCTCGACCAGATCGGTCCAGGCCTCCACCGTCTCGCCGTCGATCTCGCGCACCTGATGCGTGTGTTCGCGCGTCCACTCCTCCCACGCCCGGCGCGCCGGATCCCGCGTCTCGAACACGAACCGCCCGCCGGGAACCAAGGCCGCATGCACCCCGCGCGCCGTCGCCGCCCAGTCCTCGCCGGCGCGGAACACCTGCGCCACGTTCCCCGTCATCAACGCCAGCTCGACCTGCAACGGCGGCAACGTCGTCGCATCTCCGTGCAACCAGCGCACCCGATCCGCGAACTCCTTGCCCCGAGCAACCTCCAGCGACGCCTCCGCCGGGTCCACCCCCGTCACGTCCACCCCGGCACTCGCGAGCAGACAGGTCAGCTCACCCGTCCCGCACCCCACATCGAGCACCCGCGCGGCGCCGAACTCGTCCACGATCGCCGCGTAGTGCTCCAGATCCCGCCGATCCGGATCCAGCGCGTCATACACCGCCACCAACCGAGGCACCCCGAACAAGGCATCAACCATAGGCGGGACGCTAACGCGTACGACCACCGCGGAGCGACCGCATTTCCTCCTGCGGATCTTCACGACGTCGCCCCGGTGTAGCGCCGGAGGCCGGCCCGCCAGGTGAGCACCGCCAGCCCGGCCGCCCCGCCTGAGGCTGCAACTCCGGCGACCAGCACGCCGAGCCGGGGTCCGCGGAGGAGTGCGGTGGACGGGATGCTGGCGATCAGCGCCATCGGGAAGACATAGGTGAGGAGGATGCGCAGCGGGCGGGCGAAGACGTCGGTCGGGTAGCGGCCGAGCTGCCAGGCGGAGTGGTAGAAGACGTCCAGCTGCAGCTTCGGCGCCCAGAACGCCAAGCAGGCCAGCAACACGCTCAACGCCCACGTCACCACCACACCCGCAACGACCAACAGCAACCAGCTCGCCACCCCGCCCACACTCGGCGAACGGTCCGCCGCCGCGATCCCCCACCCCAGTACGCCGATCCCGAGCACGAACTGGATCAGCTGCAACGGCGACGACAACGACAAACTGGACAGGAACAGGCTCGACGCCGGCTGCAGCAAGTACCCGTCGAGCTTCCCGTTCCGGATGCCGGTCTCCGGGAACCACGACAGGTTCGGATCGATGAACGCCGACCGCAGCCCGGTGATCAACTGATAGGTCCCGATCAGCACCAGGAACTGCGCCATCGACCAGCCGGCCAACGTATCCGCCCGGGTGAACACGATCAGCACCGCCGCGATCGCCGTCCCCAGGCCTGTGAACGCCAGCAGTACGTCGAAGAACAGGTTGATCCGGAACGCCACGCTCCGCCGCAACGACATCGAGAAGCCCGCGCCAAGCAGCCGAAGGAGCTTCACGATCCCACCGCCGTGTACCGCCGAACGCCGGCCCGCCACAGCACCACGACCACACCCACCAGGACCACCACCCATACCAGTTGATACCCAAGCGATCCGCCCGCCCCGGTCCCCGCCGCGACCGACGCCGGCAACCCGTTCATTCCGTAGAACGGCAACACCTCGGCGACCCGCCGCCACCCGTCCGGCAGCACCCCGATCGGTGCCGCCGTACCGCCGAGCAGGAACATCACCTGCCCGCCGAACCCCACCACCGCATGCACCCGATCCGTCCAGAACGCCGTCAACGACAGCAGGAACGTCCACAGGAAAACGAGTGCCGCGGCGAGGACGAGGTACGGCACCGCTCGCAGCACCGCCCACCAGTCGAACCCGACCCGCAACGCCAGAGCGGTGAGCAGCACGATCGGTGCCCCGAGCAACGTCAGCCAGGCGCGGACCGCCAGGTTCGTCCCGATCACGCCGAGCACGACCGGCTGCGGACGGAGCAGTTCGTGGCTCAGCGTCCCGTCGTAGATCCTTTCGGAAAACGTGTGCTGCTCGAACGACTCGGTCATCAACGTGACCAGGATGACCGCGACGTAGTACCGCCC
This sequence comes from Kribbella aluminosa, assembly GCF_017876295.1. Taxonomy (NCBI): domain Bacteria; kingdom Bacillati; phylum Actinomycetota; class Actinomycetes; order Propionibacteriales; family Kribbellaceae; genus Kribbella; species Kribbella aluminosa. Next base: position 1,345,341 of record NZ_JAGINT010000001.1, on the reverse strand, counting down.
GATCGCCGGATCGTCCGGGTACACCGCCGACCAGACGAACAACCCGATCAGCGGCGCCACCACGGCCTGCACGACGAGCGTCAGTAGGAACCACCACGCGCCCGACCACTCCAGCACGTCCTGACGGAGCCGGAACCCCAGCAGTGCTCCAGTTCTCGGCAGGGTTCTCATCGCAGCCCCTCCCGGTACGCCTGGTCGATGACCTTCTCCAGCGGCGGCTCCTCCACCGCGAGATCCACCACCTCCAGCGCCTGCAGCAGCCGGCCCGTCGTACCGGCGACCTCGTCCCGCGGCACCCGAAGTACCCACTGGCCGTCGGACTTCTCGACCACCTCGCCGAACGCGGACGGGTCGTCACGCGTGGAGATCCGGATCAGCTTGTACGGCGAGAGTCGCGCGGACAGCTCCTTCAACGGCCCGTCGTACTGCACGTGGCCGTGGTCGATCAGGATCAGCCGCGGGCAGAGCGACGCGACGTCGGCCATGTAGTGGCTGGTCAGCAGTACGGTCGCGCCGGTCTGCTCGACGTACTCCCGTACGAACTCGCGGATCAGGCTCGCGGCGCTGACGTCCAGCCCGATCGTCGGCTCGTCGAGGAACAGCACCTCGGGGCGGTAGATCAGCGCCATCGCGAGACCGACCCGCATCCGTTCGCCCAGGCTGAGCGCGCGGAGCTGTCGTTCGACGAGCGGTTCGAGCTCGAGGAGCGCCTGGAGTTCGGCGAGAGTACTGCGGAACGCCGGGCGCGGGACGTCGTACAGCAGCCGCTGGTACTCCAGCGAGTCCATCACGGTCAGCTCCTGCGAACCACCGACCGGCTGGCTGCCGCGGACGAACGCGATCCGTTTCAGGAACGGCGAACGGCGGTGCCACGGGACGCTGCCGAGCACCTGGACGCGGCCGGCCGTCGGGTGCAGGATCCCGCTGAGGATCTTCATGGTCGTCGTCTTGCCGGCACCGTTCGGGCCGATGAAGCCGGCCACCTCCCCCGGCGCGATCCCGAACGAGACGTCGTCGAGGGCCTGGACGGTCTTGTACTCACGGCGTACCAGCGAACGGAAGGCCGCCCGGAGCCCACCCTTGCGGATCGGGGCCTGGTAGGACATCGAGAGGTTTTCCACCTCGACAGCAGTCATGACGCCGACCGTAGGAACAAAAGACGCCCATACGTGGCTTATTTTGCTGCGATACTCGGACAATGCGCGCGGAACGCCTCCTCCGGCTGCTCCTGCACCTGCAGACGCGTGGGCAGACGACGGTCGACCAGCTCTCGCAGGCGCTGGACGTGTCGCCGCGGACCATCCAGCGCGACCTGGAGGTGCTGAGCCTGGCCGGCGTGCCGGTGTACTCGATCCGCGGGCGTGGCGGTGGGTGGGCGCTACTGCCGGACTACCGCAGCCGGCTGACCGGGCTCACACCGTCCGAGGTCATGTCGGTGTTCGTCGGCGCAACCGCGCATGTGCTGGCCGACCTCGGGCTCGACGCGTCCAGCGAACTCGCCGTCACGAAGCTGATCGCCTCACTGCCCGAGGGCACCCGGCGCGAAGCGGAGTACGCCCGGCAGCGCCTGCTGATCGACCACGCCGGCTGGGACGACCGCCGCGAAACCCCCCGCTGGCTCGACCTCTGCCGCCAGGCCCTCTGGGAACAACACCACCTCAACATCACGTACGGCGACCCACCCAACCCACCGCCAACCTCCACTCCAGCAGCGCCCACTCCCGTCGCGCCCGGGCGCGGGCCGTTCGCGGTTGCGCCGCTTGGGCTCGTCGCGAAGGCGCGTACCTGGTACCTGGTCGCGGCCCGCACCGACGGGCGACTGCGGACGTACCGGCTCTCCCGGCTCACCTCGGCCGAGCTCACCGGCGACACGTTCACCAGACCGCCCGGCTTCGACCTCGCCGCCTACTGGGCCCAGTCCCAGCGGGAGCTCCAGGCCTCCCGCCCGTCGTACCCGATCGTCCTCAAGGTCCGCGACCACGCCGTACGCCGCTTCCGCCCGACCCAGCCGATGCTCCCCGCCGCCGACGGCTGGTGGATCGTCCACGCCGACCTCGAAAACCCCCACGAAGCCCAGGCCGCCGTACTGGCCCAAGCCGGCACCGCCCAGGTCATCGCCCCCGCAGAACTCATCACCCTGGTCCACGAAGCCGCCGAGCAACTAGCGAACCAGCACCGTCCGTCCTGAACCTCGGCCAAGCTAGCTCGAGATCGTGAGGATCTCGGGGCCGTTGTCGGTGATGGCGATGGTGTGTTCGGTGTGGGCGGTGCGGCAGCCGGTGACGCTGCGCAGGGTCCAGCCGTCCTCGTCGGTGACCAGTTCGGAGGTGTCCTGCATGACCCACGGCTCCAGCGCGAGCAGCAGGCCGGGGCGGAGCTTGTACCCGCGACCAGGCCGCCCGGTGTTCGCCACGTGCGGGTCCTGGTGCATCGTCGAACCGATCCCGTGCCCGCCGAACTCGGTGTTGATCGGATACCCCGCCGCGCCGAGCACGGAGCCGATCGCGCGCGAGATGTCGCCGACCCGCGCGCCCGGCACGGCGGCCGCGATCCCCGCGTCCAGCGCCCGCCGGGTGGCCTCGATCATCGCGACGTCCTCCGGCGCGGCGGTCTCGCCGACGATGAAACTGATCGCCGCGTCGGCCGCGATCCCGCCCAGCGACACGGCCAGGTCGAGCGTCAGCAGGTCCCCGTCGGCGAGCTTGTAGTCGGACGGCTTCCCGTGCAGGACGGCGTCGTTCACCGCCGTACAGATGTAGTGCCCGAACGGCCCGCGCCCGAACGACGCCTCGTAGTCGACGTAGCAGGACTGCGCGCCGGCCCCGACGATCAGCTCCTTGGTCCACTGGTCGATGTCCAGCAGATTCGTCCCGACCGCGGTCCGGCTCTTCAGGTCCTGCAGAATGCCGCCGACCAGTGCGCCGGTCTGCTTCGCCTGCGCCAACTCACGGGTGTCCAGGATCTCGATCATGCAATAACTATACCGGCCATATTATCCCGGTACTATTATCGGATCATGGTCAGGCTCCCGCTCACCCCCGCGGAAGTCGAGCGCGGCGAACGCCTCGGCGCGCTCCTCCGCCGCGCCCGCGGCAACCGCTCCATGCTCCAAACCGCCCTCGACGCCGGCGTCTCCCCCGAAACCCTCCGCAAAATAGAGTCCGGGCGGGTCGCCACCCCCGCCTTCCCCACCATCGCCGCCATAGCCGACGTCCTGAACCTCTCCCTCGACACACTCTGGTCCGAGGTCACCCAGCCCGAACGCCTGGTCTCCTAGCCCTACCAGGGGTTCCCTTCGGTGACAGCCGCGGGGTCGGTACGGGCGTCGTAGTGGCGGAGCCAGTTCGGGACCACGCGGACGAGCGAGAACCCGTCGACGAGCGCACGTGAGCCCGGGAACTGTTCGAGGTACGCCGTCCCGCAGGCGTCCCGCTCGGCGCCCGACAGGATCTCCGCGGATCCCTCGACCTGCACGGACACACCGTCGTCCCACCCGATCACGAGAGCGACACGTTCGTGGACGCGGATGTTGTCGACCTTCCGCGTCGCGGTGTACGTGTCGAACAGCACGTCACCCGCATCGGTGACGGCCATACCGACCAGTGCGGCTTCCGGGCTGCCGTCGGCGTCGACCGTCGCGACAACACCCTCACGGGCCTTTCGTACGAAGGCTACGAACTCTTCACGCGTCATGGTCACACATTGAAGCGGAACTCGACGACGTCGCCGTCCTGCATCACGTAGTCCTTGCCTTCCATGCGGACCTTGCCGGCGGAGCGGGCGGCGTTCATCGAGCCGGCTTCGATCAGGTCGTCGAAGGAGACGATCTCGGCTTTGATGAAGCCGCGCTGAAAGTCGGTGTGGATGACGCCGGCTGCCTCCGGAGCGGTGGCGCCGCGCTTGATCGTCCAGGCGCGGGACTCCTTCGGGCCCGCGGTCAGGTACGTCTGGAGGCCGAGGGTGTCGAAGCCGACCCGGGCGAGTACGTCGAGGCCGGGCTCGTCGATGCCCATCTCGGTGAGCATCTCGCGGGCCTCGTCCTCGTCGCCGAGCTCGACCAGTTCGGCCTCGAACTTGGCGTCCAGGAAGATCGCCTCGGCCGGCGCGACCAGGTCCCGCATCTTCTGCTTGAGCTCCTCGTCGGCGAGCTCGTCGGCGTCGCAGTTGAAGACGTACAGGTACGGCTTCGCGGTCATCAGCATCAGCTCGCGGAGCGCGTCGGTGTCCACGTCGGTGGCGGTGATCGGCGTACCGGCCTCGAGGTGCTTCTGCGCCTCCCGGACCGCGTCCAGTACGGCGACCGACTCCTTCTTCAGCCGGGCTTCCTTCTCCAGCCGCGGGATCGCCTTCTCGACGGTCTGCAGGTCGGCGAGGATCAGCTCGGTCTGGATGGTGGAGATGTCGTCGGCCGGCGACACCTTGCCGTCGACGTGTGTGACGTCGTCGTCGCGGAACACCCGGGTGACCTGGCAGATCGCGTCCGACTCGCGGATGTGGCTGAGGAACTTGTTGCCCAGCCCCTCGCCCTCGGACGCCCCGCGGACGATCCCGGCGATGTCGACGAACTGCACGGTGGCCGGAATCAGCTTCTGGGACCCGAACACCTCGGCCAGCTTGGCCAGCCGCGGATCCGGCACACCGACCACCCCGACGTTCGGCTCGATGGTCGCGAACGGGTAGTTCGCGGCGAGCACGTCGTTCTTGGTCAGTGCGTTGAACAGGGTGGACTTGCCCGCGTTCGGGAGTCCGACGATTCCGATGGTGAGTGCCACGGGAGGCAAGGGTACGCGGCGTGACCGATTCCTGCCCAACCAGGCGGGCGCGGGCAGCGTCAGCCACTGCGTGACCACGTGGACAGATCGTGCCGGATCGCGCTCACGCTTCGTGTTCGGCTGTCTCCAGCTGTTCCGTTTCGGGTGGCTCGAGCTGGTGTCGTGCCTGTTCCCTGTGTGTCTGTTCGCGGGCCTGGCGATCTCGAAGTACGTCGACCTGCCGATCGCGCGGTACGACGCGTTGCTGATCTATTGCGTCGCGCTGACCGTGCTGTTCTGGGCGGTCCGGCTGGAGACGTGGCGCGAGGTGGCCGTGATCTTCGGGTTCCACCTCGTGGGACTCGGGCTGGAGTTGTTCAAGGTCCGGGTCGGCTCGTGGGAGTACCCGGGCGACGCGGTGACGAAGCTCGGCGGCGTACCGCTGTTCGCCGGGTTCATGTACGCCGCGGTCGGCAGCTACATCTGTCAGGCGTGGCGGCGGTTCGACCTGCGGGTCAGCAACTACCGGCCGATCCCGACCACGATTTTCGCGGTACTGATCTACGCGAACTTCTTCACCCACCACTGGATCCCGGATCTGCGGATCCCGATCGCGCTCGGCCTGCTCGTCGGGTTGCGGCGTACCTGGGTGTTCTTCACGGTCGGCGTACGTCGGTATCGGATGCCGCTGGCGGTGGCGTTCGCGCTGATCGGGTTTTTCCTCTGGATCGCGGAGAATTTCGGCACTTTCCTGGACGCCTGGAACTACCCGGACCAGGTGAGTGTGTGGCGGCTCGTGCATCCGGCCAAGTTCGGCGCGTGGTCGTTGCTGGTCAGCATGAGCTTCGTCCTGGTGGCGAGTGTGAAGGCCTTCGAGGGCCGGCTGTACCACCGCGGCGCATCCGCGACAGTCGAGATCTCACCGCAACATGACGGGGCCAACCATTCCGCGAGACGCGGCGTCTCTTGTGGTGTGAGGCGCTCCTGAGGGGGAGCACTGGGGAAGAACCGCCTGAAATACAAGGGGAAACGCCATGACCCGCAAGTTCGCCGCATTCGCCACGACGATGATCGCACTCGCCGCACTCGGCGGTTGGATGATGGCCGCGGCGGTGGCGCAGCAACGGCAACCGCACGCGGCCGCCGCCACCACAAAGGCGACGACATCATCGTCCGGTACCCCGACCAGTGCTCCCACTCCGAGCGGTACGCCGACGCAGACCACGACGTCGGTCAGGCCAGTGCCGCCGAACCCGACCACGTCTGTTGCCTCCGGCAAGAAGGTGCTGTTCCTGACCTTCGACGACGGACCGGACCCGACGTGGACGCCGCAGGTGCTGGCGACGCTGGCGACGTACGGTGCGCACGCGACGTTCTTCGAGCTCGGCGAGATGCAGAGCGAGCACCCCGGCCTGCGCGACAAGGTACTTGCCGCCGGCAACGCGATCGGCAGCCACTCGATCAGCCACCCGCAGCTGACCAAGCTGTCCGCGGCACAACGGCACCACCAGATCTTCGACGGCCCGCGATCCACCTGCTTCCGGCCGCCGTACGGCGCGACGAACGTGAAGGTCCGCGCCGAGATCAAGGCCGCCGGCATGGTCCAGGTGCTCTGGGACGTCGACCCGCGGGACTGGGCCCGCCCCGGCACCAGCGTGATCGCGCACAACATCCTGACCCACGCGAAGAGCGGCCGGATCATCCTGATGCACGACGGCGGCGGCAACCGCGCACAGACCGTCGCGGCCCCTGAAGCAGGTACTGCCGGTACTGAAGGCGCAGGGGTACACGTTCCCAGCAATGAACTGCCAGCAGCGCTGAAATAGTAGGTAAGGATGAATCCCGACCGGGCCGTTGTGCGCGCTGCTGACAAGCGGCCTTAGGCCGGAGGGGCGAAGCGAAGAAGCCCGCGGCGCGGTGCGTTTATGTGGAAGGCGGGGCGTACACGGATGTTGGGATCGACATGCACACCCCGCCGCTCAGGTATGCAGCTCAGGCAGGAAGTCGTCCTCTTCACCGTCCAGCCAGCGAGCGCCCGTCTCGTCCCGGTGGTAGCCGCGGTGCTGGCCGACGATGCACGCCCGGTCCGTCAACCGGTTGATGCCGTCGCACGCCAGATCCTGCGCCGCGTACAGGATCGGCCAGCCCCGCTCGTTCTTCTCAACTGCCATGAGTGACCCCCTGAATCACCGCCGAACACTGGTGGTCATGTCGTCATGACCAGTTAGAAGTGTGCCAATTCAAACGGCGAGCCGTCAATCCCAGGGGTTGGTTCCCGTGTCCTGAGTGGCAAACTGGGCCCGATCAGGACGACATGACGAGGTGTATGGAGAGGTTCAATGATCGACCGCGTCAGCGGTGTTCCGGCGTACCGCCAGGTGGCGGCAGATCTACGGGGCAAGATCAGCGATGGCACCTATCCCGCCGGCTCCAAACTCCCCTCCGAGCGGACCCTGATCGGCGCGTACGGCGTGTCCCGGATCACCGTCCGGGAAGCGATGGGCCTACTGCGCTCCGAGGGGCTCGTAGCCGCCGAGCACGGTCGCGGGGTGTTCGTCCGGGCTACGGCGTCCGTCGTACGCCTCAGCCGCAACAGGCTCAGCAAGGCCGCGCGTGACGCCAATCAGGCCTACTTCCTCGGCGACGCGGCAGCGAACGCGTTCACGCCGACTGTCCAGGTGACGATCAGGTTCGAGGAAGCCTCCGCGGAGCACGCCGCGATACTCGACGTACCGGCAGGTAGCGAACTGCTCGTACGCGAACGCCTCATGCTGGCTGACGGACAGCCGGTCCAGATCGCCACCTCGCGGCTACCACGAGACCTGACGAGGGGCACTCAGGCCGAGGAGATGGACACCGGTCCGGGCGGCATCTACTCGCGACTCGAGGACGCCGGCTACAAGCCGAGCCGGTACACAGAACTGGTCAAGACCAGGATGCCGAACCGCGACGAGACGACGGCGCTCCAGTTGGGTGCAGGAGTCCCGGTGTTAGTGGTGCAACGTGTCGCCTACGACAGCAACGGCCGCCCGGTCGAGGTGAACGAGATGACCTTGACGGGCGACCGTTACGAACTGCTGTACGAGATCCCTGCCGACTGACTGGGCAGGGGCAGCCCCCGGCCGAACATGGCGACAGTCAACCCTGACCATGCCGTTGATGATGGCTACAACGATACTCATTTGGTGGCCTCCCTCTGTACCGGAGTGATCGCGGGTTGGTGCCCGGGTGTTACCGCCCGTTCTCCTGCTCGATGATGTGCGTCAGTGCTGCGATCGCAGTCTCGATGAGCTGCCCGATGTCGTCGAGGTCCTCGCGAGGGCTGGCTTGTTGGGTCGCCACCAGCACAGGTCTCGCAAAATTTGTCGGTCGCACTCGGTAGCGTCGTGGTTGCTAGCTCGACGCTCAGAGGGGTGACCTCAAATTGCAAGGTTCTACGGTCTTACTGGTTCTGCTCTTCCTGGTGGTCGGGCTGTTGCTGGGTGCTGTGTTCGGGGTGTTGTGGGTGCGGGGGCGGGACGGCGCGCAGCTGGCGCGGATCACGGCTGAGCGGGATGCGGCCGAGGATCGGGTGGTCGAGTTGACGCAGGAGCGGACGTCGGTCGGGCAGCAACTGGGCGGGCAGGCGGTCGTGAAGGAGGCGCTCGATCGGCTGCATGCGCAGCTGAATCAGCTCGAGCAGGGGCGGGCCGCGTGGCAGAGCCAGCTGCATCAGCAGGTCAACGAGGTGCGGATGAGCGGCGAGGCGTTGCGGCGTGAGACGGCGTCGCTGTCGACAGCGTTACGGAAGCCGCAGGTCCGCGGGCGGTGGGGCGAGCTGCATCTGCGCCGTACGGTCGAGCTCGCGGGGATGGTCGCGCACTGCGACTTCACCGAGCAGACGACCACCTCCGGCGAGGACGGCGTACTGCGGCCGGATCTCGTGGTGCGACTTGCCGAGGGCAAGAATCTGGTCGTCGACTCGAAGGTGCCGCTGGCCGCGTTCCTGGACGCGTGCGAGTCCGACGACGCCGCGTTCCGCGAGGACCGGCTGCGGGCGCACGCGCGGCACCTGCGGACCCACGTCGATCAGCTGGCAGCGAAGGCGTACTGGACTCGGTTGTCACCGTCGCCGGAGTTCGTCATCCTGTTCGTGCCGGGCGAGTCGTTCCTGTCGGCGGCCCTCGACGTCGAGCCGTCCCTGCTGGAGTACGCCGCCGAGCGACGGGTGATCCTGGCGACGCCGACCACGCTGATCGCGACCCTACGTGCGGCGGCCTATGCCTGGAACCAGTCTGCGCTGACCGAGTCGGCACAGCAGGTGTTCGAGCTCGGCCGCGAGCTGTACGAACGCCTCGGCACGATGGGCGAGCACCTCGGACGGGTCGGGCGATCGCTGACGTCCGCGGTCGAGGCGTACAACGGGACCGTAGGGTCGTTCGAGCGGCGGGTGTTCATCACCGCCCGGAAGCTCCGCGACCTACACGTCACCGAATCCGAACTGACCGCAATGGAGTCGATCGAGGCCTCCGTCCGCCCCCTCACCGCCCCCGAGTTCCTGGCCCTCGACGAGCCCCCCACCACCCACCGCTGGCCTCCCTCCCAAACAGGCTGACCACCGCCCGCAGCTCGAGCCTCGCTCAACCCGGAGCGAGCCTCAGCCCGGCTCGCTCCATCCGGGTGCGGGGCTGGCGAGTTCGGAGCGGGCTGGTGGATTCACCTGAGCGGACTGGGGTACCACGTGCTGACGATGTTCCGGACGGGGATTGTCCGGGACTGGGGATAGCGTGGTTCGTATGGATACGACACCGCTGGTGGGGCCGCCGGTTGCTGGGAGTGAGGTTGCGACGTTGGTGGGGGCGCTCGAGCGCAATCGTCGGACGTTTGCGTGGAAGTGTGGCGGGTTGGACTCAGCCGGGCTGAACAAGCTGCACCCGCCCTCGACGGTCACGCTTGGCGGGTTGCTCAAGCACCTGGCGCTGGTCGAGGACGAGTACTTCACCAGGCGCCTACTCGGGAAGGAGCTCGGCGCACCGTGGGACAGCGCCGACTGGGATGCCGACCCGGACTGGGAGTGGCACAGCGCGGCCGGCGACTCCCCCGAGGAACTGATGGGCCTGTGGGAGGCGTCCGTCGAGCGTTCCCGCGCCGCGGTCGTGGAGGTTCTCGCGACCGGCGGAGTCGACCAGCTGGCGAACTGGCAGGGCCGCAACGGCGACTCCCCCAGCCTGCGGTACATCCTCGTCGACCTGATCGAGGAGTACGCCCGCCACACCGGCCACGCGGACCTGATCCGCGAGTCGATCGACGGCCTCACCGGCGAGGGCCTCCCCGAACAGCCACCCACCGAGTAGCTGCGCGTCGGGCAGTTGTCCACTGACGTCCCTCGAGTAGCCGCTTTCCGGGTAGCCGGTCTCCGGGTGGGCGCCCGCCAGTTGGCCGCGCGCCGAGGAGGGCACCCTGCGTAGGCGCTCATCGAGTTGCCCGCCGCCGAGCAGCAGCGGCGACCGGGACTCGTTCCAGCTGATGCGTGTCCGGAGCGGCGGGTGGGCTCGGCTGGATCGATCGCCACGTGACCCGGGCCGTCGAGCCTGCGTCCGGGGCGTGCAGCGGACCGCCAGGCCATCACAATTGACGGCTGCCGCGGTGTCCGAGCGCGTCGCCGGTTGCCGCTCGGGGATTGTGATGGGCTGGCGATCCGCCCGCCGGTGTCGGAAAGCCGACAGTAACGAACGGTTGACAGTCGGTGTCCTTCTCGCGAAACGATGAGAGCGCTCTCTCAGGCGGACGTGAGGAGAAACTGATGCGCTTCAGACTGCGAATGCTGGGTGTCGTCGCGGCCGCGGTCGCGGTGGCCGGCGTACTGTCGGCGACCCCGGACCGGCATGCCGACGCGGCCGTTCCGGCGACCATCCCGCTGACGATCACCAACAACTCAGGGCGTGGGGACGCCGTGTACATCTACAACCTCGGCACCAACCTGGCGACCGGACAGCAGGGCTGGGCCGACGCCTCCGGCACCTTCCACGCCTGGCCGGCCGGCGGCGATCCGCCGACCCCGGCGCCGGACGCCTCGATCGCGGGTCCGGCCAACGGTCAGTCGGTGACGATCCAGATGCCGAAGTTCTCCGGTCGCGTGTACTTCTCGTACGGGCAGAAGCTCGTCTTCAAGCTGACCACCGGCGGCCTCGTCCAGCCCGCCGTACAGAACCCGTCCGACCCGAACCGGAACGTCCTGTTCAACTGGTCCGAGTACACGCTCAACGACGGCGGCCTGTGGATCAACAGCACCCAGGTCGACATGTTCTCGGCGCCGTACGCCGTCAGCGTGAACTCCAGCACCACCGGACATCTCAGGTCCGGCGGGTACAACGCCGTCTACAACACGCTCCGCAACACCGCCGGCGGCTGGGGCGGCCTGATCCAGACGGCCCCCGACGGTTCGGTACTCCGCGCGCTCTCCCCGCTGTACGGCGTCGAGACCGGCGCACTGCCCGCGAGCGCGATGGACGACTACATCAACCGGGTGTGGTCGAAGTACAGCTCGGAGACCCTGACCGTGACGCCGTTCGGGGACCAGCCGAACACCAAGTACTTCGGCAAGGTGTCCGGCAACGTCATGAACTTCACCAACAGCGCGGGCGCCGTCGTCACGTCGTTCCAGAAGCCGGACTCGGCCAGCGTGTTCGGCTGCGTCAAGTTGCTCGACGCACCGAACGACCAGGTCCGCGGCCCGATCTCGCGCACGCTGTGCGCCGGGTACAACCGCTCCACCCTGCTGACGAACCCGAACCAGCCGGACCCGAACGACGCCAGCTTCTACCAGGACGCGATCACGAACCAGTACTCGAAGACCATCCACGCGCAGATGGCGGACGGCCGGGCGTACGGGTTCGCGTTCGACGACGTCGGCAACCACGAGGCGCTCGTGCACGACGGCAACCCGCAGCAGGCGGCGCTGATCCTCGATCCGTTGAGCTGAGGGTTGACTCCTCGCTCCGTTAGTGGCAACTTACCGTTCGTGGAGACTTACGGATCGCTGGAGGCAGTCGGGCCGGTGCTGGACGCACTCGGCGACCCGACGCGGCGGGTGATCCTCGAGACCCTGCGTACCGGCGGGCCGTGCTCGGTCGGCGTACTGGCCGAGCGCGTGCCCGTCAGCAGGCCGGCGATCTCGCAGCACCTGAAGGTGCTCGGCGCAGTCGGCCTGGTCCAGCACGAGTCGCGCGGGACGCGGAACATCTACCGCGTCCACCAGGCGGGGCTCGACGAGCTGCGCAGCTGGCTCGACGAGTTCTGGGGCGACACGCTGCAGGCGTACGCAGACCACGTGCGGCGGACCGAGGAGGAACGGAAATGACTGTGGAACAAGACATCTCACCCTTGGTGAAGACCGTCACGGTGCCGGTCGGTGTCGACCGCGCCTTCGAGGCGTTCACCGCCGAAACGTCCCAGTGGTGGCCGCTGTTCAGCCACTCGGTCGGCGAGCAGGCGGCCAACGAGGTACGGCTGGAAGGCTCCGTCGGCGGACGCATCGTCGAGTACGGCGCCGCGGGCGAGCTCGCGACCTGGGGCATCTTGTCGGAGTGGGACCCGCCGACGTCGCTCAGCTTCAGCTGGCACCCGGGGCAGGATCCCGCGGAGGCCGGACAGGTGACCGTCACGTTCACCGCGACCGGCGACGGCACTGAGGTGACGCTCGTGCACGCCGGATGGGAGCGGCGCGGCGACGGCGGCCGAGCCCGGCTCGGATACGACACCGGCTGGGACTACGTCCTGGGCAAGTACGTCGAGTTCAGCCGATAGTAGGTGGATGGCGAACCCTCCCGTCGACGCCCGCGCCCTGGAAGCTTCGCTGCGGCCGCACGGCGAATCGGTCATGCTGCCGCGGGCGGCGTACGTCGATCCGGAGGTGCTCGCGTGGGAACGCCGGCACTTCTTCGCCGGGACGTGGACGTGTCTCGGCCGCGTCGACGAGCTCGCGGGCGGTACGACGTACCGTGAGGTGACCGTCGGCGACATCGCGACGATGCTGACGTTCGGCGATCGACCGCGGGCTTTCGCCAACGTATGCAGGCATCGCGGGCACGAACTGCTGCAGCGCGATGAGGCCGGCGATCGACGGGCCGTGGTGTGCCCGTACAACGGGTGGTCGTACGAGCTCGACGGGTCGGTGAGGAACGCGCCGCGGATGGGCGATTCGTTCGACATCACGCCGTACGGGCTGGTCGAGCTGCCGGCCGAGGTGTGGCACGGGTGGCTGTTCGTGAACGCGACCGGTACGGCGGCGGCGTTCGAGGATCACGTCGGCGGACTCACCGAGCTGGTCGCGCCGCGGGCGCCGGGGCTGACCACGATCGAGTGCTCGTGGTACTTCCGGGCTGAGACGACGGATCCGTCGTACGCCGTGGAGTTCTGGGACATCACGAACCGCGAGGACTGGGCGGCCTGCGAGTCGGTGCAGCGCGGAGCCGAGTCGCCGCACTTCCGGCCCGGGCCGCTGGCACCCGCGGAGGACGCCGTCTACCAATGGGTGACGATGCTGGCCCGCGGGTACCTCGGAAAGGACCTCAGTAGCCCAGCGTAAAACGTTTTCTGTTGTGGGCCGGCTTCTCGGCTTCGTCGACCAGCGCGACCGCGTAGTCCTCGGCGGAGATGTGGTCGCCGATCGGCTCGTCGCCGCCGAGCCGGAAGCTGCCGGTGCGCTCGCCGGGAGCGATCACCAATGCGGGCGAGAGCATCGTCCAGTTCACGTCGTCGCCGGTCGCGCGGAGGTTCTCGAGCGCCTGGGAGAGGGTCAGCGACTCGTTCTTGTACTCGGCCGGGAAGTCCGGGCCGTCGACCACCCGGTTGCCGTCGATCACCAGGCTGCCGGCGCCGCCGACGACGAACAACCGGGTCGCCGTACCGCGCACCGCGGCGATCAGGTTGTCGATGGCGTCCAGGTACTCCTGGTGGTCCCCGCCGGTCCGGCTCGGGCCGATCGCCGCGACCAGTACGTCCGCGCCGGCCGCGAGCTCCTTCGCCGCCGCGGCGTCGTTCGCGCTCGCCTGCACAGCGCGCACGCCGGCCGGAAGTTCGCCGCCCGAGCGCGTCACGCCGGTCACCTCGTGACCGCGGCTCACCGCTTCGGCCGCCACCCGGCTGCCGACCATCCCGCTCGCCCCGAACACCGCGATCTTCATCCCTGCTCCTCGTTTCTATCGGTCTGACCTTGACAGTATCCATTGGTAACTGGCTACTTCAACGTGCTATAAGTACCTTGTGGTAACCAAAGGAAACGTCTTCGACCCGAACTGCCCGACCCGGCTCATCCTGGACCGGCTCGGCGACAAGTGGACGGTCCTCGTCGTACTGCGCCTGCGCACCGGCCCGCAACGCTTCACCGAGCTCCGCGACGGAATCGGCCAGGTGGCACCCAAGGTACTCACCCAGACCCTGCGCCGGATGGAACGCGACGGCCTGCTCACCCGCGAGGTCTTCCCCGAGATCCCACCCCGCGTCGTCTACACCCTCACCCCGATGGGCGCCTCCCTCGTCGACCCCATCAGCGTCCTCACCAACTGGGCCGAGACCCACATGCCCGCCATCACCCGGTCACAGGAGCGGTACGACGCCGTCGTCTGAGCCGGTTCGCCATGCAGGCAGAACTGCCTCGAACAGGCCGATTGTGGTCCGCGCGGGGAGGTTTTGCCTGCATGCAGGTCCACTCGCCGGCCACGGGCCTGAACATCACAACCCTCGCTCGGTCGGATCACAGGTCAACCTTTCGGGACCGTTCGCTCATCACACTCCTGGTCGGATACAAGCTGGGGGTTGGGATGGATCCAGGACGGGATCGGGAGTTCGCGGACTTCGTGGACGGGCGGTTCACGGCGTTGCAGCGGTTCGGGTACTTGCTGACGGGTGAGTGGCATCTTGCCGAGGATCTGGTGCAGACCTCGCTGACCAAGGTGTGGTTCCACCGCAACTCGTTGCGCAGTGCGAACGCGCTGGAGAGCTACACCCGCACGGTGATGGTGAACACCAGCACCCAGTGGTGGCGCCGGAAGTGGAAGGGCGAGACACCGACGGAGCATCTGCCCGAGACGGAGACGCAGTCGGAGTACGGCGTCGTCGACGACCGGGACCTGTTGCTCAGGGCCCTCGCCACGCTCCCCCGCCGGACCCGCGCGACGCTGGTACTGCGGTACTTCGAGGATCTGCCCGAGGCCGATATCGCCGACATCATGGGCTGTTCGCTCGGCACCGTGAAGAGCAACGTGTCCCGCGGGCTCGCGAAGCTCCGCGAACATCACCTCGTAGCCGCCGTCTCCGTCCAGAAGGAGGCCTGAGCCATGACCGATGAACTGAAGGACCGGTTCACCCAGCTGGTCGCGGATCCGCCGCCGCCGAGCGCGCTCCCGAGCGAGGCGGTGTTCGCCCGCGTCCGGAAGGTACGGCGTCGTCGTACGGCAGGCGTGATGACCCTGGCCGCCGCCTGCGTGCTGGCAATCGCCCTTGCCCTGGGCAACGTCACGAACATCGGCGGCGCCCCGCCGATCACCAACACCCCGGGTGCACCCCAGACGGCGATCACCGGTCCCCCAACCGCAACCCCGAAGCCGCCACCGCCGATCAAGGTCGTGCTGAAACCGACCGTCAAGGGCCGTACGGTCGAGATGACGGTCGCGCTGTCCGGGAAGGCGTTCGTCCCGACAGGGATTCCCGAGGGCACGCTGCTGCCGGACCACTCGTTCATGAACCTGTCGAGCGGAACCGTCTACTCCTACAGCGACGGTTACCAAAGCGGCTCCGACGGCGGGTCGATCAGCTGCACCACCAAGAAGCTCAAGGTCGGGTCGGAGACGTACGTGATCCCGGACCCGCACACCTTCAAGAAGCCGGGGACCTACAAGTTCACGTACACGATCCAGTACTGCGGCACGAAGGGCTGGTTCCCCACGACCGCGACCACCCGTCTGGAGATCAAATAGTCCAGGCGTGATCGGAGGTGCCGGTGGAGGGGAGGCCCGCCGCCTTCAGGTCTGTGCGGAGGTCTCGGGGAAGGGCGAAGGTGAGGCTCTCCTCGGCGGTTGTGACCTCTTGTACGTCGGCGTAGCCGCGTTCGGCGAGCCAGCGCAGTACGTCGCGGACCAGGACCTCGGGAACGCTGGCGCCGCTGCTGACGCCGACCGCGTCGACGCCTTCGAGCCAGGCCTCGTCGATCTCGTCGGCGAAGTCCACCAGGTAGCCGTCCTTGGCGCCGTGCTCGATCGCGACCTCGACGAGGCGGACCGAGTTCGACGAGTTGCGGGAGCCGACGACCAGCATCAGGTCGGCCTCGGGGGCGAGCTTCTTGACCGCGGCCTGCCGGTTCTGGGTGGCGTAGCAGATGTCGTCGCTCGGCGGGTCCTGCAGGTGCGGGAAGCGCTCGCGCAGCCGGCGTACCGTCTCCATCGTCTCGTCGACAGACAGCGTGGTCTGCGACAGCCAGACGACCTTCTCGGGGTCGCGGACGGTGACGTTCGGTACGTCGTCCGGCCCGTCGACGAGCGTCACATGCTCCGGGGCCTCGCCGCTGGTGCCGATGACCTCCTCGTGGCCCTCGTGGCCGATCAGCAGGATGTCGTGGTCGGTCGCGGCGAACCGCTTGGCCTCGTGGTGCACCTTGGTGACCAGCGGGCAGGTGGCGTCGATCGTCTTCAACTGCCGCGCGGCCGCCTCCTCGTGCACCACCGGGGCGACACCGTGTGCGGAGAAGATCACCGTCGCGCCCTCGGGCACCTCGGAGGTCTCGTCGACGAAGATCGCGCCGCGCTTCTGCAGCGTCTGTACGACGTACTTGTTGTGCACGATCTCCTTGCGGACGTACACCGGCGGCCCGTACAGGTCGAGCGCCTTCTCCACCGCGACGACGGCCCGGTCCACACCCGCGCAGTATCCACGCGGGGCCGCCAGCAGCACCCGCTTGGTCTTCGTCACGGTCGGAGCACCGGTCTCGTCAGGCTGGGAAGTCACGGCCCCATCGTACGGGCCCGGGCTCAACGCCTCCGGATCCGTACCACGTGCGAAACCGCCGGCGCCAGCGTGTAGAACGCGACCGCCACGGCGGCATCACCGAACGAAGTGAGCCCCGGCGTCGGCGTACCCGTCCCCGGCTTTGTGAGCAGCATCACGACGATCAGCGCCGAGGGTACGTCGAGGAGCCGTCCGCCCTGTCCGGACGGCTCCCCCGCGGGAGGTGTTTCCAGGTCTCAAGAATGCCCGGGAAAACCCTTGTCCGCAAAGGATTTACGGCCCCAGGCCCGGAGCGTGGCGAAGTGCCGAGCTCTCAGTCCGGTACGAGCGTCGACAGGCCGGATGAGCCGCCCCGGAAAGCGTTCCCTCTCGGATTCCCCGACCTCGTCGTAGACCGGCTGGTTGCCCAGACCAGGCCGAAGGGGTCCGTGAGCGCGTTCAGCTCCGGGCCGTGCTGCGTGCCAGGTCTTCGTGCCTCGGTGATCTTGTGCCGCCGGTAGCCGGGCGGTACGCCGACGGCCGTGTGCGGGTTGAGCGGGCCGTCGAAGTCCAGCAGGAGGAGTGGGCGCATTACTCAACGTTAGGGATTGTCGGTGCAGGGTCGTAGGGTCTGGGGGTGGCTTTGGAGACGTCGCCGGAAGCGCCTGCGGCCGTTCGCACGATCGCGAACGGGATTGCGAGCTGGATCAACCAGCTCGGCTCCGTGTGGGTCGAGGGGCAGCTGACGGACGTCTCGATCGGACGCGGTACGACGACCGTGTTCGGCACGCTGCGGGACACCGACGCGGACATCTCGTTGCGGTTCACCTGCAACCGGCGGGTGTTCGAGACCGTCGACGTCCGGGACGGCTCCCGGGTCCTCGTGCACGCCAAGCCGAACTTCTTCGCCCGCCGCGGCACGCTCGCGCTCGCGGTCAGCGAGATCCGGCACGTCGGTATCGGTGAGCTGCTGGCGCGGATCGAGCGGCTGAAGCAACTGCTCGGCGCCGAGGGCCTGTTCGAGCCGTACCGGAAGAAGCGCCTGCCGTTCCTGCCGCACACGATCGGCCTGATCTGCGGGCGCGACTCCGCGGCCGAGCGCGACGTACTGGAGAACGCGAAGCGTCGCTGGCCGGCGGTCGCGTTCCGGATCGAGTACGCGTCGGTGCAGGGTCCGTCGGCGGCCGCCGAGGTGATGACCGCGCTGCGGAAGCTGGACGCGGACGACGCGGTCGAGGTGATCGTGATCGCCCGCGGCGGCGGGTCGCTGGAGGATCTGCTGCCGTTCTCCGACGAGGGGCTGATCCGGGCGGTTTCCAAGACGGGTACGCCGGTCGTGAGCGCGATCGGCCACGAGCCGGACACGCCGCTGCTCGACCTGGTCGCGGACCTGCGCGCGTCCACGCCGACGGATGCGGCGAAGCGGATCGTGCCCGACGTACGCGAGGAACTGGACGGCGTCCGGCTGCTCCGCGAGCGCGGGCTGCGGGCGGTGCGGTCCTGGCTGGATCGCGAGGCGCATGCGCTGGCGGCGATCCGTTCGCGGCCCGCTCTTGCAGCGCCGGTCAGCGACCTGCAGCGGCGGTCCGACGAGATCGCGGCGCTGGTCGAGCGCAATCGCCGGACGCTCACGCATCGGCTGGACCGGGCGAGTGACGACCTCGCGCACCGGTTGGCGAGCGTCCGGGCGTTGTCACCGAAGGCGACGCTCGAGCGCGGGTACTCCGTGCTGCAACTGTCCGACGGTACGGCCGTCCGGGAGATGGCGCAGGTGGCGCCCGGGGACCTGCTGCAGGCGCGGGTCACCGACGGCCGCTTCGCGGTGGAAGTCAAGTCCGAGGAGAAGAAGTGAGCGGCGACCGACCCGAGATCACCTACGAGCAGGCCCGCGAGGAGCTCGTCGACGTGGTCCGCAAACTCGAAGCCGGCGGCACCACGCTCGAGGAGTCGCTGGCGTTGTGGGAACGCGGCGAGGAACTCGCCACCACCTGCCAACGCTGGCTCGACGGCGCCCGCGAACGCCTCACCAAGGCCCAGGCCGCCCACGAGGAAAAGCCGAACTGATCACCCGGGCGGCGAACCCAGAGGATCTGCCCGGCGCCGCCGAGGTCCGGGTCGCCAGCTGGCGGGCCGCCGGATGTACCAATGTGCAGCTTTGGGTGCTTGAGGCGAACATGCGTGCGCGGACGTTCTATCTGCGCTACGGCTTCTCCGAAACCTCCGGCCGGATGTACTCCTCACTCGGGAAGCTCCCGGAAATCAGGCTGATCGCGCCGCTGATGTGAAGGTTCCGCAAGCCCGGCCGGTACGTCCGGCGGTGACCTGAGCCACCTGACGGGCCTGCGCTTCGTGCGAATGCTGCGGACCCAGTGGCAGGCGGTTTCCGAGTTTCCGAAAACGCTTGCGGTCGCCGAGCTGGCCGCGGAACCACTGCAGGCACGGAAGTACCACTGGTCGTTCGACAAGGCGTACGAGAAACGCCGCCCGACGCTGGACGACGCTCTGGCCTGGACCGAGCGTCTGGCCGGTGACGTCGTGACGGTCAAGGCAAGTTCAAGCGCTGAGCAGGTTCTTGGCGACGGCTTTCAGGCCGGTCTTCATCCGGTCGAGCTCGTATCCCTGGCTCCGCAGGGCGTTGTGCAGATCGGCGGCCAGCGGCGCCAGCAGTACGTGGGCCAGGTAGTCCGCGTCGAGGTCCGGGCGGGCCGACTCAATCAGGTGCGACAGATGGCGGTGCCAGAGGTGGTACGACCCGATCCGGTAGCGCGCGCCGTCCGAGGCGTTCTCGCTGTCCATGAACAGCTCGACGTGCCGGTCCAGCAGGTCGAGGTACGCATCGAGGAACGCCATCACCCTGAGGACCGGTGAGGCGCCCGGGCCGAGCGGCGGCGGGCCGGTGAGCAGCTTCGCCTGGAGTTCCTGCTCGCGCTCGTCGAGAAGTGCGACCGCGAGACCCGCGCGATCGCCGAACCGGCGGAACACGGTTCCCTTCCCGACCCCCGCCTCGGCGGCGATCGCGTCGAGCGAGACGTTCTTCACCCCGTGCTCGGTGAACAGCCGGTCGGCCGCCTCCAGCACCCGCAGGCGATTGCGCCGGGCGTCGGCTCGCTCCGGGCGCGGTGTGCCAACCACCGGCAACTCGCGTTGTGAAGCGGACTTCGGTCCGGTACGGTCGTTCATGAGACGGACTGTAGTCCGCTCATGGCGTAGGAGGAAGCACATGACGGGAGTGGTGGCAGTCTGATGGCCTGGATCGTGTTGCTCGCGGCGGCGGTGTTCGAGATCGCGTTCGCGCTCAGCCTGAAGCCGAGCGAAGGGTTCAGCCGGCTGTGGCCGACCCTCGGGGTGCTGGTGTTCGGCGTGATCTCGGTCGC
Source organism: Kribbella aluminosa (assembly GCF_017876295.1). Taxonomy (NCBI): domain Bacteria; kingdom Bacillati; phylum Actinomycetota; class Actinomycetes; order Propionibacteriales; family Kribbellaceae; genus Kribbella; species Kribbella aluminosa. The sequence continues at coordinate 1,325,258 of NZ_JAGINT010000001.1, read as the reverse complement.
CCTGCTGGCGAAAACGCTGGACCGGCTGCCGGTCGGTACGGCGTACGCGATCTGGACCGGCATCGGCTCGGTCGGCGTGGTCACGCTCGGCATCATCCTGTTCGACGAGCCGGTCACCCCCGCACGCCTGGCCTGCATCGCACTGATCGTCACCGGCGTCGTCGGCCTCCGCCTGGCAGGCGCCGACTAAGACGCGGGCGAGCCCGTCGCTGGAGTTGGGCTGAGGGCGGTGCGGCCCTCGCGGCTGGAGTTGGACTAGGGTGCGGCCCTCGCGGCTGGGGTTGGGCTAGGGGGCGGTGCGGCGTCGGCGGCGGGCGTAGGCGCTGGGGCGGGCGGAGTGCAGTTCCTCGGGCGGGCCTGGGGTGCCGGACAGCAGTTGGTGGTACGTCGACCAGGTGGTCGCGCGCGGCGGGATGTTGCCGATGGCATCGACTCTGGTGACCGGGTGGTTGCCGTCCTGGATCGGGTTCCACAGGTCGGGGTCGCTGCGCAGCTCGCGGAGTTCGCCGAACAGTTCGCGGCCGAACCAGCACGGGAAGCTCTCGCCGTCGTCGTACCGGCAGACGCCGATCGGCGTGGCCACCTCCGCCACCAGCGACCAGACGGCGGCCGACGTGATCCCGGGCTGATCCCCGAGCAGTACGACGATCCCGTCGGCGCGGCGGTCGACCGCGTCCAGCGCCGGCACGATCGACGAGCTGCCGGTGTCGGCGTGCGGCGACTCGACCACCCGGACGCCGTCCAGGTCGATCCGGTCGCGGATCTGCCCGGACGCGCTGCCCAGCGTCACCACCAGCTGGTCGAACCCGCACTCCCGCGCACCGTCCAGCGCCGCGCCGAACAACGTCCCGCCGCGATAGGCCAGCAACTGCCAGGGCGCACCGAGATGTGGTGCGGCGTCAGCGCCCAGGAGCAGCCCCGTGATGAACATCGGCGGGTCAACTCCCCCACCGTGACGGCATGGGCATCCGAGACTCTTTTCGCTGTCCCCGAGCGTACAAGCCGAGTTTTGATGGAACCGCCTGCCGCACTCAGGTGTCAACGGCCGTCCGGAACGTGGGCGCAAACGCCCACCAAATGGTCAATACCGGGCAGTAGGGCGAGGAGAGACCGGCACTCCATCTCTCAGTGCAGAGCGGTGACGAACGTTGTCAGTGCAGAGCGGTGACGAACGTTGCCAGGGCCGGGTAGCCGGCGTTTCCGGTGACGATCGTGGTTACGCCGGAACCCACCAGGACCAAGGCGTTCTCGTTTTTCCGGTCGAGCAGGACCTTGCGTTGCCAGGTCGCTCCGGCCACCGTCGCGGTGCCGTCGTCGGCGGTGCGGCCGAGCCTGTCGGCGAGGAACTTCCCGGTCGCCATGGTCGACTGCTCGAGGCCGACGTACAGCAACTTGTCGGTCACGGTCCCCAGGTGCCAGGTGATCGGCTCCTGCTGCGGGGCGTGGAACTCCACACTGGTCGCGGTCCAGCCGGACGGCATCGGCTCCGGTCCGCGGACCCACGGCGCGGCCTTGCGGGCGTCCTGCAGCTGGGCGGTGTACTCGACCGCCTTCACCTGCTCGTGTTTCGGCCGCCAGGTGACGATGATCAGGAACGCGACCACGGCCAGGCAGATCACCATCGCGAACACCATGTTGCCGACGGTCTGCGACTTCGCCTTGTCCCGCCGGTACGCCTGCCGGTACTCGTTCGCCTCCGCCAGGGACTGCGCCTTCTCCCGAGCCTTTTCCTGGGCCTTCTCCTGGGCCGCGGCCTCGCCGGAAGCGTCCTGACCTGTGGAACTCATGCCCACAGTGTCTCGCGAGGCGCAATCCGCCCGAACACCGCCCAGGACGTGTCCGGCGATCCCGCGCCGTAGCGAGCAGGCGCCGTACCGAGTGCCGCGCAGTAGGCGGGGGATCGCCGGACGCGGCCTCGAGGACGTTGGCTACGATCCGTGGACATGAGCGAGCGCAGCGAGCGAACAACCAGCAGAGCCGACCTTGTCGGTCAGGCCGGAGCCGAGCGCAGCGAGGCAGCGGCGTGACCGACCCGACGACGCCACCGGCCCATCTGGAGGTCGAAGCGCATGCGCCCGACCGGAACCTCGCCCTCGAACTGGTCCGGGTCACCGAGGCCGCAGCGATGGCGGCCGGGCGCTGGGTCGGCCGCGGCGACAAGAACGGCGCCGACGGCGCGGCGGTGAACGCGATGCGGACGCTGATCGGCACCGTCGGGATGAACGGCGTGGTGGTGATCGGCGAGGGCGAGAAGGACAACGCCCCGATGCTGTTCAACGGCGAGCAGGTCGGCGCCGGCGAGGGCCCGGAGTGTGACGTCGCGGTGGACCCGGTCGACGGTACGACGCTGGTCGCCAAGGGCATGAACAACGGCATCGCCGTGATGGCGGTCGCGCCGCGGAACTCGATGTACGACCCGTCGGCGGTCTTCTACATGGAGAAGCTGGTGGTCGGCCCGGAGGCGGCCGGGGTGGTCGACATCCGCCTGCCGGTCGCGGAGAACATCCGCCGGGTGGCGAAGGCGAAGGGCTCGTCGGTCGACGACGTCACCGTCGTACTGCTCGACCGGCCGCGGCACGACGCACTGGCCACCCAGATCCGGGCCACCGGCGCGCGGATCAAGTTCATCTCCGACGGCGACGTGGCCGGCGCGGTCGAGGCGGCCCGGCCGGACACCGGGCTGGACATGCTGCTCGGCATCGGCGGTACGCCGGAGGGCATCATCGCGGCCTGCGCGATGAAGTGCCTCGGCGGGAAGATCCAGGGCAAGCTCTGGCCGCGCGACGCCGCCGAGCGGCAGAAGGCGCTCGACGCCGGGCACGACCTGGACCGGGTGCTCGACACCGACGACCTGGTCAGCGGCGACGACTGCTTCTTCGTCGCGACCGGCATCACCGACGGCGAGCTGCTCCGCGGCGTCCGGTACGGCCGCTCGACGGCCCGCACGCACTCGCTCGTGATGCGCTCCCGCAGCGGCACGATCCGCTCGATCGAGAGCGTCCACCAACTGGAGAAGCTCCGCGCGTACTCCGCGATCGACTTCGAGCACGCCCGATGAGCGCGCCTGTCCTCGTCATCGGCGAGGCTCTCGTGGACATCGTCGGTACGGCGCCGAAGGCGGCCCGCAACGGCAACGGGAAGACCACTGCGACGCCCGGCGGGTCGCCCGCCAACGTGGCGGTCGGGTTGGCCCGGCTTGGGGTGCCGACCGAGTTGGTGACCCGGTTCGGGACGGACGGGTACGGGGACCAGCTCGGCGCGCACCTGTTCGGGAACGGCGTGCAACTCGCGCCGGGGTCCGTCGACCCGAACTTCCGGACCAGTACGGCGACGGCGACGCTGGACGCGGCGGGCGTCGCGACGTACCAGTTCGACATCACCTGGGAGCCGCCGGCACTGTCGCTGTCCCGCGGCTGCCCGGCCGTGCACACCGGGTCGATCGCGACCGTGCTCGAGCCCGGAGCGGCGGCGATCCGGGCGTTCCTGGAGTCGGTCGCGGAGCAGCCGGTGACCGTGACGCTCGACCCCAACGCGCGGCCGAGCATCACCCCGGACCCGGTCTCGACATGGGCCGTCGTACGGCGGCTGGCCGCGTTGAGCGACCTGGTGAAGCTGAGCGACGAGGACTGCGAGTTCCTGCGTCCGGGGATCGAGCCGGCCGACATCGCCGCGGAGCTGCTGACCGCGGAGCGGACGCAGTGCGTGGTGATCACCCGCGGCGGCAAGGGCGCGCTCGGGGTCAGCCGGGACGCACAGGTGGACGTGACCGCGCCGGCGATCCAGGTCGTCGACACGGTCGGCGCCGGCGACTCGTTCATGGCCGCGCTGATCGCGGGCCTGGAGAAGCGCGGGCTGCTCGGCGAGCGGCGACTGGCCGGGCTGACGCCGGAGGATCTGCACGACGTCGTTGACCACGCCGTACGGGCGGCCGCGATCACCTGCACGCGGCACGGCGCCGACCCGCCGACCGCGGCCGAGTACACGGCGACCTGGGGTTCCTGACGGTGTCCGTCGAGGCGTGGTCCGCCGAGCTGGAGTCCAAGGGCAGCGTGGACTTCCCGCCGCGCCGCAGCCGGTTGTGGGTGCGGCTGGTCGGGTTCGGCCTGCTGATGGTGCTGTCGGCGTGGACGAACGTCGACCACCTGCGCGCGGACGGCGTGTCCGGCGCCCTCGGCGTACTGCGGCTGACCGCGCTCGCGGCGTTCGTCTACGGGACGACGCTGACCGCGTGGCAGCTGGTCACGAACCGCCCGGTCGTCACGGTGAACGCCGAGGGCATCACCCGCGGCCGGAGCCTGCCCTGGTCAGGCATCACCGGCATCGACGAACCGGCCGGCCTGCCGCTCGCACGGGCGATCCAGGTACGCCCGGCGAACCGGCGTACCCGTCCGATCTCGATCTCGCAGGACAACGTCGAGGACCTGGACGCGCTCACGCCCTGGCTGCGCGCGCTGCACGAGCAGCACCTAGGACATTGAGCTCCGTACGGCGCTGAGGTGCTCGCGGGCGCGGGCCGCCGCGAGCTCGGGATCCTTCACGCGGATCGCCTCCGCGATCGCCTCGTGCGCCGCCTGGTCGTGCCGGTGCCGGTGCTCGTCGTCGAGCTTGAGCATGTCGATCATCGCCCGCCGGATCCGCGGTACGAACGTGTCGAACAGCTCGGTCAGTACGGCGTTGTGCGCCGCCGTCACCACAGCCCGGTGGAACGCGAGGTCGGCCTCGATGTACCAGTCGTCGGGGGCGTTCGCCGCCGCCCGCTTGCGGTCCGCGAGCGTGTAGCGGAAGTTCTTCAGGTCCCCCGGCGTACGGCGGGCCGCGGCCAGCCGGGCACCTTCGGTCTCGATCGCCAGCCGGCCCTCGAGTACGTCGGTGATGTCCGCCTTCCGCAGGACCTTGTCCCAGTCCTCGGCGGCCTGCAGCGCGATCACGAACACGCCCGCGCCCTGCCGGCTCTCCAGCACCCGGCGACCGGCCAGCTCGCGGACGGCCTCCCGGATCGTCGACCGGCCGACGCCCAGTTGCGCGGCCAGCGTGGTCTCGCCCGGGAGCTTGGCGCCGAGCGCCCATTCCCCGCTGCCGATCCGGCGCAGCAGCTCCTCGGCGGCCTGCTCGGCGAGCGGGTGTCGGCGAATCATGCGGGTCAGTCTAAGCGGACCCGGGTTGTCAGCTTGTCTGAGGAGTTGATAGCGTGCTCGGCATGCGCAAGCTTCCGGGTCTCCTCCTTCTTGGCCGCCACGGCGGGAGCTGATTCGACCGGCGCTCCCTCCGTGGAGTGCAGTTTTCCGCCGGTCCTCCACCTGCCTGGAAGGACCTTCGTCGTGAATCGTCAGCAGCCCTCCCCGATGCCCAGCCACCGGTACCGCGACATCTTCGCCAAGGTCCCGGTCGCACCCGTCGACCGCACCTGGCCGGACCGCCGGATCACCGCGGCGCCGCTCTGGGTCCCGGTCGACCTCCGGGACGGCAACCAGGCGTTGGCCGAACCAATGGATCCGGAGCGGAAGCGGAAGTTCTTCGAGCTGATGGTTGCCATCGGCTACAAGGAGATCGAGGTCGGGTACCCGTCGGCGTCACAGACCGACTTCGACTTCGTCCGGCTGCTGGCTACGTCGAATCTCGTCCCGGACGATGTGACCATCGTGGTCTTCACTCCGGCGCGTCCCGACCTGATCGCCCGGACGGTCGAGTCGGTCGCGGGGATGCGCGGTGACGTCGTCATCCACCTGTACGCCGCCACCGCGCCGGTGTGGCGGGACGTCGTACTGCGGAAGTCCCGGGACGAGCTGACGTCGATGATCTGTGCCGGGTCGGAGGAGATCCAGCGGCTGGCCGGGGACTCGGTGCGGTTCCAGTTCTCGCCCGAGGTGTACAACCTGACCGAGCCGGACTTCGTACTCGAGCTCGCGGACCGGCTCACCAAGCAGTGGGACGCGTCGCCCGAGCGGCCGGTGATCCTGAACCTGCCCGCCACGGTCGAGGCCGCGACGCCGAACGTGTACGCCGACCAGATCGAGTACATGCACCAGAACCTGCCGCGCCGGGACGGCGTCATCCTGTCGGTGCACCCGCACAACGACCGCGGTACGGGCGTCGCCTGCGCCGAGCTCGCCGTACTCGCCGGAGCCCAACGGGTCGAGGGATGCGTTTTCGGAAACGGGGAACGTACCGGAAACGTCGACATCGCCACGCTCGCGCTGAACCTGCACGCGCAGGGCGTCGACCCGATGATCGACTTCTCCGACATCGACGGGATCCGTTCCGTTGTCGAGTACTGCACGCGGATGCCGATCCATCCGCGGCACCCGTACGTCGGGGAGCTCGTGTACACGGCCTTCTCCGGTACGCACCAGGACGCGATCCGCAAGGGGTTCGCCGTACAGGGCGACGGGTTCTGGGAGGTGCCGTACCTGCCGATCGATCCGGCGGATGTGGGCCGCGGGTACGAGGCCGTCGTACGCGTGAACAGCCAGTCGGGCAAGGGTGGGATCGCGCATGTGCTGGAGTCTGTGTACGGGATCCGGCTGAGTCCTGCCGCCGAGCGGGAGTTCGCCGGGCATGTGCAGCGGCATACCGATGCCACCGGGCGCGAGGCGGGTGCGGAAGAGTTGAAGGCGTTGTACGAGGAGGTTTACGGGTGCTCGAACTGAAGGACGTCGACTTCGTCCGGGACGGCAAACCGCTGCTGTCCGGGGTGACGCTGACCGTGGGCGAAGGCGAGCGGTGGGCGCTGCTCGGGCCGAACGGCGCGGGCAAGAGCACGATGCTCGGGCTCTGCGGCGCCGTCACCCACCCGACCCGAGGCACCGTCGAGATCCTCGGCCGGCGCCTCGGTACGGTCGACATCCGCACACTGCGGGAGTCCATCGGCCACGTCAACCCACGCCACCCGCTGCGGTCGCCGCTGAGCATCCGGGACGTCGTACTCACCGGCCTCACCGGCACCATCGAACGCATGGCCCGCTGGGAACCCACGCCCGCTCAATCCGCGCGTGCCTTGGAGCTCATCGACCTGCTGGGCGTCGGTGCACTGGCCGACGCGCCCTGGACCACGATCTCCCAAGGCGAACGCGGCCGCGCCCTGATCGCCCGCGCCCTCATCTCAGACCCCCAGCTGATGCTCCTCGACGAACCCTCCACCGGCCTCGACGTCGCCGCCCGCGAACAACTCCTCGAGGTCCTCGACCAGATCCACACCACTCATCCACACCTGGCCTGGATCCTCGTCACCCACCACCTCGAGGAACTCCCCACCTGCACCACCCACGCCGCCCTGATCCGCGACGGCCAACTCCTCGCAGCCGGCCCGGTCGACGAAGTCATCACCACCGACCTCATCTCCACAACCTTCGCCCACCCGATAGCCATCACCCATCACGCCGGCCGCTGGACCGCAACCACAAGACGCCGCACCCAACCCAACTAAGGGCTGTCCTCCACCCGCCCCGAGCTGTCATCCTTGGCCATCGAATGACCGCCTGGGGGAAAGATGACGGTGATGGGCGAACGCCTGCCCGAGGCCTGGATGGTTGAGTGGCACCGCAACGGACGCGTCGAGTTCCCGCTTCGGCGGTGGTCGTTCATTCAGTACCCGATCTTCCTCGTGCTCGGGTACTCGGTGATGGCGGCGGTCAAGCTGCCGGACATGCTGGCCGACGACATCTGGCGTTTCCTCGGGTATCTGGTGATCCTCGCGTACGTCGGCGTCGCGATCGTGATCATCCGGCAACTCGTCACGCAACGGCCGTATGTAGTCGTCGACCGAGTAGGCATCCATCGCGGGCGCCGTTCCATGCCCTGGACCGAGACCGGCTCGATCGGCTCTGTCACCGGCGCGAAGCTGGTCCGGCAGCTTCGCCTGCACCCGAAGAACGTCTGGGCGAAGGAACTCACCATCAGCCAGCACCACGTCAACGATCTCGAGTCATTCCGCACCTGGCTCAGTGAGGTACTCGACGAGCATCGGCGGTCGGAGAACTCCGCGGGACGCCAATGACGGCGATCGGCGACGGGCTTACGGAGGTCTGGGCCGCTGAGCTGCAGGCGGGCCGTGGCTTGGAGCGAGACCATCACCGAGCTGGACGGTCCGGCAGCTGGTCGCTCGTTCACCGTCGTACCGACGCACGCAAGAGAAAGCTACGCATCGGCCAGCAGTACGTACGCAACCTGCCGACGTTCAGGTACTGGCTGGCAGACCTCCTCGAGGAACACCGCCGTACGTCCAACGGCGGCTAGGCCGCCGGGGTTGTCTCGTCGAAGCGGACCACAAGTTGTGCATGAAAGGCGTGCGCGATCCGCTCCAGCACTACGAGCGTGGGCACCGTCCCACCAGCCTCGAAGCGAGCCAGAGCGGACTGAGTCATCCCAGCAGCGTCTGCCAGCCGAGTCTGCGTCCACCCGCGCTCCTCGCGCATCGTCCGCACCGCTGCCCCGAGCTCGAACGCACGCCGCGTGGCGTCGTACGCATCTGAAGCACCGGGCTCCGCCATCCGCCGTCCCCGCAGCCCGTCCCAACCACTGCGCTCAGTCACCTCAGTCCTCCTCCAAACCTGAGACCACATGCGCTTCCCGCACACATCTCCGGTACGCCCGCACTGCCCTGCCGATCTCCCGCACCTCCCGCATTCGAGTCTTTCTGAAGACGGTGAGCAGAACGATTCGCCGATCGGTCGCAACCCAGTACGTGATCCGCATCGCGTCCTGATCGACCCAGAAGCGCAACTCACGAAGCTTTCCGTCGATCTGTTTGGTGTATGGCTCGCCCAGCAGCGGACCCCGCTCAGCGAGCAGGTCCACATAGAAGGCGACTCGCGCGAACAGGTCGGTCGGCAGTGCTTCGAGCCAGGTGCGCACCTCGGCCTCAAGTTCAACGGTACCCCAGGGCATAGCAAGAATGCTATACCAACTCGGCTACTCTCTGTGCAGTGCGCGTGCGGTTCTATCAGGTGAGGCCGAGGCGTTTGGTTAGGCGGGGGCCTCGTTTGATTTTGATTTCGCCGAGGATGGCGGTGCCGCGGATGTGGAAGCGTTTGGGGGTGGCCGGCTGGGCGTTAGGGTCGGGGACGGCTTTGAGGCCGGCTTCCTGTTCGGAGACGGAGCCGAGGATGGGGTTGCTGTCGAGGAGGACGATCGCGTTCTGCGGGACGCGGATCTTCACGTCGGCGAGGATCGACTTCACGTCGATCTGGATCTCGTCGAACGGGATCTGGGCCTCGGTGTAGTCCAGCGTCACGTCGCCGAGGACCGCGTTCACCTCCTGGCGCTGCGGGACCAGCCAGTTGCCCATCCGCTTGGTCTCGGACATGAACACGTTGAGCACCGGCCCGGTCTCCACCAGCGCGCCGCCGTACTGCGGAGCCGTGGCCGGGGCGCCCTGCGTCGCACCGGGTGCGCGGGGGCCGTTGGGCAGGTCCACGGTCAGCTCGACGAGCTCGCCGTACGTCTTGGACGCGTACAGCGTCTCCAGCCGCTCCTCCAGCTCGGAGTACGACAACCGGCCCTCGCCGGCGGCGTCGCGCAGTACGTCGGCGACCTCCTCCCGCTCGAGGTCCGACACCCGCCGCCGCAGCGCCGGATCGATCGGTGCCGGCACCGCGTCCTGCGGTCGGTTCTCCTGGGGAACGTCATCCTGAGCCACGCTAGAAACCATACGCGGGCGCACCCCCGGCCGCAGACCGGTTGCCTCCCCGATTCACCCCTGAACCCATCCCTGATCCCGCATACTGTCCGCCATGAACTGGGGTGGAGTACGCCGCGCACGGCAACTGGCCGTCGCCTACCTGATCGCGTTCCCGGCCACGGTCGCCGGCATCGTCCTGGTGCTCACCGCACAGGCAACGGGTCACCAGCAGCTGACCATGCCCGGCGGGGTGCTGTTCGTCGCCGGGCAACTGGTCATCAACGCCCTGTCCTTCGCCCTCCGCGAGGTGGTCCCGCTGCGCGCGGGAGGTCAGCAGCGGGACGGCCGGGCGCTGGCTTGGAACCGGATGTCGCTGGGGCTGGAAATGGCGGGCGCTTGGCGTTTCGTGCGATCGGGTGAGGGTGGCCTCAGTCGGGGGTGAGACGGAGGTCGCGTGGGGGTGGCGGGTGGGGAGAACTAGGCTTTGGGGCGTCCAGTCCAGTTTGTGTGGAGGTATGTGCGGTGTCTGCGGACTTCAACTACTCCGAGCTGTTGCCGTTGGGTGCTGATGAGACGGAGTACCGGCTGCTGACGACCGAGGGTGTCAGTACGTTCACCGTCGGCGACCGGACGTTCCTGCAGGTGCAGCCCGAGGTATTGCAGCAGCTGACCGCGGAGGCGATGCACGACATCTCGCACTACCTGCGGACCGCGCACCTCGAGCAGTTGCGGCGGATCATCGACGACCCGGAAGCGTCAGGGAACGACCGGTTCGTCGCACTGGACCTGTTGAAGAACGCGAACATCTCGGCCGGCGGCGTACTCCCGATGTGCCAGGACACCGGCACCGCGATCGTGATGGGCAAGAAGTCCGAGGGCGTGCTCACCGGCGCGGTCGACGAGGAGTGGATCAGCCGTGGCGTGTACGACGCGTACACCAAGCTGAACCTGCGCTACTCGCAGATGGCCCCGCTGACCATGTGGGACGAGAAGAACACCGGCTCCAACCTGCCCGCCCAGGTCGAGCTGTACTCGACGCCGGCCCAGGGTGACCCGGCGTACAAGTTCCTGTTCATGGCCAAGGGCGGCGGCTCCGCGAACAAGTCGTTCCTGTACCAGGAGACCAAGGCGGTGCTGAACCCGTCGCGGATGATGGAGTTCCTGGACGAGAAGATCCGTTCTCTCGGTACGGCGGCCTGCCCGCCGTACCACCTCGCGGTCGTGGTCGGCGGTACGTCGGCGGAGTACGCGCTGAAGACCGCGAAGTACGCCTCCGCGCACTACCTCGACACGCTGCCGTCGGCCGGATCGCCGGTCGGGCACGGGTTCCGGGACGTGGAGCTGGAGGAGGAGGTCTTCAAGCTGACGCAGGAGTTCGGGATCGGCGCGCAGTTCGGCGGGAAGTACTTCTGCCACGACGTCCGCGTGATCCGGCTGCCGCGGCACGGGGCGTCCTGCCCGGTCGCCATCGCGGTGTCCTGCTCGGCGGACCGGCAGGCGCTGGCGAAGATCACGCCGGAAGGTGTCTTCCTGGAGCAGCTCGAGCGCGACCCGGCGCGGTTCCTGCCCGACACCACCGACGAGCACCTCGACGACGCGTCCGACGTCGTACGGATCGATCTGAACCGGCCGATGAGCGAGATCCGCGCGGAGCTGTCGAAGCTGCCGGTGAAGACGCGGCTGTCGCTGACCGGGCCGCTGGTGGTGGCGCGGGACATCGCGCACGCGAAGATCAAGGAGCGGCTGGACGCGGGCGAGCCGATGCCGTCGTACCTGCGGGAGCACGCGGTGTACTACGCGGGGCCGGCGAAGACGCCCGAGGGGTACGCGTCGGGGTCGTTCGGGCCGACGACGGCGGGGCGGATGGACGCGTACGTCGACCAGTTCCAGGCGGCGGGTGGTTCGTTCGTGATGCTTGCCAAGGGCAATCGGTCGGCGAAGGTGACGGCGGCGTGCAAGGAACACGGCGGGTTCTACCTGGGGTCGATCGGTGGACCGGCGGCGCGGCTGGCACAGGACTGCATCAAGTCGGTCGACGTGATCGAGTACCCGGAGCTCGGGATGGAGGCGATCTGGAAGATCCAGGTCGAGGACTTCCCGGCGTTCATCGTGGTGGACGACAAGGGGAACGACTTCTTCACAGACACGAGGAAGCCGGTCCCGCTGACAGCTCGCCCGCGCAGCTGAAAAGCAAAGGCTGGGGGGTCAGCCGGTCCCGCTCACGGTTCGCCCGCGTAGGTGGAAAGCAAAGGCTGGGGGTCAGCCGGTCCCGCTCACGGTTCGCCCGCGCAGCTGAAAGCGATGGCTGGGGTCAGCCGGTGGCGTTGACGGTGCGTCCGCGTAGCTGGACGGGTGCCGTCAGCTGGCTTTGGTTTCGGGCTCCTCGGGGAGTTTGAGTAGGAGGGCCTTGGCGGCGCGGACGAGGTCTGCCTCGTTGTGGCCGAAGGCTTGGAGGTAGCACCCAAGGGCCGAGCGCAGCATCTGAAGCTCCTCGGCTTGCAGCTCGATGGTGTACATACCTCCAAGCTAATCCCGCGCGGGCAACTTGCAACCGCTCGTGACCCACCCGTTGTCAGCTGTGCAGCTCCTCCGCGATCAGCGCCGGCTGGTGGGTCGTCGGCGCGGTCGGCACTCGCCAGCTCGCCGGCGGGACCCACGCCTGCCAGTCCTCGCAGAACGGCGCCACCCACACCTCGACGTCCCGGATCGCCGCATGGGCGTCCGCAACGATCCGCTCCGCCTCCGCAGGCGTGAACTTCCCCGCGGTGACCGCGCCCTCCAACTCGTCCTCGTCCTTCCACTCGGTGCTGCGATCCGGATTGATCCACAGGTCGAGGACGTGATCGGCGGTACTGGTACGCCGGGCCGCCAGGTCGCGCACGTGTTCCCGCTCGAGGTTCACGTACCACCCACGGAAAGTCCCGTCGTCGCTCCAGAAGTACCAGACCGACCACGGCTTACCCGACGGCGACGCCTTGAGGATCCCGGTCCCGCGCCAGACGTCGAGCTTCAGCACCCGGTCCTCGGTGAACATCCGCACCGGACCGGCGTACCGCGTCTCGCGCCCGTCCACCAGCACCGGTTTGAGCAACGGCGTACCGGGTGCGAGCCAGGCGACCAGACCGTCGGCGTCGTCGCGCACGACCGTCATCGGCCGCACGTTCGGCAGTTCGGCATGCTGCCCGCTGCCCTCGTACACCCACTCGATCGTCGTACCCGGCTGCCAGTACCGCGTCACGAGCCCGGCCGGGTCATCGACAGTACGTCGAGGGCCGCGTCGAGCTGCTCCTCGGTGAGGTCTCCCCTCTCGACGTGACCGTTCTCGATCACGACCTCGCGGATGGTTTTCCCTTGTTTCAAAGCACTCTTGGCGACTGCGGCAGCGTTCTCGTACCCGATGTAGCGGTTCAGTGGGGTGACGATCGACGGCGACGACTCGGCCAGCGCGCGGGCGTGATCGACGTTCGCGGTGATGCCGTCGACGCAACGGTCGGCGAGCAGCCGTGAGCTGTTCGCCAGCAGGGTGATGGATTCGAGCAGGTTGCGGGCGATCACCGGAAGCATCACGTTCAGCTCGAAGTTGCCGCCGGCACCGGCCACGGTGATCGTGGTGTCGTTGCCGATCACCTGCGCGGCGACCATCAGCGTGGCCTCGCAGATCACCGGGTTCACCTTGCCGGGCATGATGCTCGACCCGGGCTGCAGGTCCGGCAGTGCGATCTCGCCGAGCCCGGCGCGCGGCCCGGATCCCATCCAGCGCAGGTCGTTGCAGATCTTCGTCAGGCTGACCGCCACCGTCTTCAGCTGCCCCGACAGCTCGACCAGACCGTCACGCGCGCCTTGCGCCTCGAAGTGGTCCTCGGCCTCGGACAGCTCCAGCCCGGTCCGCCGATTCAGCTCGGTGATCACCGCGGCCGCGAACCCGGGCGGGGTGTTGATCCCGGTGCCGACCGCAGTACCTCCCAGTGGCAGCTCGGCGACCCGCGGCAGCGTCGCCCGCACCCGGGACGCCCCGCGCCGGATCTGCTGGGCATACCCGTTGAACTCCTGGCCGAGCGTCACCGGCGTCGCGTCCATCAGGTGCGTCCGCCCGGACTTCACCACCTCGGCGAACTCGGATCCCTTACGGGCAAGGGAATCCGCGAGATGCTCGAGCGCCGGCAGCAGCTCCTGCACGACGCCCGCGGTGGCCGCGACGTGGATCGCCGACGGGAACGTGTCGTTGCTGGACTGGGACGCGTTGACGTGATCGTTCGGGTGCACGTCCGCGCCGAGCGCGCGGGTCGCGAGCGTGGCCAGGACCTCGTTGACGTTCATGTTCGTCGACGTACCGGAACCGGTCTGGAAGACGTCGATCGGGAACTCGGCGTCGAACTCCCCCGCGGCCACCTGGTCCGCGGCGCCGACGATCGCGGCTGACCGGTCCGCGTCGAGCACGCCGAGCGACGCGTTCACGACCGCGGCCGAGGCCTTGATCTGCGCCAACGCGTGCACGAGCTCCGGCGCGAGCGGCCGTCCCGAGATCGGGAAGTTCTGCACCGCGCGCTGCGTCTGCGCCCGCCACAACGCGTCCCGAGGCACCTTGACCTCGCCCATCGTGTCGTGCTCGATCCTGAACTCTGCGTCATCACCCATACCTGCAGAGTACGTCGATCGGACGTGCCGGAACGCGCTGATAGGCAAGCTGTGGACAACGCCACGGCCGGCTACGAGCTGCCCTGGTAGACGTAGTACAGCTCGTCGCGGCCTTGGAGTTCGACCGGGACGGGCTTCACCTCGCAGGCGCCGAAGACCGCCTCGACGGCTGACTGCAGGGCGGGGGACGCCGACGAGGACCAGACCGTGAGGACGCCGCCCGCGCGAAGCTTCCCGTGGCAGGTGGTCAGGAAGCCGGACGTGTAGATGGCCGAGTTCTCGTTGTAGACAAGGAAGTCCGGGCCGTTGTCGACGTCCAGCAGGATCGCGTCGACGGACGCGTCGGGGAGGTCGGCGACCACGGTCCTGACGTCGTCGACGACCACCGCGACCCGCGGGTCGTCGAGGACCGACGGCACCAGGCCGGCGCGCATCCACGCCACCAGGTCCGGCTCGATCTCCGCGACGACCACCTCACCGAGCCGCTCGTCGCCCAGCAACGCCCGGACCGTGTACCCGAGCCCGAGTCCACCTACCAGCACCCGGTCGGGGCGTCGTACCGCTTCCAGCGCCGCCGACGCCAGCAACTCCTCGCTCGACGTCTCCCGGTCGTCCATCACGAACACGCCGTTGACGCGCAACTCCAGCGCCTGGTCGTCCCGCCGCCGCAGCACGACCTCCCCCGGCCCACCAACGCCCCGCGCAATCTCCCGCACAACCCCATCCTCCCCGATCGCTTAGCGAACGCGGGAAGTCAGTACCAGTTCTTGGCCATCGAGTGGGCCCAGGCACCGCAGGGGGAGCCGTAGGTGGCCTCGATGTAGTCGAGGCCCCACTTGATCTGGGTAACCGGGTTGGTGCGCCAGTCGGAGCCGTACGCCGCCATCCGGATGCCTGGGAGCGCCTGCGGGATGCCGTACGCCGAGGAGGTCGGGTTGGCCGCGCTGACCTTCCAGCGGGACTCCTTGTTCCAGAGCTTCTCCAGGCAGCTGAACTGGCTTTGACTCCAGCCGTGGTCGGGGAGGAGGTTCATTGCGACCTCCTTAGGCGTGCCCGCGTACTTCTTCCGCTCGGCGTCCCGGCTGGCGCGCTCCTCGCTGGACGAGCGGGCGGCGCGTGCCAGGGCCTCGTAGCGCTTCAGCGCGGCGTTCTTGGCTGCCATCTTCTGGTCGGCCGCGTTCTGCAGGGTTACCTGCTGCTGCGCGATGGCCTCGACCTGGTTCCGCATCCGGATCGCGTCGGCGGCTGCACTGGCGGCGGTGGAGTTCGGCGCGGTTGAGGGCTTGTCGTCACTGGCCAGCACCTTGCCACTGTTGAGGACGGCCATCTCGGCCCGCCCGGACACCTGCTCCGACGCACTACTGCTCCCAGGAGAGCTGAAGAGGTCGACACCGGCGACAACGGAGACCACGGCGATTCCGGTCACTGCAAGAACCGCGACAGAGCGCTTCGCTTTCATCTGTCCTTCCGAGAAACCCGACCCCCGTCGGCTGCAACGAGAACATACTCTGGCGTAAACCGTCCGTGATCACAAGCAGGTCACGGAACAACGGCGCGGCCGCCGCGTGGCGACCGCACCGTTCTTACCTTCGCTTTACAGATAACTATGACCTAACTACACCGACACTCCTTACAGTTGCAGGTCGTCCAGCATCTCTGTGACCAGCGCGGCGATCGGCGACCGCTCCGAGCGGGTCAGCGTGACGTGCGCGAACAGCGGGTGCCCCTTCAGCTGCTCGACCACCGCGACCACTCCGTCGTGCCTGCCGACCCGCAGGTTGTCCCGCTGGGCGACGTCGTGGGTGAGCACGACCCGCGAGTTCGCGCCGACCCGGGACAGCACCGTGAGCAGCACGTTCCGCTCCAGCGACTGTGCCTCGTCGACGATCACGAACGCGTCGTGCAGCGACCGGCCGCGGATGTGGGTCAGCGGCAGCACCTCGAGCATGCCCCGGTCGATGACCTCGTCGATCACGTCGCTGCTGGTGAGCGCCCCCAGCGTGTCGTACACCGCCTGCGCCCACGGCCCCATCTTCTCGGCCTCGCTGCCCGGCAGGTACCCGAGCTCCTGGCCGCCGACCGCGAACAGCGGCCGGAAGACGATCACCTTCTTGTGCTGCCGGCGCTCCATCACCGACTCCAGGCCGGCGCACAGCGCGAGCGCGGACTTGCCGGTACCGGCGCGACCGCCGAGCGAGATGATCCCGACGTCGGGGTCCAGCAGCAGGTCGAGCGCGACCCGCTGCTCGGCCGACCGGCCACGGATCCCGAACGCCTCGCGGTCACCGCGAACCAGCCGGACGCGCTTGTCCGGCATCACCCGGCCGAGCGCGCTGCCCCGGTCGGACAGCAGCACGAGCCCGGTGTGGGTCGGGAACTCGCCGGCCTCCGGCAGCTCCACGGCGCCGTTCTCGTAGAGGTCGTCGACGACCTGGGTACCGACCTCGAGCTCGGCCATCCCGGTCCAGCCGGACTCCAGCGTCAGCTCGGCCCGGTACTCCTCGGCCTGCAGGCCGCACGCCGACGCCTTGACCCGCATCGGCAGGTCCTTCGAGACCAGCGTCACGTCCCTGCCCTCGGCCATGAAGTTGCAGGCCACGGCCAGGATCCGGCTGTCGTTGTCGCCGAGCCGGAAACCGGCCGGCAGCGTCTCCGGGTCGGTGTGGTTCAGTTCGACCCGGAGCGTTCCACCCTCCTCCCCCACTGGCAGGGGTGCGTCCAGTCGTCCGTGCAGTATCCGGAGCTCGTCGAGTAGTCGCAGTGCGGTACGGGCGAAGTAGCCGAGTTCCGGGTGATGCCGTTTGGCCTCCAATTCGGTGACGACGACCACCGGGACGACCACCTCGTGCTCGTCGAACCGCAGCATCGCGTGCGGGTCGGAGAGGAGCACCGAGGTGTCCAGCACGAAGGTGCGCTGGTCCGGTGTGGATGAGGTACTTGACGCCTTGGCGTGGATGGCCATGTCGCACGTCCTCTTCTAGGCCGTGACGTACACCCTCGCCCCGGCCCGCCAGTGGTTAGGTGATGGGTCGGGTGCCGCCCTCGGGGCCTGGTGTTGGCCCCGTCCGCGCCGCCGCGTGTGCGGCAACGGCGATCAGTGAGTCCGGGACCTCAGGTCTCGGGGACTCCGTTCGGCCCCTCATGGGGCAACCGGCTGGAACGAGATTCTCAAACTGATCGGGCCTCCCGTGACAGCCGGCTTCCCCTCCGACCGTCTCTGCCAGGGTAGGAGCCTCCCGCAAACTGCGCAGCCCGACACGCCAGCCCACGGGGTTAACACGGCGTTACGGCTTCCCCCTACCCCGGGGGAGCCGCTTCACTCCACTGGGTGATCCCGGACGACCGCGCCTCGGCCTCGATTCTGGAGGGTACGTCGTACCGCGTGGTCGCACCGGTGACTCGCCCTGGTGATTCCTGACTACACACTGGTCGCTGTTGTCGCGCTCGCGCCAGCACTGGTGGTTTTTGCGTTCACCGGCGTACCGGGCGCTCAGGGCGGCGTCGGCGACATCCTGTACTGGCACCGCGTGAACTTGATCATCCTGTTCGTCGGTGGGCCGGTCGGCATCAGCGACGATTTCCACAAGATGATGGCCGACACGCCCGGGATGCTCGAAATGCGTCGCGACGTACGCGTACTACCTGCGTCGGCGTACGGCATGCAGGCGGTGCGGCCGCGGGACGACACCGCCTGCGCTGGCCGAGCTCAGCCGATCGGTTTCGAGTCCAGCCTGATGTGGTCGATCGCCCAATACCAGTTGTTGCGGGCGTCGTACACACGGAGCCTCAGTGTCACGGTCGTGGCGCCAGCAGGTACGGCGATCTCCTTGCGGATCTCCTGGTTCTCTGCGTCCTTACCGGCGTTGTCGTTGCCGGAGGCGTCACTGCTGTAGCGCAACAGGTCCACGGCGGCACCTGTATCGAACGTGGCCGTCAGCAACACCTTCTGCGGCGCCTCCTGGCGGTAGTGCGAGTCGAAGACCAGGTACAGCTTCGACGTACCGCTGGGGACCTGTACTGCCGGCGACACCAGCGTGGAGTCGAAGGCACCACTGGCCGACGGGTTACCGGTGTCGTCCCAGTCATCCGGGTCCGCGACGGCCAGGACTCCGAGGCCCAGCGTGAACTTGTCACGGTCCTGTGCACCTGTGCTGTGCAGCCGCTTGGTCATGAACGTCCAGCCCTGCAGCTCACGCGTGCCCTGCGGCATTCCTGGTGCGTTCACCACCGACCAGCCCGCAGGAGGCGTGGCTGTCCACCCCAGGAGCGTGGCTGGCGCAGGGCGGTCGAGTGACGTCTGCAGCTGGTCAGCCAGCGACTCGAAGTCCTCGTCCAGCAAGTGCCCGGTCATCACCGGCCCGACCATCGGTGTGGTCGTGGCTGTTGCCGTGACCTGCCTGCCGCGTGCCTGTGCTTGTACGGCGACCTGCAAGGCGCGCGGGTCCTGGTTGGTCAGGTTGGCCGGCGACGCGACGTTCCAGGTAGCCGTGACCACCTGGCTAGCGGCCACCGTGGCAGGCGCTGCAGTGACCAGGGACGACGTCCAGCCCGCCGGCACCGTCAGAGCAGCTGACAGCGCAGTCAGGTCGTCGCCTGCCGTGAGAGTCGCGGTCACTGGCGTCTGCTTGCCAGGGACGATCACCTGCTCGTCGATCGTCGTCGACACCTTGCCCAACCCCACGGACGCGCCCAGCACCGCAGCAATCTTCGGGACGGCCGCGGCCTCCGCGACGGCCAGCCGGTTGCCCGACAGCCCGTAGACGAACGCCCGTACCCGCCGCAGGTCTAGGTCGGTTGTTCCGGCCGGTGCTGTCACCTCCCACGTCGCCGTCGTCACCTGGTCGGCAGCCAGGCTCTGCGGCGCGGCGGCCACCGGCTTCGCAGTCCAGCCCGCAGGAACGTCCAGTACTGCTCTCACGCCGGTGACCTTGTCCGCACTCGACAGGTTGGCCGTGAGCACAGTCGGACGGCCAGGAACGATGCTGGAGCGGTCACCTGTCGCAGGAGCCGGCAGCGTCAACCAGACGGTCACCGGGTCCGGCAGCCCAAGGGCGGGGTCCGTGATGCCCGACCTGCGGCTGGGGAGCCGTCCAGCACGCCGCCGCAAGAAGAACGCGTCGCCCGTCGCAGTGATCGCCACGTCGTACCAGCCGTGGGAGGCGATCCGTACAGGCACGGCGCGCGAGGCCCCGGCCGGTACGACGACCGTCCGCGTGCCCTCGCCGTACGCGAGATCGCCGACCTGGAATGTCTCCGACCTGCGGCTGTGGTTGACGATCTTCACAAGCAGTACGGCGTCGTTCAGGTCGACGGTGGCGTCCAGCGCCCCGTCGCGACCCCGTACGTGCCAGAGCGTGCCGCTCGGGCCGTGCATGCGCAGGTCGAACCCGGCGGCGCCGTAGCTCCACACGTCGCTCAGCCGCTTGCCACCCTCGACGGTGTAGAACCGCGGCTTCTCACCAGGCTCCGGGTACGTCGCGATGACGGCTGCCTGCGTACCGTGGTTGGCGAAGTCCACGGTCACCCTGCTGGGCTCGACGCGACTGGCCAGCGTCAGCGAGTACGGCAGCGGGCGCAGGGTCTTCGTGCCACGCTGCTGACGCGGCGGGGTCTGCGGGCTCGGCACAGTCGGCGCAGGGCGGGCTGCAGCGTCGTCGCTCTTCTTGCGGTTGCCACTGGTGTCCGGGAGCTGCGGCCACTGCGGCTCCGCACCGGAGAAGTCGAACGCCGACACCAGGTCGCCGGTGATCGCCCGTCGCCACGGGCTGATGTTCGGCTCCAGTACGCCGAAGCGCCGCTCCAGGAACTGGATCACCGACGTGTGGTCGTACACGGTCGAGTCGACGGCCCTACCGCGCGTCCAGGGCGAGGCGATGATCATCGGCACGCGCGTACCGAGCCCCAGCGCGGTAGGCCCGCCTACTTGGGTCTCACCGGTCGGCAGCGTGTTCGACCACGTCAGCTTCCCGTCTGCGGCACGGACCCGGTACTGACCGCTCTGACTGACAACCCGGTACCCCGCACTGCCGTTGGAGCGCTGGACACGTACGACGACCTCACCGTCCGGGCTGACCGTGCTCTTGCCGCGACCAGCAGCCACGGGAGGCGTCGGCGGCAGCATGTGGTCGAAGAAGCCGCCGTGCTCGTCGTAGTTCAGGATGAACGCGGTCTTCGCCCACACCGCGGGGTTGTCAGCCAGCGCAGCCAGCAGCTGTGCGGTCAGGTGCTCGCCGTTCGGCGGCGTGTACGACGCGTGCTCGGACAGCGCAGCAGGAGCGACCAGCCACGACACCTGCGGCAACTGGTCCGCTCGTACGTCGTCCGCGAACTGCTTCACCAGCGCGGCGCCCATCGCGAACGCATCACCCTGCTGGCCGCTGTCACCGACCATCCGCATGCCGCGCTCGTACAGAGACGACCCGGGCTTCGCCTTCACGAACGCCGAGAACCAGGCCAGTGCGTTGTCGTCGAAGTTGTCCAGCGCCTGGTACGTCTTCCAGGTGATCCCGGCCGCCTCGAGCCGCTCGGCGTACGTCGTCCACTCGTAGCCGCCGGAGATCTCGGTGTTGTCGAAGAGCGGCAGGTCGCGGACGGTGCCGCCGCTGGTGCCGGTCATGAAGTGCTCGCGGTTCGGGTTCGTGCTGGTCTCCATGGACGCGTGGTAGGCGTCGCAGACCGTGAAGACCGAGGTCAGGGCGGCGTAGAACGGCATGTCGGCGGGTTCGTAGTACCCCTGGCCGAGCCAGCCGCTGCCGCGGCGGGTCACGTAGCCGTCGGCGATGCCCTCGTTGCGGGCACTCATCGAGGTCGCGTAGCCGAAGTCGGCGGCGCCCTGGCGGTACGCGTTCGTGTGCGCGGCGTTCATGCTGAACGGCGCCAGCCAGCCCTCGTTGCGGGACGGGTCGGGCTGGAACATCACGGGCAGGCCGTTCACGCCACGGACCGCAGTACGGTCGCCGTAGCCGCGGACGCCGGCGGCGGTACCGAAGTAGTGGTCGAAGGCGCGGTTCTCCTGCATCAGGATCACGACGTGCTCGACGTCCTCGAGTCGGCCAGGGCGGCTCGGGGCGGCGAGGGCCTGCTGGAGGCTGGGCGGCAGGGCGGCCAGTACGGCGGCGCCCACGGCACCGCCGAGCACCGTACGGCGGGAAACGGTGGTCATCCGGACATCTCCGATCTCACGGGGTTGTCCGGGAGCCTGTTCAGCGCAGGCGAATTGGCCGTGAACGGCAGGCGATCACGCTATTGAAATTGGTCCGGACAACTGGTGAATAGGTCCGGACCAATCCTCGTTCGGACGCTCAGCTGCCGAAGCGGCGCTCGCGTTGGGCGTAGCTGCGGATCGCGCGCAGGAAGTCGACGTGCCGGAAGTCCGGCCAGAGCGCCTCGCAGAAGTAGAACTCACTGAGCGCGCTCTGCCAGAGCAGGAAGCCGCCGAGCCGCTGCTCACCCGACGTACGGATGACCAGGTCGGGGTCCGGCTGGCCCTTCGTGTAGAGGTGCCGGGCGATGTGCTCGACGTCGACCCGGTCGGCCAGCTCCTCGATCGAGATGCCCTGCGCGGCCTCCTCCAGGAGCAGCGAGCGGACCGCGTCGGCGAGTTCGCGGCGGCCGCCGTACCCGACGGCGACGTTCACCAGCATGCCGTCGACGTCCTGGGTCGCGGTCTCGGCCGCCTTCAACGCCTCCGCCGTACTGCCCGGCAGCAGGTCGAGCGCGCCGACCGGATGGATCCGCCAGCGGCCGATCGCGGTCAGCTCCTCGACGGACTGCTCGATGATCCGGAGCAGCGGCTCCAGCTCGTCGGCCGGGCGGGTCAGGTTGTCGGTGGACAGCATCCACACCGTGACCACCTTGACGCCGACCTCGTCGCACCAGTAGAGGAACTCGGCGATCTTGTTGGCCCCGGCCTCGTGACCGCGCGACACCGGGTCGCCGACCTGACGGGCCCAGCGCCGGTTGCCGTCGATGATGACGCCGATGTGCCGCGGGATCCGGTCCGGCGACAGCGATCGGGTGAGCCGGCGTTCGTACAGTCCGTAGACCGCGTCGCGCAGCTTCTGCTTGCCAGGTGTCCGCATGGGCAGGGTGCTCTCCTCAATGACTTCTCGATCACGAGGCTAGCCCAGATTCGCCCCGGTGCGAGAGGTCTTGGAGTGCCTCACAGCAAGCTGTCAGCAAGGTCGAACTTTCCTTGAAGTTCGTGCATCGAACACGCGGAGGTGTCGCGTCGTCCGGGTGACGTCGCCTACATTTCATTCTTCTGGACCATTGAACCTACGGTTCCGTAGGTTACGGTTTCGTAGGTATACCCGACCGAACCCCTCGAAAGGACGGCGATGACCGCTACCAGCGCCCAGCCCCAGGAACTCGGTCACAATCTGTCCGGCCGACTCGGCCCGCTGAAGCCCAAGCTCCGCGGATGGTTGCACGCCGGCACGTTCCCGTTCGCCACCGCCGCCGGCATCGTCCTGATCTGCCTGGCCCCGCACGCCAACGCCCGCTGGGCGGCCGCGGTCTACACGGTCGGCGCGATGCTGCTGTTCGGCATCTCGGCGCTGTACCACCGGTTCTACTGGGGCCCGACCGGCGAGGCGATCCTGCGCCGGCTCGACCACAGCAACATCTTCCTGCTGATCGCCGGCACCTACACCCCGCTCGGCATGGTCCTGCTGCACGGCAAGGACCGCCTGCTGATGCTCGGCCTGGTCTGGGGCGGCGCCACCGCCGGCATCCTGTTCCGGATCTTCTGGCTGAGCGCACCGCGCTGGATCTACACGCCGATCTACCTCGCGCTCGGCTGGGTCGCCATCTTCTGGATGGGCGACATCTACCAGACCGGCGGCGCGGCGGTCGTCACGCTGATCGCGGTCGGCGGCGGCCTGTACTCCATCGGCGCCGTCGTCTACGGCACCAAACGCCCCAACCCGTCCCCCCGCTGGTTCGGCTTCCACGAAATCTTCCACGCCTTCACCGTGGCCGCCTTCATCTGCCACTACATAGCCGTAAGCATCGCCACTTACCGAGCCGGCTGACCCCAACGTCCGGCGCCGCGTAATCCCGCGCCGTAGCACCGCACGTGCCGGTGGAGCGGGCCAACTGCGGGCGCGCCGGAGGTGTGTGTGATCTGGGTTAGCGCCGTTTGCCTAGTTCTTGGAGGGTTTGGCGGAGGGCTGCGTAGCGGGTGGGGCCGAGGTGGGTGGACCAGGCGTGTTCTACGCGGGCGATGGCGGCCTGGCCGTAGGCGACGGCTTCGTCGCCGGCGGGGGTGCGGCGGACCAGGCGGACGCGGCGGTCTTCGGGGAGGCGGGCGGATTCGGTGTAGCCGAGTTTTTGGAGGTAGTCGACGTGCTGGCCGAGGCCTTGTTTGGTCATCATCGCGACTTCGGCGAGGTCGGTGATGCGGGCGCCTTCGGGCGGGATGAGTTCGAGCAGGCGGTAGTGCGAGACGCGCAGGCCGGGGAAGTGTTGCTCTGAGTCGGCCACGATCTCCTCGCGGACGCGGCGCAGTGCCTCGCCGAGCAGCCGCGCCACATGGTCCGCGCCGTTGACGGAAGTCATAAACCAACTTTACTATGCCGATAGTAAAGTGACTTTGCTTCCGTGGGGGGAACATGATCACCGGACTCGAACCCTTGGGCCGGGACGCCTTGCCCGACGACGACCTGACCGCGCTGGTACGGACGATCACCGGCGACCCGACGGCGGTGCCGAGCAGCGCCCGGGTCGAAGCGGTCGACTATCCGATCGGTACGCCGAGCACCGAGTCGCTGCACCGCGTGTTCGGTACGGCGGGAGACGCGAGCTGGTCGTGCTTCGTGAAGAAGTTCCAGTCGGCCCGGCACTGGCCGATGCTCCAGCTGCTGCCTGAGGAGTTCCAGGCGCAGTTCATCCTCAACCTCCCCTGGGAGCTGGAGATCGCGGTGCACCGCAGCGACATCGCGGGCGTCCTCCCCGAGGGGATGCGGCTGCCGACGGCGTACCGGATCGATGTGTACGACGACGACCGGGCGACGCTGTGGATGGAGAACGTGATCGAGGAGTGGGGTCCGTGGCCGATCAACCGGTTCGAGCGGGCGGCGTACCTGCTCGGCAGGCTGTCGGCGCGGCGCCAGCCGCACCTGGTCGGGCCGTTCCTCCCACGCGATCAGGTCACGACGCCGGGGATCGGACTGCGCTTCTACGCGGAGGGACGGATCCAACAGACCGCCCTGCCCGCTCTGACGGACCCGGGCACCTGGCGGCACCCCATGCTCGCGGCAGCGGTCTGCAACCTCAGCGACCACCGCCTGAAGGACGACCTGCTGGGGCTCGGCGAGCAGATCCCCGCGGTGCTCGACGCGTTGGACGCGCTCCCCCAGTGCTACCAGCACGGAGACGCGAGCCCGCAGAACCTCCTGGTGCCTCACGACAGCCCTGACGAGTTTGTGGTGATCGACTGGGGCTTCGACTGCCCACAAGCGGTCGGGTTCGACCTAGGGCAGTTGCTGGTGGGTCTTGCGCACGCAGGCGAGCTCTCGACGGAGGCGCTGCCCGCAGTACACAAGGTGATCCTCAAAGCGTTTCAGGAAGGTCTTGCAGCAGACGGGATGCACGTGGACGCGGAGCAGGTGCTGTACGGGTACCTGGGCTCGCTTCTCGTCAGGGCCACGTTCACCGCGCTGCCGCTGGAGCTGTTCGGTAATGCGGACGCGTCGCCCGAGCTGTTCGAGCAGCGGGTTCGGCTGACCCGGGCGCTCGTCGACCTGGTGTCGCAGGTGATCTGAACATTTCAGTCGTGTCACAGCTGCAACGAACGGCACCCTTGCGTGTATCCATTGTGCGTGAGGAACCTGAGCAGATACGCAGCAGTGGCCATGTGCACGGCCGTCGCAGGACTCGTGCTGACCGGGTGCGGCAGCGAGTCAGGATCCGGCACTGCTCCGATCGGTACGCCGAGCAGTACGCCGCCACCCACCATGCCGACGGTGACGCAGTCGGCCCCGGTCGGCGCCGGCCTGCCGGTCACGGTGGCCCGGACCGGGGGGTTCGCCGGGTTCGACGACAGCGTGCAGATCGGTACGGACGGCGTCGCGACCGTGAGCTCGCGCGGCAAGCAGACACTCCGGTGCAAGCTCGATCCGGGGCTGCTGGCCATCATCACCACGGCCGTCGAGAAGGTCGACTGGGCGAGCCTCGTGGCGACGAAACCGGCCACGAAGCACCCCGACGACATGATCGTGTCCGTCACCGCGAACGGGAAGACCGCGCGGATCGAGGACCCGCAGCTCAAAGTGCTGGCGGCCCCGGTGAGCAAGCTGCTCATCGAGGCCGCCATCCCACCGGGCAAGCTCTGCAAGAAGCTCTAGCGGCGTCGACGGGGGCGGAGTCGACGCGACCAGAACCACCTTGGAAATAAGGGAATCCGGGGCGCGGGGGCCTTGGGCGGAGGCACCGCGCGCCCCGGACGTTCTCAGCTG
Source organism: Kribbella aluminosa (assembly GCF_017876295.1). Taxonomy (NCBI): domain Bacteria; kingdom Bacillati; phylum Actinomycetota; class Actinomycetes; order Propionibacteriales; family Kribbellaceae; genus Kribbella; species Kribbella aluminosa. The sequence continues at coordinate 1,299,548 of NZ_JAGINT010000001.1, read as the reverse complement.
ACGGTGAGCGAGCTGTCGTCGACGACGAAGCTGGTCTGCGCGGAGGAGTCCTCCTGGCCGACGAACTTGATCGTCACGGTCTTGCCCTTGTACGCCGTCAGGTTCAGCGTCTTCTGCACGTACGACGTGTTCTTGTTCAGGTTCGAGTACGTCGCCAGCGTGCTCGTCGCCGAACCGTCGACGACCTGGACCTTCACGGTGTCGTACGCCGTGGTCGTGGTGGTCTCCGCGGTGTCGATGCGGATCCAGAACGACAGGCCGGCGGCGGTCGCCGACGCCGGGATCGCGACCGACTGGCCGACGCTCTCGGTGGTGGCGCGGCCGTTGCCCTGCAGCCACAGCTTCCAGCTACCGGTCCGCGCCGGGCGGCCGGTGTTGTTCGTGACCGGACCCGCGGTGCCGGTCCAGTCCACCGCGCCGGACTCGAAGCCCGGGTTCTTCAGCAGGTTGTCGCCGGTCGGGGGCGGGGTGGTGCCGCCACCGCAGGCGGCCGAGCCGGCCGGGACCGTGATGCCGCCGAACGCGGCCTCGATGCCCTTGCACTGCGCGGAGTCCACGCCGTACAGCTCCTTCGCGGAGTTGATCGCGCCTTCACGCGCGTCCTTGTAGGTGCTGCCCGAGCTCAGCTTGGTGGTCAGCGTCCGGTACCAGACCTTGGCTGCGACGTCCCGGCCGACACCGGCGAACGTCGTACCATCGCAGGCGGTGCTGTTGTAGGTGACGCCGTTGATGGTCTTGCTGCCGGTGCCCTCGGAGGCCAGGTAGAACCAGTGGTTCAGCGGGCCGGACGAGTAGTGCGGGTCCAGGCCGCCGGTGCTGGTCGTCCAGCAGTCCTTGCTGGCCCCGTCCTTCGACGGCTTGTCCATGTAGCGCAGCGGCGTACCGTCGCCGTTGATGTTGATCTTCTCGCCGATCAGGTAGTCACCCGGGTCGCTCGCGTTGTTCGCGTACCACTCGACCATGGTGCCGAAGATGTCCGACGTCGCCTCGTTCAGGCCGCCCGCGTCACCCGAGTAGTTCAGGTTGGCGGTCGCCTCGGTGACACCGTGGCTCATCTCGTGACCGGCCACGTCGATCTCGGTCAGCGGGTGCGTGTTGCTGATCCCGTCGCCGTACGTCATCTGGGTGCCGTCCCAGAACGCGTTCACGTACGCGTTGCCGTAGTGCACCCGGGAGCGAGCGCCCTGGCCGTTGTTGAAGATGCCGTTCCGCCCGTGGACGTTCTTGTAGTAGTCCCAGGTCAGTTGGGCACCGTAGTGCGCGTCCACCGCGGCGGTCTGGCGGTTCGACGCGGTGCCGTCGCCCCACGTGTCGGTGGTGTTGGTGAACGTCGTACCGTTGCCGCTGGTCGCGCCCTTCAGGTCGGTGGTGTAGTTACCACCGCGGGTCGGGTCGGTCATGGTGTAGCTGCCCGACGTACCGATGCTGACGGTGCCGGCGTACATCGAGTTGCCGGTACCGGCCTTGATCTCGTCGTCCTGCGCAAGCACTGCGCCGGTCTTGGCGTCGATGAACGAGTGCAGCACCGACGGGGTCTGGTCGGGCTTCACGCCGCTCGTGACGACCTCGTACGCGAGCACGGGCTTGGCCGGCGTCACGTAGACGACGAGCTGACCCTTGTTGGCATCCGCCTTGAACTTCGCCGCCTTGGCACCCTTGCTGAGCGCCGCCGACTGGGACAGAGTCGGCTTGGTGGAGACCTCGACGGCCTTGGCGCCGCGGTTGTAGGTGACCTGCCCGATCGACTCGCCCTTGCGCTTGACGATCAGGTCGCCACCGACGACCTTCAAACCGTTGAACGTACGGTCGTAGCGGACGTACTCCGTACCGTCCGGGTCCTTCACGACGTCGCGGACCTGGAGCTGCTCGCCGGAGCCGAGCGCGAGGGCGGTGGCCGTCTGCGCGGTCAGCGCCTGCTCGGCCTTGACGGCTGCCAGCTGGTTGAAGCCGGACGCCGGAAGCGGAACCGCCCGGTCGGCGGCTCCCGCGGTCGAAGCGGCGAACCCCGTCATACCAGCGGCAAGACCCGCTGCCGCGACGATCGCCACCGCCCCTGCTGATGTCAGTCGTTTCAAGACAACATCTCCTCACGGTGTGGTCGCTGTTTGGGCGCAGCGACCGAATTCAGTTGGGGACGCGCCGGATGCTGACGCAACAGTGCCACTGCCTCATTTGTGACACTTCGTGTCGGTACATGCGAGTTCTGTTACATCCGACTGAGGACCGACTGTTGCCGCCCGGTCGCCGTGAGTCAAGGGATTTGCCCGAAACGACAGGGAAAACCCGCACTTGTGCAGGTGCTCAGTGCAGAGGACGCAACGCTTTCCGCAGGTCTTCCGGCGCCGTGACCGGGAGTTGACAGGTGAATTTCCGACACACGTACGCCGCCGGCTGACCGCCCACCAGCCCTCGTCCATCCATCAAAGGCACCCCCAGACCGGGCAGCCCAGCAACAATCGCCGTCCCCCACGGAGCGTCGCCAAACGCAACCTGCAGAAGCTCCCCCGCCACACCACCGTCGCCGGCGAACGAGGCGGACGCCACCGCGCCGGACGCGGTGGAGCCGGGAGCCGAGGACCCGGGGGCGGCGCCGGACGGCGAAGAGTCGGGCGTGGCTGGGATGGTGATGGCGATCTCCAGGGGACCGGTGGTGATTGTTTCGGCGACGGCGAGGGCGCGGCCGGCGAAGCGGGGGGCTCGGGTGGCGATGGCGGAGGAGGCGGCCAGGGCTTGGTCGGCTGCGGTGGCGTACCGGTCTGAGCCGGTGAGGCTGGCGAGGGTGGTGAGGGCTTCGGCGGCGAGGCTGACGCCGGAGGGGGTCGCGTTGTCGGTGGCGTCCTGGGGGCGCCAGACGAGCCGCTCGGCGTCGGCGGCCGTGTCGAAGTAGGTGCCGTCAGCAACAAATTGCTCGAGCACCCGGCCGAGCAACGCCTCCGCCGTACGGAACCACTCGACGTCCCCGGTCGCCCCGAGCAACGTCAAACACCCCTGGGCGAACGCCGCATAGTCCTCGAGTACGCCGTCCGCGTTCCCTCGTACGCCGTCCCGCGACGTCCGGTACAACCGTGCCCCGTCGAGATGCACGTCCCGGATCAACCGCGCCGCACCGACGGCCGCCTCGACGTACCCAGGCCTCTCCAACACCACCCCGGCCCGCGTGAGCGCCGTGATCGCCAACCCGTTCCACGCGGCAACCACCTTGTCGTCACGCCCCGGACAGGTACGACGACTCCGCACCCGCCGCAGCACGTCGCGGACCCGGTGCCAACGGACCTCGTCAGCCGGATCCTCACGGAGCTGGAGGACAGACGAGCCGTGCTCGAAGGTCCCCGTGACGTCGCACAGCTGGATGACCCAGTCGGCATCGTCCGGCGACAGCACCGAGCGCAGTTCGGACGGCGTCCAGACGTAGTACTTGCCCTCCTCCCCCTCCGTATCCGCGTCCAGCGCCGACGCGAACCCGCCCTCCGCCGTACCCAACTCAGCCAGGAGAAAGTCCGCGGTCTCCTCGGCGATCCGCCGGGCCAGCGGGTCGCGCGAGATCGTCCACCAGTGCGTGTAGACGTCGAGCAGCAACGCGTTGTCGTACAGCATCTTCTCGAAGTGCGGCACCACCCACTGCCCGTCGACGGAGTACCGCGCGAACCCGCCGGCCAGCTGGTCGTACATCCCGCCCCGCGCCATCCGCGAGCACGTCTGCGCAACCATCGCCAACGCGTCCTCGTCCCCGGTACGCCGATGGTGCCGCAGCAGGAAGTCGAGCACCATCGACGGCGGGAACTTCGGCGACCGCCCGAACCCGCCGTCCACCGGATCGAAGTCCGCCTTCAGCAACTCGACCGCCCGGTCGAGATCGAACGTCTCCGGCCCGACGGCTTGTTCGGCCCCGAGCTGCGCGACGACCCGCTTCCCGATCCCGTCGAGCTGCTCGCGCCGGTGCTGCCACGCGTCGGTGATTGCCTCCAGCACCTGCCCGAACGACGCCATCCCGCCGCGGGCCTCCTTCGGGAAGTACGTTCCGCAGAAGAACGGCTCGCCCGTCGGCGTCAGGAACACCGACATCGGCCATCCGCCCTGCCCGGTCATCGCGACGGTCGCCGCCATGTAGATCGCGTCGACATCGGGCCGCTCCTCACGGTCGACCTTCACACTCACGAAGTGCTCGCTCAGGTACGCCGCCGTACCCGCGTCCTCGAACGACTCGTGCGCCATCACGTGACACCAGTGACACGCGGAGTACCCGACCGACAGGAACACCGGTACGTCGCGCTCTCGCGCCTCAGCGAAAGCCTGCTCCGACCACTCCCGCCACTCCACCGGGTTCTCCGCGTGCTGCCGCAGGTACGGACTGGTCGATCGCCCGAGCTCGTTCGCCATACCCCCACCGTATGCGCCGCCGGACCGGCTCGTTCAATGGGAGCATGCCCGTGCACCCGCTGCTCGCCAGCCGCTTCAGCCCGCTGTTGTTCGACTCCGCGCGGACCGTCTCCGACGACGACGTCGACCTCCTCCTCGAGGCCGCCCGCTGGGCCCCGTCCGCGGGCAACTCCCAGCCCTGGGCGTACTTCGTGGCGCGCCGCGACGAACCCGAGCACAAGCGGATCGTCCGTCACCTGGCCCGCAGCTCGGCCCGCTGGGCACCGACCGCGTCGCTGCTGATCGTCACGATGGCCCACCGGTACGTCGAGGACACCGACTGGGCCTACTCGGACTTCGCCGACTACGACCTCGGCCAATCGGTCGCCCATCTCACCCTGCAAGCGCACGCGATGGACCTGGCCTGCCGCCAGTTCCGCGCCTTCGACCTCGAAGCCCTCACCACCGACCTGACCCCCGGCCCCGGCTGGCACATCATCTCGATGATCGCCGTCGGCACCCCAACCCAGGACCGCCCGGCCGACCGAGCCCGCCGCAGCACAGCCGACCTCCGCACCGCACCCTGGGACTAGGCGGTCTGGGAGAGGGCGACGGAGAGGCCGAGGGTTAGGGCCATGATCAGGAGTTCGGTGGCGACGATGCGCCAGAACGGGCGGGCGGATTCGAGGAGGTTGTCGTGGAGGGCCGCCAGGGCGACGAGGAGGGCGAACGCGATCACCTTGACGATCAGGAGGGTGCCGTACGCGTCGTGGGTGAGTTCGTCGAGGATCGAGCCCCAGCCGCCACCCTTCGCGGCCAGGCGGCCGGCGGCGCTGAGGAGGCCGCTGAGGACGACGGCGATCGCCGACAGTGTCGCGACCTGGCCGTAGCGTTCCATCACGATCGGCAGGCCGCTCCGGCTGGCCCGGCCGTACCGGACGAGGCCCGCGAGTCCGCCGATCCAGGTCGTCGCGGCGATCACGTGGATTACCAGGGCGGCTCCGGCGAGTACGACGTACGACTCGTTCCTCGGGTACGCCGTGACAGCGGTCGGGACCAGTGCGGCGATCGCGACCAGTACGCCGAGGCCCGCGGCCGAGGAGGTCTGCACACGGCGGATCCCGATCGCCAGCGCGAGCACGAGGATGCCCGTGATCAGCAGTGACTTCACCTCGGGCACGCCGAGGGCGTCGTCGACCCGGAGCCGCAGCAGCCCTACCGGTGTGTTCAGCAGCAGCGCCGCCGTCACGACCGAGCTCACGAACGCGCAGACCGCCCAGATCAGCGCCGCGTTGCTCGCGTCCCGGACCGCACGCCGGCCCTGGACGCCGAGCGGTCCGCCCTCGAGCCGCAGCAGTACGACGGCCGCGAGCAGCGCGCCTGCACAACCCACCGTGGCCAGTGTCGAGATCAGTCGGAGCATCGGCTGCAGCCAGGCCACGAACGCGCCCGGACCGCCGATCCCGCCGGCGTTCTGCGGCTGGCTGCCGGAGAGGTACAGCGCGAGCACCAGCGCGGCGGAGGCGACGAGGACCGCACCCACCCCACCCGCGACCAGACGTCCGGGCATGCGGTGCCGCGCGGCACGGGTCGCGGTCACCGGCGGAAGCGGTCGTGGGTACCAGTCAGCACCCGGCTCACTATAGGGTCAGCCGGAGGTGGGCAGCCCAGTCCGACACCATCTCGTGATCGGGCTCCCAGGAATCGGTGACCGGACCGAGATGTCGCTATTGCTGAGAGTGGTCACTCGGGGTCTTGCTCAGGTCCTTCGGGTCCGAAGTCGTCGGCGCTGCATCGCCATCCGGGGACGGCGAGCCGTCCGGACTCGCTGGGTCGCCGGACGGTGCTGGGTCGTCCGCACCATCGCGGTCCACGTCGATCCGCTTCAACTGCTTGCGCATGCTGAACCAGAGCAGCACCGTGGCGGCACCGAGCGCCAGCACGATCAGCAGCGCGACCCATCCCGGCTTCACCACGTTGGGGTCGATCTCGACCGTCTGAAGGGAGATCATCGCTGTCACGCCACCATTCTGTCATTGTCCTGGCCGCCCGTCAGCGGAGCCCCGCGAACAGGTCGTTCTCCGGCAGCTCCGGCTCGATCAGACTCCGCGCCAGCTCGTAGTCCTCGGTCGGCCAGGCCGCCTGGTGCACCTCGAGCGGTACGGCGAACCACGGGCCGTCCGGGTCGATCTGCGTGGCGTGCGCGAGCAGTGCCTGGTCCCGGACCTCGAAGTACTGCGCGCACTCGACCCGGGTGGTGATCCGGCGCTCGTTCTCCGGGTCCGGCTTCCAGTCCTTCAGCCGCTCGGCGTACGGCGACTCCAGGCCGCGCTCCAGCATCGCGTCGTGCAGCGCCTTCATCCGCTCGTAGTGGAACGTGTGGTGGTAGTACAGCTTCAGCGGCTGCCACGGCTCGCCGAGCTCCGGGTACGCGTCCTTGTCACCGGCCGCCTCGAACGCCGCCACCGTGATCTGGTGGCACATCACGTGGTCGGGGTGCGGGTAGCCGCCGTTCTCGTCGTACGTCGTGACCACCTGTGGGCGGAACTCGCGGATCAGCTTCACCAGCGGGGCCGCGGCGTCCTCCACCTTCAAGGCCGCGAAGCAGCCCTCCGGCAGCGGCGGCAGCGGGTCGCCCTCCGGGAAACCGGAGTCCACCCAGCCCAGCCACTCCTGCCGGATGCCGAGGATCTCGCGCGCCGTGTCCATCTCCTTGCGGCGGATCTCGGTGATGTTCGCCAGCACCTCCGGGCGGTCCATCTTCGGATTCAGGATCGATCCGCGCTCGCCACCGGTACAGGTGGCGACCAGGACCTCGACGCCTTCGGCGACGTACCGGGCGGTCGATGCGGCTCCCTTGCTCGACTCGTCGTCCGGGTGGGCGTGCACATGCAACAACCGAAGATCTCCACTCACAAGACACAATGGTCCTCCAAGCCCCGACAAAACCCACGACCGACCCCCTGGACGACCTGTGACCGAGCAATCAACCGGGCAATCAACCGGGCAATCAGCCGCCACTCCGACCCCCGACCTGAACGCGCGGTACGGGCGTGCCGGACGGTCCCGCCGTCCGCTGGTGATCGGCGTCCTGGGCGTCCTCGTGCTCGCCGGACTCGTCTGGCTGGTCTGGGTCGCCTGGATCCAGTCGAACCCGCCGGTGCGCTCGGAGCTGCAGGGCTTCAAGACCGTCTCGCCGACCAGCGCGACCGCCACGATGACGGTCGACCGGAACAAGTCCGTCGAGGCGACCTGCCGGCTGCAGGCGAAGGCCGCGGACTTCTCGATCGTCGGCGAGGTAACCGTCACGGTGCGGGCCGATTCCGCCCGCCACCAGACCCTGCCGGTGACGTTGACAACGCAACGCTCGGCGACCTCGGTGGTGCTGATCGGCTGTACGACGGCCGACCAGCCGCGCCCGCGCTGACCCGGAACCACTGCCGTGGCAGCGGACTGCCGCCCGGTTGTGTTCGCGGTCGGAGAAAACCGAGGTAGCAAACGTTTTCCAAGCGTTGGCGACCGGTCAGAACCCCTGCGTGATCGGCGGTCTCTTGCTACGCTCGTTTGATTGGTCGCCGTCGACGACGGCGGCCAGCAGTATTTTCCTGCCCATCCACCGACACAAGGAGCAGCCCGTGACGCAGAAGATCGACGAGGACAGCGTTGTCTGGCTGACGCAGGACGGTTACGACCAGCTGAAGTCCGAGCTCGAGCACCTCAAGGGCCCCGCCCGTGCCGAGATCACCCAGCGGATCAGCGAGGCCAGGGACGAGGGCGACCTCAAGGAGAACGGTGGCTACCACGCCGCCAAGGACGAGCAGGGCAAGATGGAGGCCCGGATCCGGCAGCTGGAGGACATGGTCCGCCGCGCCCGCGTCGGTGAGACCCCGAAGAAGGGCGGCAAGGTCGAGCCCGGCATGAAGGTGTCGATCAAGTTCGCCGGCGACGAGGACGTCGAGACCTTCCTGCTCGGCTCCCGCGAGTTGCTCGCCCTGGACGCGTCGGTCGACATCGACGTCTACTCCCCGCAGTCTCCGCTCGGCGCCGCCATCCTCGGCAAGAAGAAGGGCGAGAAGGCCACCTACGAGGCCCCCAACGGGAAGCCCGTCACGGTCGAGATCGTCGCCGCGGAACCGTTCACTGGCTGACCCCACCAAGCTCCCGAAGCGCCCCGGTGGACAGCCCACCGGGGCGCTTCGCATTGCGGCCCCGCCAGCTCAGCTGGTCGCTGCACACCATGGACCGTGGTTTGGCTCTAACCTTGAGCCTGCTCGACTCAACTTTGTTGACACTTGAGTCGACACCGCTCAATTCGGCGTCTACGGTCGCGAGATGGGCATCCTCCGCCACCGAGATTTCCGCCGCCTGTGGGCCGCCGACCTGCTCAGCCAGCTCGGATCACGGCTCAGCATGGGCGCCATCCCGCTCCTCGCCGTACTCACCCTGAACGCCTCGACCCTCCAGGTCTCCCTCCTCCGCACCTGCGAGACCGCCGCCTGGCTCGTCCTCGGTCTGTTCGCCGGAGCCTGGGCCGACCGCATCCGGTGCCGCCCGGTTCTCGTGTACGCCGACCTCCTCCGCGCGCTGCTCTTCGCGTCGATCCCGATCGCCTGGTGGTTCGGCGTACTCACGTTGACGCAGGTGTACGTCGTACTCGTTCCGGCCGGCGTCCTCACCGTGCTGTACGACGTCGCGCACAACTCGTACCTGCCCCGGATGCTCGACCGCGACCGGCTCCTTCCGGGCAACGCGAAGCTCGCCGCCAACCACTCGGTCGCCGCCGTGATCGGCGCGGGCGCGGGCGGAATCCTCGTCCAGTGGATCGGCGCCGCGGTCACGATCGGCCTGGACGCGCTGAGCTTCGTCTGGTCGGCCATCTGGCTCCGCAGCATCCGCACTCCCGAGCCCGCGCCGATCAGACCCGAACGCCCGCAGTTGCGCCGCGAGATCCGCGACGGCCTGCAGTACGTATTCAGGCATCCGCTGCTCCGGCCACTGGCCCTCAACACGATGGTGACGATGCTGTTCCAGGCGGCGGCAGGCGCAATCATGGTCGTCTACCTGGTCCGCGGCGTACATCTGCGACCGGCAACCATCGGCATCCTCAGCATGATCGGCCTGCTCGGCGCCGTCGTCGCGTCGGCCGTCACCGAGAAAGTCAGCACGAGGTACGGCGATGCGCGCACGCTGCTGCTCTCGTCCACCGGCATCGGCGTCGCGTTCACCGTGCAGGCGCTGACGGCACCCGGCTGGCAGGTGAGCTGGTTCGTCATCGGCACGCTGCTCGCGGGCTTCTGCATCATCGTCAGCTACATCCTGCAGGTCAGTACCCAACAACGCCTGTGCCCGCGGGAACTCCAGGGCCGGGTGAGCGCCACGATGAGCTTCGTCAGCTGGGGCGCCGCTCCCCTCGGCAGCCTGCTCGGCGGCGTACTCGGTACTGCGTTCGGCCTGCACACCACGCTGTGGATCGCCGGCCTCGGCACCCTGGCCGGCAACGCGATCCTCTACGTCTCCCCACTCCGCACCCTCCGAGCGGTCCCGACCGAACCGGCCATCTCAGGGGTTGACCTATGAGATGAAGGGTTCGCACCCGGCATGCGAGCCGTCAAGGCACAAGCTCAGGGGTCAACCCCTGAGCTTGTGGACACCGGGCACAGTCTGGGTGGGGTCAGTCGGAGGTGATTTGAGCGGTGCCGACGAGGACCTCTACGTCGAGGGCGGCGCGGCCGCGGCCGATCTCTACGTCCTTGGACTGGCCGGAGACGGCGCCGGACCAGGTGACGCGGCCGAGCTGGGCCTCGGTGTGGACGTGTACGTCGGAGCCGCGGCGGAGGGCGACGTTCGCCGTACCGGACTCGACGCGGACGCGGGAGCGGCCCTTGGTGATCTGGGCGTCCAGGGTCGCGGAGCCGGCCTGGACGAGGACGTCGATCGGGCCGTCGACGTCGGCGACCTTCGCGGTGCCGGCGGTGACGCGGACCCGGGTCAGGCCGGGGAGGCGCTCGGCGTTCACGCTGCCGCCGGTGACCTCGACCTCGACCTGGAGGTGCGGGTTGACCCGGATCGACAACTCCTTGGCGAGGCCGTTGACGTGGGCCTTCAGGTCGGTCGGGTTGCGCAGCATGCTGAACCCGTCGATCGAGACGCCCATGTCGCCTTCGCTGCTGATCGCGAGGGTGTCTCCGTCGCGCTTGATCACGTGCGGCCCGTCCACCGCGACGCCGTTCACGGCCGGCTCACCGATCAGCCGCACCCGCCGCCCGATCGCCCGCACCGTCACCCGCTGCACCCCAGACGGAATCGGCACGTTGCTGTGCTCCTCCTCCACGTCCTCAGGCGCCGAGTCCTGCACACCGGAAACCGCACCGGCCGAGCCAGTGGTCGAGCCGGAGGCAGGACCCGCGGCCACGCCGTCGGCGGTTCCGTTGGCCGGGTCGGCGGTTCCGTTGGCCTGTTCGGACGCCGGGCCGGTGGTCGGGGTTGATGCGGGTGAGTCGACGGCGTCGGCCCAGGCGTCGGGAGTCTGCGCCTCGTCGCCCGTCGGCCAGGGCCGCGGCGGCTTGCCCTCTGACGCCGAGCTTCCCTCGTCGGCAACCGGCTCCCCCGCAGTCGCGCCAGCAGCGGTCCCGGCAGACGCGTCGCCGGCAACTGCTGTCTCGGACGGCTTGATGGCCGCGATCAGGGTGGCACCTTCCTCGGTGGAAAGGTGGCCCTTGGCGACGCGGTCCAGGATGTCCTTGACCTTCTCGTCGTAGCTCTGGTTGCTCATGCGTCCAGTGCAGCACCCCGCCGGGTCGAAACCAATCGGGGAATCCCCCGAAATGCAGTGGTGCGGACCCCGGGAGGAGTCCGCACCATCCGCTCTCTATCACCGCACAGCCCCAGAAGGGCTGGTTGTTGTCACGCCGCCGGCGTCATCTCCTCCGTCGCCAGCTCGTCCTGTACGGCGGCCAGCTCCGCCGCCTCGGCGTCCTCCGCGGCCCGTCGGGCCTTCAGCCCACGCAGACCGGTCAGCGCGATCAGCAGACCGAGTGCCGCGATCCCCGTCACGACCCCGAGCCCGGACTTGTACGCCGACAGCACCCCGGCCGCCGCGGTGACGCCGACCGTCTGACCGCTGATCACCGCGGTCACGATCGCCAGCACCACCGCGCCGCCGACCTGGTTCGACGTGTTGAACAGCCCGGACGCCAGCCCCTGCTCGTGGTCCGGGACTCCGGACACGGCCTGGATGTTCAGCGACGGGAACCCGAGCGCGAACCCGAGCCCGAGCAGCATGATCGTCGGGAAGACGGTCGAGAAGTACGCCGACTCCGGGCCGATCCGCAAGCTCAGCGCGTACCCGGCGACGAACAGCGCCATCGCGACGATGATCATCTTCTCGGTCCCGATCCGGTCGACGATCTTGCCGACGTTCGGGGACAGCGTGGCCACCAGCAGGCCGGCCGGGAGGAACCCGAGCGCGGTCTGGAAGGACGACCAGCCGAGCAGGTTCTGCAGGTACATGGTGCCGATCAGCTGGAACGCGACGTACGAACCGAAGACGGTCAGGATGGCCAGGTTCGCGCGCCGCAGCGAGGCGTTGCGCAGGATGCCGAGCCGGACCAGCGGGTGCTTGGTGCGCAGCTCGATCGCGACGAAGCCGACCAGCAGCACGGCCGCGAGCACGAACAGCCCGATGGTCTGCAGCGACACCCAGCCGGCGTGCTCGGCGCCGACGACCGCATAGACCAGGGACAGCATGCCGCCGGTGACGGTGATCGCTCCTGGTACGTCGTACCCGCCGGCGGCGTCGTCGCGCGGGCTGTTCGGGATCAGCTTGAGGCCGAACAGCAGCACGATCAGGGCGACCGGGCCGGGCATCAGGAAGGTCCAGCGCCAGCCGACCTCGGTGAGCGCGCCGCCGAGGATCAGGCCCATCGAGAAGCCGCTGGCCGCGCAGGTGGTGAAGATCGACAGGGCCCGGTTGCGATCCGGTCCCTCGTGGAAGGTGGTGGTGATGATCGAGAGCGCGGCCGGGGCGGTGAACGCCGCGGCGATGCCCTTCACGAACCGCGCCGCGATGAGCAGTTCGGGGTTGGTCGCCAGTGAGCTCAGCATCGAGACGACGGCGAAGACGGCCAGCGCGATCAGGAAGACCCGGCGCCGGCCGAGCAGGTCGGCGGTCCGGCCGCCGAGCAGCAGGAGGCCGCCGTACCCGAGCACGTAGCCGGTCACGACCCACTGCAGAGAAGAAAGAGAGACGCCCAGGTCGGCGCCGATGGACGGCAGCGACATGCCGACCATCGACACGTCCAGGCCGTCGAGGAAGATCACGCCACAGACCACCAGAAGAGCGCCCCAGAGGCGCGCGTCCCAGGTCATGCGAGCCGGTGCAGTGATGGTTGGAGACGGGGTTTGCGTAGTCACGAGGAGAGACTATTGCATGCGTGTGCATCTAATGTCTAGGCATTAAATGCATTTGCATTGATTGCACCTGCATGCTAAGGTCAGCGACATGACCGCTACGAAGGTCAGCGTTGGGACTGGTGAGACCAACGCCGATGTCAGGGAATGGCGCGAGCTGCTGGCCCGCCACGCAGACCTGACCTGCGCCCTCGACCGGGCGCTGCAGGCCGGCCACTCGCTGGGCATGAGTGAGTACGAGGTGCTCGAGCGGCTCGCCGAGTTCCCGGAGCACTCCGCCAAGGTGGCGACGATCGCGAAGTCGGTGCATCTGAGCCAGAGCGCACTGTCCCGGGTGATCGGCCGGCTGGAGGTCGCCGGCCTGGTCGAGCGGCACATGTGCCCCGAGGACCGCCGCGCGATCAACGTCCGGCTGACCGACGAGGGCCTGCGGCGGCAGGCCGAGGCCCAGCCGACCCAGCGTCAGGTGCTCGCGCAGCGCCTGCACGCCCCGCTCGTGAAGACCTGCGAGCCCGTCCCCTCTGAGCGTCAGTTGAGCGTGTAGCTGTAGCCGTTCGCGACCAGGCCGGCGAGCAGGCGCTCGCGGTGTTCCTCGCCGCGGAGCTCCAGCTGCAGGGCGACCTCGACCTCTTCGAGGCTGAGGGTTTCCGAGATGCGTTCGTGCACGACCTCGATGAGGTTCGCGTCCAGCGCGGCGATCCGGGTCAGCAGCATCGCCAGCCCACCCGGTGTGTCGGGGATCCGGACCCGCAACGACAGGTACCGGCTGGCGGCGGCCATGCCGTGCCGGATCACGCGCATCAGCAGCAGCGGGTCGATGTTCCCGCCGGACAGTACGACGACCACCGGCGGCTTGAACCGCCTCGGCTCGTCCAGTACGGCGGCCACCGCGGCGGCACCGGCCGGCTCGACGACGAGCTTCGCGCGTTCGAGGACCAGCAGGAGCGCCTTCGACAACGAGTCCTCGCCGACGGTCCGTACGTCGCCGACGTACCGCTGGACCGTCTCGAACGGAACCTTTCCGGGCAGTCCGACCGCGATCCCGTCGGCCATCGTGCGCATCCGCTCCAGCTGTACCGGCTCGCCTGCCGCCAGCGAGGCCGGGTACGCCGCGGCACCGGCCGCCTGCACGCCGACCACCTCGACCGGCAGCCCGTCGCGCTGCATCGCGGCCGCGATCCCGGCGAGCAGCCCGCCGCCACCCGTCGGTACGACGACGGTCCGGACCTGCGGGCACTGCTCGACGATCTCCAGCCCGGTCGTGGCCTGCCCGGCGACGATGTCGGGATGGTCGAACGGGTGGATCAGCACCGCGCCGGTCTCGGCTTCGAACGCCCGCGCCGCGATCAGGCAGTCGTCGATCGACGTACCGGCGAAGCGGATCTCGGCGCCGTACGCCCGGGTCGCCTTCTCCTTCGGGATCGGGGCGCCGTTCGGCATGAACACGGTCGCCTTGATGCCGAGCAGCTGCGCCGCGAGCGCGACCCCCTGCGCGTGGTTGCCGGCGCTCGCCGCGACCACACCGCGGGCGCGTTCCGCCTTCGACAGCCGCGCCATCCGGACGTACGCCCCGCGCAGCTTGAAGGACCCCGTCCGCTGCAGGTTCTCGCACTTCAGGAACACGTCGCCGCCGACCAGGTCGCTCAGCCAGCGCGAGTACTCCAAGGGCGTCGGCGCGACCACGTCGTGCAGCAGATCGGCCGCCCGCGCAACATCTCTGGCATCGATCACGACAAGCACCCTAACCGCGAAAAGCAGTTGCACCTGGAACATACGCTTCAGGTCATGGAAGTCCGGGCTCGCCTCGCACAACAGGTCTTCACCCTGGAGATGCCGGACGACTTCTGGTTCCCGGATGTCGAGCCGATGTTGCAGGCGTTGCGGGAGCAGTACGGTGTCGAGGCCGTCGTACGGACGTGTCTGTCCGAGGAGCCCATCACGTACCAGCTGGAGCCGCCGGAATGGTACGACGACGAGCTGCGGTGGATCGGGCAGCACGTGCATGTGACCGGACCGTGGGCGCAGGTGAAGACGTGGGGGCTGTCCAACGTTCTGCGCATCCCGACGACCGACGGTGACGTGTATTTCAAGGCGCTTTCGCAGGCGTCGACCGAGCCCGGCGCGTTGCCGTTCCTGTTCGCACACGAACCGCGGTTCCTGCAGCTCGCGTCCACCGATCGCCCCGGCGAGGTCCCGGCACCGATCGCGATCGACGAGCAGCGGGCCTGGATGTTGCTGCCCGGCCTCGGTACGCCGCTCGCTCAGGAGACGGACGTCTCGCTGTGGATCGATGCCGTGCGCAACCATGCACGCCTGCAACGGAGCTACGCCGCGGAGCCCGAACGGTTGCTGGAGTACAGCTGCGCCGACCGGCGGCTCGCCGTACTCGACACCGAGCTGGACCGGCTGCTCGAGCCGAACAAGCTGACGCGGCGCCTCGACCCGGCCGCGCTGGCGACGCTCCCGGACCGGGCGAAACAGTTGCGCGAGGCAATCACCGAGCTCGCGGCGATCGGCGTACCGGAGACCTTGCTGCACGGCGATCTGCACCCACGGAACCTTGCGGTACGGGATCGGAAGGTGCTCGCGTTCGACTGGACCGATGCCGCGCTGGCGCATCCGTTCCTCGATCTGGTGACGTTCGTCGAGAAGCGGTCACCGCTGTCCGCGGACCAGCGGGTGCGGGACGCGTACCTGGCCGAGTGGGAGGAGTACGCCGCGCCGGCCGAGCTGCGGCGTGCGGTCGAGCTCGCCGAGGAGCTCGGCACGCTCTACCAGACGATCACGTACCTGCACCTCGTCGACCACCTGACCGGCCCGAGCCAGGCGACGATCCTCCGCGGCGGCGACTTCTGGATGAAGCATCTCTTAGCGGTGCAGGATCGCTAGCTGGTTGCGCATGCCGCGGCGTACCGGCGGGTCGAGGTGGCGTTCCCACTCCGGGCTCCGCTCGCCGCGGAGCATCGCGTAGTACGCGAGGGCCTCGGACAGCGCCGCCTCGCGCAGGTACCCACGGGCCAGCGGCTGCTTGCCCCGCCCGTTCGGTCGCGGCCGGCGTTCGTACGCCGCGTTCGCGGTGAAGATGCCCAGCCCGTAGAACACCGTGATCAGGTCGGTCAGTGACTCGTGGTCCGGCCGTGCCGCGCGCGTGATCCGGCCGCTGCCGAGCAGCAGCTCGTGCCCGGCCTCGTGTGCGTAGACGGCGGTCAACGCGACCGGATCGGCCGCCAGCGCCGGGGCGAGCTGGATCTGGTTCCGGCCGTCGGCACGGATCCAGCGGCCGGACTGTTCCTTCACGACGTGCGCCCGGACCGGACGCCGTACGCCGTTCAGCTCGAAGCTCAGGCCACACTGCCCCGGGGTCAGGTCCATCCGGCCGTCGACGAGTCCGCACAACGCGGTGGCGGCCGCCTCGCTGCCGTCGTACCCGTCCGGGATCATGTCGGCCGGCAGCACGATCGGCCGGTGCAGGACGTCTTCGCCGAACTCGGCGATCAACCAGTCCATCGACATCCGGATCCAGCGCCGGCTACCACCCGGCAACCGCTCCCGGGGCGCCTTCAGCTGGGACCGCAACTGCTGACTTCGTTTGATCGTCCCGATCGGATTCCTCACCCGCCGAATCATGCCTGGCGGACAGCGCAGCGAAACCTTCCGGTACCGCTGCGTCACCGGTGGTTGACATCAGGTCAGCCGGGCGCCCTCCTGGATCGAGTCGATCTCGGCGCGTTTCACCAGCGCCGCGAGTCGCGCGAACGTGCGGATCCGGACCGTCCGGTCGAGCTCGGTCGGCATCACCGGGAGCAGCGACTCCGGCCACAACAGGTGCCGGCGGAAGCAGTACGCCGCCAGCGCGTCCGAGGCGCCGCGCTCCCCCAGGTAGCCGAGGCTCTGCCGCATCGAGCGTCGCCCGGGGACCCGCTCGACGGCCTGGTTCGCGAGGAAGATCCCGAAGCCGTGGAAGACCGCGAACAGATCGGTCACCGCCTCGGCGTCCGGCCGGCTCCGATCCATCAGGTGGTAGCCCCAGAGCACCTCGTGCCCGAGCTCGTGGGCCGTCGCCGCGATCACCGCGGCCGGGTCGGCCGGCGTGGTCGCCGACAACATCACCGCCGTACCTTCGTGGCCGCCGGTCCGCAGGTCCAGCCAGGCCGCGCGCGAACCGCTGCCGGCCGGCGCCGACCAGACCGCGACGGCACGCTCGTACAGCTCGGCCCGCCGCTCCGGATCGGTCTCGTCCCGGAGCGCCGTACTGCGCCGTACCTCCGCGGCCAGCTCGCGCTCGGCGAGGACGGCGATCTCGGGCGCGTACCCGGCTGCGGCCAGAGCCTCCACCTCGGCGGGCGTCATCGTTGCCTGAAGCCCCGAAATCCCGATCAGCTCGGGACGCTCGGCCTGCAGCCGGTGGACGGCGGCGCTCCGGCCCGCGGCCCGGACGTCCTCCATCCGGAAGCTGAACCGGATCCGGTCGTCCGGCACCTCCATCCAGGCGCAGACCCGCAGGCAGAGCTGGCGGGCGGCGCGCTCGGATCCGTCGTACCGGGCGGGGACGAACGCACTCGGCAGTGCCGGCCGGCGGCGCATCGGCTCGACCCCGAACCGGCCGATCAGCCAGTCCAGCGAGTCCTCGATCCACTGCTCGGGTCCACCGGGCAACAGGACCTTCGGTCCGTAGAGCAGCTCGCGTTCATGTTGCCGACGCCGCCAGGCACCGATCAGATTCATACCGAAACTGACGCGGTCACCGGGGTGCCCGTTCCATCGGAGATGTTGCAGTCACATCACCAAGCTGTATTGGATGCCGCGACTCCGTCGCGGGGGGTTATGGGGCCTCCGATCAGTTCCCCGAGGCGGGCCGTGAACCGGGCACGCGGTGCCGGGTCGAGTGCCTGGTGCCAGTCGGGTAGCAGCGGGCTGTCGCGGAGCAGCCGGTGCTGGCGGAAGCGGTACGACGCGAGCGCCTCGGCGACGGCGTGTTCGCCGAGATAGCCGGAGGTGTGGACCCATTCGTCGTCGAGCGTGCTCTCGTCGACGGCCGCGTTGACCAGCACGACACCGAACCCGTGGAACAGCGCACACAGATCGGTCAACGGTTCTTCGAGTGGCCCGGACGCCCAGGGCGGAGCGGGCCGGGACAGCAGTTCGTGGCTCAACTCGTGCGAGACGGCGGCGAGCAGTTTCAGCGGGTCGGCGAGCACGTCGGAGCGCAGCAGGACCGCGCAGTGCCCTGGGATCGGTTCGGTGCCGGGAGATTCCGCACCCAGGTCGATCCACCGTCCGAGCGCCGGCCCGGCCTGTACGGCGCTGTTCGCCACGCCCGGACGCCCAGGATCGGACGCGGCGAGCAGACACCGCACCACCTCGGCACCGAACACGTCGGCGCCGAGCCGCCGGACCAGGAACGGCAACAGGCTGTCCTCGTCGCCGGCCAGCTCGGCCTCGATGATCCGATCCACCTGGTCGAACGACGCCGTACCCAGCCTGCTCGAATGCGCCCGCACCGCCGCGTGGTCCCCGGGCGCCGCGCCCCGCGACAACGGGTGTTCCGGGTCGAGATAGCCGTCGAGCATCGCCGACCCGAGCAACTCGGCGGCCTCGGCGACCTTCTCCAACCGGAAGCTGAAATGCACCCGCTCGGCCGGAATCCCCAGGTACTCGCAGACCTGCACGCAGACCGCTCGAGCGGCCGCGTCCGAGCCGTCGTACCCGGGCGGCACGAACTCGTCCGGTACGACGACCGGCCGCCGCAGGATCGCCGTACCGAAGTGGTCGGACAGTAACCGGAGCGAGTCCTCGACCCAGCGCCGCGGCCCGCCCGGCAGCGCTACCTTCGGTGCCCGCACCAGATCGTGGAAGGACTCATCGGTCATGCAGGGTCGGACGGCGGAACAGGGGGTCATGGTTCCGGCTACTTCAGCAGGAGCTTGCCCAGGCGGCGGGACGCGACGTACATCCCGAAGGTGCCCATCGCGGCCAGGTACAGCGCGTGGACGAGCAGGAACCAGCCGACGTTGCCGGTGCTGAAGGCGCGCTCGAGGACGACGCCCTGGTAGAGCGGGGTGATCTCGACCAGCTGGCGGATGACCACCGGGTACGTCTCGACCGGGTAGAAGGTGGCCGAGAACAGGAACATCGGCATGATCGCCAGCTGCACGAACTCGAAGTCCTGCCAGCTCCGCATGAACGTCGTCAGCGCCATCCCGGCACCGGCGAACGCGAACCCGATCAGCACCGACGCCGGCAGCGCGAGCAGCGCCCACCACGACGAGATCAGCCCCATGATCAGCATCACCACGACGAACATCGCCGAGTAGATCGCCCCGCGCAGCAGCGCCCAGGTGACCTCGCCGGTCGCCACGTCCCACGGCCGCAGCGGCGTCGCGAGGATCGAGTCGTACAGCTTGGCGTACTTCATCCGGAAGAAGATGTTGTACGTCGAGTCGAAGATCGCGCCGTTCATCGCGGAGCTGGCGAGCATCGCGGGCGCGACGAACGCGGCGTACGCGATCTTGGTGCCGTCGGGCAGCGTGAACGCGCCGACCAGGTGCGCGACGCCGACGCCGATCGAGAGCAGGTAGAACACCGGCTCGAAGAAGCCGGACAGGAACACCACCCACGACCGGCGGTAGAGCATGAAGTTCCGCTCGACCATGTGCCGCCCGCCACCGAGCCGAACCGGGACAGGTACGACCCGCGCTGCGATCGTGGTCATGGGGCCTCCCGGCCTGGACTGAGGAGCGGAGGGAGCGCAGCGACCGGAGCGACGAGGGAAGGCAGGGAGCAACAGCCCCATGACCCGTCGCGACGGAGTCGCGACATGAGTAGAGCCATCAGCCGACCAACTTCCGTGTGAAGCCGCGGACGGCGAGGCGGGTGCCGACGAGGAACCACGCCAGCAGGTAGACGACGTTGACGAGCGCGAGCAACGGGTTCACCGAGCCGAGGCTGAGGTTGCGGGACAGGTCGACCGCGTGCCACAACGGGCTCACGTACGCGAGCCACTCGATCCAGTCCGGCAGCTGCGAGACCGGGAAGAACGCCCCGGAGAACAGGAACGCCGGCACCACCCCGAACCGGAACACGATCGCGAATCCGGAGTCGTTCTCCAGCGTCGTCGCGTACGCCGCGATCGGTGCGGCGACCGCCAGCCCGACCAGCAACGCGACCGGCAGTCCCAGCACGCCGAGCGGCGACCTGAGCCCGCCGAACAGCGCGATGACCACCAGGAACACCGTGCACGAACTCAGCACCCGGAACGCGATGAAGCCGAGCTGCCCGTACACCACGTCCGCCGCCCGCAGCGGCGTCGCGATCATCGAGTGGAAGAACTTCTGCCACTTCAGCCCGGACATCACCGGGTACGTCGCCTCGCCGACCGCGATCTGCAACGCCGTCGAGGCGAGCAGCCCCGGCGCGATGAACTGCAGGTAGCTGACGCCACCGAGCGCACCGGTCCCGTTGCTGTCCACGAACGAGCCGAGCCCGATCCCCATCGCGGCCAGGTAGAGCAACGGCAGCAGGAAGCTGGTGATCAGCGTGCCCTTCCAGGTCCGCTTGTACACGGTCAGCCAGTAGTCGAACATCCGGCGACCGTTCTCCACTGCGACGGCCATCAGTCCACCAAGGTCCGGCCGGTCAGCCGGAGGAACACGTCCTCCAGGGTGGAACGGCGTACCAGAACGGCGGCCGGCTCGAGCCCGCGCTCGTGGACGGCGGCGACCGCGCGCTCGCCGTCGTCGGTGTAGAGCAGCAGGCGGTCCGGCAGCACCTCGATGCGCTGGGCGAGGTCCTCGACCTTGCCGGCCAGCGCGTCGTGGTCCGCGAGCATCACGTCCGGCCCGAACCGCAGCTCGGTCACCTCACGGGTCGAGTAGTCGCGGATCAGCTCGGCCGGGGAACCCTCGGCCGCGATCAGCCCGCCGTCCATCACCACGAGGCGGTCGCACAACTGCTCGGCCTCGTCCATGTAGTGGGTGGTGATGATCAGCGTGACGCCGGCCTGTTTGAGCCGGAACAGCTTGTCCCACAACAGGTGCCGCGCCTGCGGGTCGAGACCCGTCGTCGGCTCGTCGAGCAGCAGCAGGTCCGGCTTGCTGACCAGCGAGCGCGCGATCGTCAGCCGCCGCTTCATCCCGCCGGACAGCTCGTCGACCTTGACCTTCGCCTTCTCGGTGAGCGCGACGAACTCGAGCAACTCGTCCGCGCGGAGCCGGCACTCCGCCCGGCTGAGGCCGAAGTACCGCCCGTAGATCGTCAGGTTCTCCCGGACCGAGAGCTCGGTGTCGAGGGTGTCGTCCTGCGGGCAGACGCCGAGCCGGGCACGGATCGCCGGACCGTCGGTGGCCGGGTCCATGCCGAGGATCCGGAGCGTGCCGCCGCTGGCCGGGGAGACCGCGCCGATCATCCGCATCGTCGACGACTTGCCCGCGCCGTTCGGCCCGAGGAAGCCGAAGGCCTCGCCGGGCCAGACGTCCAGGTCGATCCCGCGGACCGCTTCGAAGTCGCCGTACGACTTCCGCAGGTCGCGGACGTGCACCAGAGAATCGCTCACCTGTCTGACACTAGACGTGCCGTCGGACAGTTTCCTCTGTGTTTCCGCAGTACCCGAGCCGTTGCACCGCATACGCCCGGACGCCGGCCGCCAGCCACTCCGGCAGGTCGGCGTCCACCAGCTCGATGATCGCCCGCTGATCCGCGTTCTCCACGAGCAGATCCCCGAGCCCGTGGTACGTCCCGGGCGTAGCCGGCCAAACCTCCAGCACCCCCAGATAATGCTGCTCGATCAGCTCCAGCCCCGCTGCCGAGTCGGGGCGAACACCGCGGTCCCGTGCGGAGGCCATTCGCAACAACAACCGCCGCCCCTCGTCCCCCAGCCGTTCGTAGTCCTCCCGCGTCCACCCGTCGGTCTCCCGCACCGCCTTCTCGAAGCCCTCCGCGGCGGCGTCGCCGTACCGCTCGGCAAGCTCGCCCCCGAGCCGAGCCCGCGCGTCGTTCAGCCCGGTGAAGAACTCCTCGTCGGTCACCGTCTCGTCCCCGGACAGCCCCGCGATCGTCCGCTCGACCGCCCCGAGCATGTCGTCCAGCCGCCTCCGCTCCTGCAGCAGCTGCTCCCGATGCCCTTCCAGCGCGGTCACCTCGTCGTCCTGCTCGTCCAGGATCCGCGCGATCGACGGCAGCGGTACGCCGAGCTCGCGGAGCAGCAGGATCCGTTGCAGCCGGAGCAGCTCGGGCCGGCCGTAGTACCGGTAGCCGTTGGCGGCGACGCGGCCGGGTGGGAGCAGGCCGATCGCGTCGTAGTGCCGCAGCGTGCGCACCGAGACGCCGGCGAGCCGCGCCACCTCACTGACCGTTCGCTCCACGACACCTCCGGAAAATCGGGCTGGAGTCTGACGTTACGTCACCCCTTAGCGTCCCCGACATGGCATTCACGATCCTGCACACCCGACTCGTCGACCGCGGTACGGCGTTGCCCGCGGACTCTCTGCGGGTCACGGACGGTCGCATCGCGGCGATCGGCGGCCCGGACATCGCGCAGCCGGACGACATCCTCGTCGACGGCTCCGGTACGACGCTGCTCCCCGGGCTGATCGACGCGCACATCCACCTCGCGCCCGGATGTACGCAGCTGGCGGCGACGTACGGCGTGACCACGCAGCTCGACATGTTCAGCATGCCGGAGGTGATCGCCGGGGAGACAGCGCGGACCGGGTTGTTCACGTCGAGCATCGGGGCGACCGCACCGGGCGGGCATCCGACGATCGCGTTCCCGCCGTTCCCGTACGTCACCGGGCCGGAGGACGCGAAGCAGTTCGTCGCGGACCGGATCGCCGAGGGCGCCGACCACCTCAAGCTGATCTACGACGACGGCTCGGGCGCGATGATGAACATCCCGACGCTCACTCGGGACACGATCCGCGCGCTGGCCGACGAGGCGCACGCGCACGGGCTCACGGTCGTGGCGCACGTCTCCACGGCGGCGGGTGCGGTGACCGTGGCCGAGTGCGGCGTCGACGTACTGGCGCATGCGCCGTCCGACCTGATGACCCCGCAGGACGTCGACGCGGTCAAGGGGATGGCGGTGATCGCGACGCTGGACGTCGTCGACATGTTCAACGGGCCTTCCGGTCACCTGCCGTTGCAGGACGAGCCGGAGCTGATGGCCAGGATGCCTGCCCGCTGGCGGCGCGTGCTGGACCACCAGTCGCGGCGCTGGATGCCGCCGCAGCCACCGGACGGCGCAGCAGCTCGGGCGAACATCCTGGCGTTGCTGCGGGCCGGCGTACGCGTGCTGGCTGGTACTGACGCGCCCAACCCTGGGCTGGTGTTCGGAGCGTCGCTGCACCGGGAGCTGGTGCACCTGGTGAGTGCTGGACTCACACCGGCCGAGGCGCTCGTTGCTGCGACCAGTGCGCCGGCCGAGGTGTTCAAACTGACCGGCCGCGGGCGCCTGGTGGTAGGGGCGCGTGCTGACCTGCTCTTGGTCGACGGGGATCCACTGGCCGACATCACCGCTACACAACGGATCCGGCAGACCTGGGTCGGCGGAGAGGTACCAGCTGACTACGCGGACAGTACGGCGGAGCTCGCAAGCATCCGGTTCCTCGGTGAGACCACGGCGCGGATCATCAAGGCGTTGAAGGAGCAGTGGCTCGGGTTCCCGTCGCCGGAGGACGTGGTGCGGGAGGACGGCGAGGTGCTCGGCCGGGTGGTGCCCGTGACCGGTGGCTGGTTGCCGACGACCGTCTTCGGTGCTGCGCTGGGTCCGGCGAATGATCGCGACGCTGCGGTCGCCGTGGTTCAGCAGGAAGGGCTGGAGAGCCTGACCGAGACTTGGTGGGCGCGGACCGACGGGCCGTGGCAGGAGGCCGTACTGATGGAGGCGCAGCCGGAGCGGGTCCGGCTGCGCTGGAAGGACCCGCTGCTCGAGCAGCCTCCGTCAGGCCGGTGGTACGACCTCATCGACATCGACCTGTCCCGTACACAACCCAGCTGACCCCTGTCTCCCGCCGCCCTGCCCCGACCGCCCTCCCCGAGGATCGTTTCACCGGTGCACTACCTGTCGCGCTGCGGTGGCGTGTACGGGACGGCGGGGAAACAATTTTGCACATAGCAACAGATTGTTTCCCCGCTGCCGGCAACTAGCCCCCGCCACCTGTCATCCCCTTCCGACGTAGGGCATTCCCGCCGCCATCACGGTCATCGTCGGTACGGCGACCGACGTCGGCAGCTCGGCGATCCGGACCACGAAGTCCGCGACGATCTTCGGGTCGAACGTCGGCTCGACCGCGATCGATCCGTCCGGCTGCAGCACGCCCTGCTGCATCCGCGCGGTCATCGCGGTGGCGGCGTTCCCGATGTCGATCTGGCAGGCGGTGATCCCGTGCGCCCGGCCCTCCAGCTCGAGCCCCTTGGTCAGCCCGCTGATCGCGTGCTTGCTCGCGGTGTACGCGATCCCCTGCGGCCGCGGTACGTGCGCCGAGATCGACCCGTTGTTGATGATCCGCCCGCCCTTCGGGTCCTGCCGCAACATCACGTCGTACGCCGCCTGCGCACAAAGGAACGAGCCGGTCAGGTTGGTGTCCACCACCCGCCGCCAGTCCTCCTCCTGCACGTCCTGCACCGCAGCAGCGGGCGACCCGGTCCCCGCGTTGTTCACCAGTACGTCGACCCGCTCGAGCCCCCCGAAGAACTCCCGCACCGCAGCCCCGTCAGCCACGTCCAGGACGGCGTACCGCACCTGCTCCCCACCAAGAGCAACGGTTTCCTTCAGCTTGTCCTCGGTCCGTCCGGTCACCCACACCTGGAAGCCTGCTCGTGAGAGTGCGAGCGCCATCTCCCGCCCGAGCCCGGACCCACCACCGGTCACCACCGCTACCTGTGCCATCCCGGCACCTTCCTGTCGTCATCGAACCGTTGCGGGCAACGTACGCCGCCAGTAGGAGCCGACGGCGACCGCGGTAGCCGTCACGACCAGCAGCTCCAGCCAGACAGCATGCCCGAGCGGTGGAACCAGCTGCTCGGTCAGATTCCACGCCGCGTGCACGAGGATGGCCGCCGGCACACCGCCCCGGAGGCGTTCGGTGACGAACAGCATCAGGTAGGTGAGTGGGAACAACGCCAGGAAGAACGTCAAGCCCTGCTCGGTGAACAGCCCGTCGTCGTGCTGTCCGGTGCCCGGCAGGAAGTACAGCGGCACATGCCACAGCCCCCACGCCGCTCCGAGGATCAGGCTGGTCCCCAGCGGCCCGTAGTACTGCCGTAGCCGCGGCTGCACGTATCCGCGCCAGCCGAACTCCTCCGAGACCGGCCCGGCCAGGAACGTGTACGCCGCCGCGCCGAGCACCCCACCCGCTCCCGCGACGACGGACGACGCGTGACCCGGGAGGTCGGGCAACCGGCCGGACAGGACACAGGCAGCGAACGGAGCAAGGGCGCCGAGCCCGACTGCAGCGACGGGCCACCGCCAGGACCAGTGGCCCCTCCTCCGGCGCTCCCGATGCCGGAGCCACATCACCAGTGCGGCCAACGACGGACCGGACGCGGCAAGGGAGAACACGAGCGACCCTGCGCCCTCGTCCACATTCGCGCCGCTCAGTCCGAGGACCGCCCACGGCACCCAGGTCAGGACAAGGCAGACAACCGCGAACTCCACCAGCCGGCGCTTGATCACCGTCCAAGCCTCGGCGGCGCGTGCCATCGCCGACAGGGTGCTGGACCGACCATGACCGGTGAGGCAAGCACCACTTCTTCCCGGATCGGCGTCACAAAACGCCACCCTCCGGCGTCGAATTACTGTCCGCGACGGCGTCCCACTGCAGAGCGTGACGATCCGGCGACCGAGAGCAAATGAGTGGCGGCTCAGTTGAAGATCTTGGAAACTCATTTGCGTGTATCACGCAAGCATGTATATGCTTGCAGCATGCATGTAAACGACGCGTATGCTCCACAGACCCCGATCGAGGGTGTGATGCACGCGTTCACCCGGATCGGGCGGCGGCTGAAGGCCAAGCAGCCCGGCGACACGATCGACCACAGCGCGCACGTCGTGCTGTTCGCCCTGCGGTGCAACGGCGCACTGCGGCTGTCCGACCTGGCCGGCCGGCTGGAGCTGGACGCCTCGACCGCGAGCCGGCACGTCCGGTCCCTGGAGCAGCTCGGCCTGGTCCGGCGCTCCCCCGACCCCGACGACGGCCGGGCCTTCCGGGTCGAGCTCACCGAGCAGGGCGTCGAGGAGTGGGAGACCAGTGCCCGGCACCGGATGGAACTGCTGAGCGCCGCCATGGAGGGCTGGTCCGAGCAGGACGTGCAGACCTTCGAGCGGCTGATGACCCGCTTCGCGGACGGTGTCGCCGCCCTCACCGAAGCCCCTTCCAGCGCCGCCTGGGCCGACAAGGGCTGGGCCGCGGTCGCACCGCGGCTGCGCCCGTCCGGCCCGGCAGAGCGCAGTACCGACCAAGACTCCACCGCCGGCGGCGACCCTGCCGGCAGTGAGAACAACGACAAGAACCTGGAGAGCACCAGATGAGCACCACAGAGCCCGCCACCGCCGGCGGCGCTGCGCCTGACAGCGGTCCCGGCTACCTGTCCCACAAGCAGATCCTGGTGATCCTCGGCGGCCTGATGGCCGGGATGTTCCTGGCCGCACTCGACCAGAGCATCGTCGGTACGGCGCTGCCGCGGATCGTCAGCGAGTTCAACAGCCTGGACAAGCTGTCCTGGGTGGTCACGGCGTACCTGCTGACCTCGACCGCCTCGACCCCGTTGTGGGGCAAGATCTCCGACCTGTACGGCCGTCGCCCGCTGTTCATCGCGGCGATCGTCACCTTCCTCGGCGGCTCGGTGCTGTCCGCGCTGTCGCAGAACATCGAGCAGCTGATCGGCTTCCGCGCCGTCCAGGGTCTGGGCGCCGGCGGTCTGATGTCGCTGGCGTTCGCCACCATCGGCGACGTGATCCCGCCGCGCGAGCGCGGCAAGTACATGGGGTACTTCGGTGCCGTCTTCGGCCTGTCCTCGGTGGCCGGCCCGCTGCTCGGCGGTCTGCTCACCGACGGTCCCGGCTGGCGCTGGATCTTCTGGATCAACCTGCCGATCGGCCTCGTTGCCCTGGGAATCGTTGCCGCCGTACTGAAGCTGCCGCACGTGAAGCGTTCGCACAAGATCGACTACCTCGGCGCCTCCACGGTCGCCGCGGCCGTCACCTCGCTGCTGCTGGCCGTCTCCTGGAGCGGCCCGTCCAACGGCTGGGGCAACGGGACCACGCTGGCGCTGCTGATCGGCGCCGTCGTACTCGCCGTCGCCTTCGTCCTGATCGAGCTGCGGGTGGCCGAGCCGATCATCCCGATGGACCTGTTCAAGGGCCGGATCTTCTCCGGGTACGCCGGGTACGCGTTCCTGCTCGGGTTCGCGATGTTCGGTGCGCTGATCTTCCTGCCGCTGTACCTGCAGGCCGTCAAGGACCTGTCGCCGACCCGCTCCGGCCTGGCGTTGCTGCCGATGATCGTCGGTATCTTCTCCGCGTCGATCCCGAGCGGCCAGATGATGAGCAAGAGCGGCCGGTACAAGCACTTCCCGATCATCTCCGCGGTCCTGGTCGGCGGCGCCATGGTGCTGCTGTCCACGCTGAGCCTGACCACGCCGTACTGGCAGCTGGCGATCTACATGTTCGTGATGGGCGCCGGTCTGGGTCTGTCGATGCAGATCACCGTCACCGCCGCGCAGAACAGCGTTCCCCGGCAGCACATGGGCACCGCCACTTCGACGATGACGTTCTTCCGCTCGATGGGTGGCGCGATCGGTACGGCGGTTTACGGCGCCGTACTGACCACCCGGCTGAAGACGCACCTGTCCGACATCATTCCGAACGCCACGCAGTCGATGGTCGACGGACTGGCGAAGGCGGCCAACAGCGTCCAGGCACTGCACACGCTGAAGGAGCCGCTGAAGGGCTTCGCCCTGCACGGGCTGGTCGACGCAATGGACGACGTGTTCCTGGTCTCGCTGCCGTTCCTGGCGATCGCGCTGATCCTGGCGATCATCACCCCGGAGCAGCGGCTGGCCGGCCGCCACGACGGCCCGAAGGCCGACGGTGACGAGTCGGTGGAGGCCTCCGCGGCCGCCGCGATGCACTGAAGCTGAGCCGGTCCTTCACCGAACCGATACCAAACGACGGTTGACCTACCCGACAGCCGCCCTGGAAAGCTTTCCAGGGCGGCTGTTCCGTTGTCGTAGCGGCCGCCTGACCCTCCCCGGGTCGTAGTTTCGACACGTACCGCGACGACAGGACAGCCGCACGGATGAAGACACTTGACCGGCCGCTTGACGACGACGACCGCGCGATGGCCGATTTCGCGGACGTCCGCGACTGGCGACGCCTGGGCGGCCCGCAGGCGGGCCAGACCGGACCCGTCCCGGTCCGGCGACTGATCCGCAGGGTGAAGTCGGGGACCAGTTGGAAGCCGTGGCCGATCAACCGCCGTACGGTGATCGACGAGCAGCTCGACGGCTGGGGCTTCCTGACCAAGCGGAACACCGAGCTCGCCGTGTACGACGACCAGGTGCTGCCGCACAGCCCGTTCAGCGGCTGGGTGGCGTTCGCGATCGAGCCCTGGGACCTCGAGGAGGTCGCCGCCGGCCTCGACGACCACTGGCCGGCGAAATTCGAGCTCGCCTGCCGGCACTGGGGACAGCCGGCGTACGTCGGACTACAGACGAAGACGGGTTTCGACGACGACTGGGCCCCAGGAGCCGGCCGCGACCGCCGGCACCTGGCGGTCTGGACGCCACCCGGCGCCGAGATCCACCTGTACAGCAACCGCCCACGGCGCAAGCCGTTGTCGACCTCGGTCGGCATCAACTACGTGGTGTACCTCAACGAGGAGGGGTCATGACGACAGCCAGGCAGGACTACCGGACGAACATGCGCGACGCCGCTGCCAACAGCGAGGTCCGCACCGGGACCGGAACCGACAGTGCCGTCTCCCCCGCCAAGCTCACCCAGGTCGCGCAGGGCGCCGCCGCAGCCGCCCAGGCCGCCGGCGAGTCCTCCGGTCTGTCCTCCGACCTGGGCGCCACCCTGCGCGCCGCGATCCCGCCGAAGGGCGCCACCCGCACCGTCGACAACACCGGCGCCCGCCCGGAGACCGGCGGCCGGCCCGGCCCGGACCGCGGTACCGACCGAGGTCCCAGCAACCGCTAGACAGGTCCAACCCGTCCATCGCATCCCGGCGGGATGCGATGTCCAGAGCAGACCAATTCACCCTTCAGAACAGTTATCCACAGGCAGCCGATCACCCGTTGTTGTTGACCCTGACCCCGCCGTACGGTTGCCGACGACGGCTTGAGCACCCACGGAAGGAACAAGCCCGGAAATGAAAACCATGGACCGGCCGCTCGATCAGGACGAGGCGGCGTTCGCCGACTTCGCCGAGATCGCCGACTGGCGTGCCATCGCAGGGCCCAACAACGACGACAGCGGGCCCGAGGTCGTCCGGGCGATCGTCCAGCGGGTCACCGCTGTCACCAACTGGGAGCCCTGGCCGCTGCAGCCGGGCGAGCAGATCGACCCCGTCCTGGCGTCCTGGGGCTTCACCACCAAGCGCGGCACGACGATCGTCGTCTTCCCGGGCCTGGCGTACGCCGACGTACTGAACGCCGGCTGGTGCGCGTACGAGCTCGGTCCCGACGACACGCAAGCGGCCGCGGCCGGGCTGGACGAACACTGGCCGGACCACGTGGCGCTGGCCCGCAAGTACTTCGGTGAGCCCGCGTACGTCAGCGACGACAGCAACCCGAACTTCCTCGACGAATGGGGACCCGGAGCGGGCGCCGACAAGCGGCACCTGGCGACCTGGGCCCTCAACGGCGCGCACCTGCGTCTGTTCAGCACCAAGCCGAGCGGCGACCCACTGACCCCTGCGGTCGGTGTCAGCTACGCGATCTACATCGACTAGGAGAGGCAATGACGACCCCATCTGAGGGCCCCGCCGGCTGGGAGCAGGGCAACTGGGTCCAGGCCACCGACTGGCTGACCAACCTGTCCGCCGACGAGCAGCGCAACCTGCAAGCCGTCGTCGGAATGTCGCCGGAGCAGCGTCAGTCCGCCGTGGCCTTCGCGAGCCTCGACGACCGCCAGCAGGGCAACCTGATGCGCGCCGCGAACCGGGACCCGCTGCGGACCCGGATCGAGAACGCGACCCGCGCCGCCGTCGCCCGGGTGCACCTGACCTACGACAACACCCGCGGCCGGATCAGCGAGATGGCCACCTCGCTCGCCTCCCAGGCGCGCGACTACCGCGACGTCGCGGTGCAGGGCGTTCGCGACGCTCGCGACACCGTCGTCCAGGGTGCCCGGGACGTACGGGACGGCGCGGTTCAGACTGTCCGCGACGCTCGGGACACCGCGGTGGACACTGCGCGCGGCGCTCGCGACACCGTCGTACAAGGTGCGCGCAACACCCTGGACCGGGCCGAGGAGCTCGGCCAGCAGGCCCTCGGAACGTACGAGGCCGGCCGGGATCGCGTCGTGGACATGGCGCAGCGCGGCCAGGTCCGGCTCGACCAGGCCTGGCAGAGCGGCACCGAGCGCGTCGGCGAGATGCGGGACTCGGTCGTCGGTGGTGCCCGGAACGCCCGCGACACCGCAGTACAGGGTGTTCGTAACGCCCGCGACACCGCGGTCGACACCGGGCGGAACGCCGTCGCGGCCGGCCGGGAAGCTGCCGGCCGTGCGGGCCGCTGGTTCGAGGGCAAGTTCAACAACGCGATGATCAAGGCCGAGGGCGCGGTGGCGAGCTACAACGCTGGCCGCCACAACCCGGACCTCGGCGCGAGCGGTCTGAGCGCGAAGGACCGGGTCGAGATGGCACAGCGGTTCAGCGCTGCGCTGAACGCGCCGAGCATGGAAGCGCGGAACGAAATCCTCCAGGGCCTCGCGCAGTCGTCCCAGGTTCAGGTCGACACGCAGCGGAGCGCGATGGCCGCCCTCAGCGGCGTCGCGTCTCCGGGCGCCCAGTCTCCGCAGACCCCGGCCGCGACCGGCCAGCAAACCGGCGACCAAGGCACCCAGCAACAAACCGGCGCCAACGCCAAACCCAAGGAAACCAAGATCGAACGCTGACCCACAACACCCCCGGCCGTCCCCGCCCCGCGAGGACGGCCGGTGGCGTTATGGTCCCTTTCCCTGACTCCGCTACAGACCAGGCTGGCGACCCTCGGTCTACAGGCTCTCGCCAACCACCAGTTCGTACTCGCGGGCGGCTACGCACTCCGGGCGCACGGTTTCGGAAATCGCGAATCCGACGACATCGACCGCTTCACCAACGATCTCGACCTCACCCACTTCACCGAGGCCGTCGACCAACTGCGACAACATCCTCCGGTCCTCATGGACCTCGGCGCCGTGTTGTCGGAGGCCGACGCGGTCGGCAGCAAGGTCGGTGCGATCTACTCCCGGTTGGAGGCGCGGGACTTCATCGACGTACAGGCCGATGTCACCGAGTACCTGAACCGCGATGTCCTGGTCGCCCTCTGGCCCCGACTCCGGCTCCCCCGCCGATGTGCGGCACTTTGGCTCCAGGCCTTCCCACAACTCGCCGCGGGTGACAGCTGAAGCCTCAGCACGAACGCGCCACTAGAACGCGCTCGACACCCTTCGCGACAGCGACTTCGCGATGGCCGGCGGTAACGCACTCGAGCATCAGGGTGTGGGCGGGAGCTGATCAGTCCTCGGCGGGTGCTGGTTGGGGGCGGCGTCTTCTTGGGGGTTCGGGGTCTGGGTCGTTGCCGGCCAGGTGGTTGACGATGGCGTTCAGGACGGCGGCGGTGGGGACGGCTACCAGGGCGCCGACGATGCCGGCGATGACCACACCGGTGGCGATGGCGAGGATGACGGCCAGGGGGTGGACGCTGACGGCGCGGCCCATCAGGAAGGGCTGGAGGACGTGGGCTTCCAGTTGCTGTACGCCGATCACGACCGCGAGCATCACGATCGCGATAATGGGGCCTTTGGCAACCAGTGCGACGAGGACCGCGACGATGCCGCTGACCAGCGCGCCGACCACCGGGATGAACGCGCCGACGAACACCAGGATGCCGATCGCGCTGACCAGCGGCAGCCCGAGGATCGCGGCACCCAGCGAGATACCGATCGCGTCCACCGCGGCGACGATCACGGTCGCGCGGACGAACGCGGTCAGCGACACCCACGCCCGGCGGCCGGACGAGTCCGCGCGGTCGCGGGCGCGGCGCGGGAACAGCCGGACCAGCCATGACCAGATCTGCTCGCCCTGGTACAGGAAGAAGAACAGGCAGAACAGCGAGATGAACAGGCCGGCCACCACGTGCGTCGCCGTCGTACCGACCGCGGCCGCCTGCTGACCGAGCGCGCCGCCGGAGGTGATCTGCTTCTGGATCTGCTTGAACAGGTTGGTGATGTCGCTGTCGGTCAGGCCGAAGTTGATCCGGGCCAGGTCGCGCAGCTTCTGGACGCCTTCGCCGACCTGGCTGGACAAGGCCTCGAACTGTCCGGCGATCTGCGTCCCGACCAGCGTCAGCAGGCCGGCGACCACGATCATCGTCGCGATGACGGTGGTGCCGGCGGCGAGGCCGCGCGGGACCCGGAGCTTCTGCAGGCCGTTCGTCACCGGAACGAGCAGGGCGGTGAGGAGGACGCCGACGGTCACCGGTACGACGACCTCGGACAGGTACCGCACCGCGTAGCCGATCACACCGACGGCTGCCACGATCACGAGGAACCGCCACGCCCACGCACTGGCGATCTGCATCGCCGGCGTCACCCCGTGGTCCACCTTCCCGTGGTCCACCTTCCCGTGGTCCACCTTCCCGTGGTCCACCTTCCCGTGGTCCACCTTCCCGTGGTCCACCTTCCCGTGGTCCACCTTCGCAGGTGGCTGCTCGGCCGCCGGCTCGCTGGAGCTCTCCAGCGCCTCGTTGTCCGCGACCGGACTTCCCTCGGTCTCGTCGCGCCCCACGTCACTCATCTGACCTCCCTGGTCAGTGAGCCTAGTGCCCGAGGAGGCCTGTTCCATGAATGTGGGTGGCGAGGCCTTCTGCGGCCTTCGGCGAGTCATCGGCGAGCAGGCCGACGGCCGCCAGCACGTAGTCCGCGTCGACGCACACCTCCGCGCGTTGCGGCACCAGCCAACCCTCCTCCTGCGCGTTCGTCCCGATCGCGCCGAGGATCCGCGCCGCCACCTCCGGCCGGTTGTGCCGCAGCACTCCCCCGGATCCGACCAGCAGGTCGACCTCGCGCAGGTCCTTGCCGGAGCGCTCGATCACCCGCCCGCCGGGCCCGAACACGATCCGCTGCCGTCCCGCGTGCCGCCGGAGCGCGACCGTCGCGGCAACACTCGCCAGCGTCTCGTCGTACGCCGCCTCGCGCCGATCGTCCGGCAGGTACGCCGGATCCGCGCGTCGCCGCTCCGCCGCCGCCCGGGTACCGTCGACGTCGCCGATCAGCCCGGCCTCGGCGCCCGCCTCCACCACCGGTACGGCGCTCCAGCGCATCCCGAGATCGCCCTCGACGGTACGGGTGACGGGATGCGTGGCGACCACCTCGCGGCCTAGGTTCGCGTCCTCGGGGTCGAGCTCGATCACCGAGTGCACGTCGGTGGTGGCGCCGCCGATGTCCACGACCGCGACGTCACCGTGCAGGCCGGCCAGTACCTCGACGCCACGCAGTACGACGTCCGGCGTCGCGGCCCGGACCATCCGCGCGAACGCCGGGTCCCAGGACAGGTTCTTCCCGCCGATCACGTGCGCGAGGAACATCTCCCGGATCGCGGCCCGCGCACTGTCCGGCGCGAACACCCCGATCTCCGGTACGACGTTGCCCGCCAGTACATGCGGTACGCCGGCCGCGGTCAGCGTGCCGGCGATCTCGTCCCGCACGTCGACGTTGCCCGCGACAACGATCGGTTTCCGCCACTTGTACTTCGCGAGCGTCTCGGCGGCGTTGAGCAGTACGGCCGAGTTGCCGCCGTCGGTCCCGCCGAGCAGCAGCACGACGTCCGGCCGGTCCTTGCGCAGTTCCTTCTGAGTGGTCGCGGTGAGCCCGCCGCTGACAACCGCCACGACGCGTCCACCGCTGGACAGTGCGACCCGCTTCCCCGCTTCCGCGGTGACCAGCTCTTCGTTGCCCACGACACCGATCCGCAGCCCACCACCCGCACTGGAACAGGCAAGCACCTCGGCGTTCCGCACACCACGGTCGGCTTCCTCGAGTACGGCGCGACACGCGTGCCACCCGTCCATGACGTCGGTGTCGATCGTCGTACGGTGCTCGGCCCGGCCAACCAACCCACCCGAGGCGACATCCACCGCCACCGCCTTCGTGAACGTCGACCCAAAGTCAACCGCAACAACCAGGCCCACCACACTCTCCCCTCATCCGCATCTCCCAACCCCGCCCCACCCTCCCAGACGCGCCACACCCACCCACCCCACCCCGGCCACACACCCGCCCCCGCCTCGCACACCGCACCCTCTCCCACCACACCCACTCACCCCGCCCGCCGCCGTACTCCGCTCAACCTGCCGGCCGCACCCGACCAACTTGCCCGCCGACCCCGCTCCCGGCCAGCCTCGCGCACCCGCTCACCCCAGCCCCGCTCAACCCGCCCGCCCCGTACTCGCGCACCCTGCGCACCGGCCTTGCCGTCGTGCCCGCTCACCCCGCCCGCCGTACCCGCACACCCGTCCCGCCATACCCCATCACGTGGCTGCGCCGCCGTACCCGCTCGAGCCGCCCACCGTACCCGCCATACCCCATCACGTGGCTGCGCCGCAGTAACCGCTCACCCTGCTCCGCCACACCCGTCCCCCGGCCCCGCCACACCCGCGCACGCGCCACGCGCCACGCGCCCGCGGCCAGCCTCGCCGGACCCCCGCGCTGCCGTACCCGCCGCCCGGCATCGCCTCGCCGCGCCGCTCCAGCGGCAACTCGGGGGATAACCCCTCGGCTTGTCCCTTCGCCCCCTTCACACGACCAGTGAACGGTCAACGCGAGGGGTTATCCCCTCGCGTTGACGTGGTGCGGAGGTGTGGAGGGTGCGGGTTGCCAGGTCCAGGGCGCGGTTGCCGGGTGCGCGTCCGGGGCTCAGGTCCGGGGGTGCGGACCGGGGCGCGGTTGCCGTGCGGGTGCGGGAATGCGGTCCCGGACGCGGGTCCGAGGCGCGGTTGCCGGGCGCGGGTCCCGAGGCCCGGGTGCGGATCCGGGGCGCGCGTCCGCGGCGCGGTCCCCCCGGGCGCGGGTCCGAGGCGCGGGTCCCGCGGCCCGGGCGCGGGATCTCTGGGCCAGGGTGCGGGTCCCGAGTGCGCCGTCCGGGGCGCGGTCCCCCGGACGCGTCGCCTGGTGCGGGGTCCGGGAGATGCGGGCCCGAGTCCGGGTCCGGGAATGCGGGTCCCCGGGTGCGCCGTGCGGGTGCGCCGTGCGGGTGCGCCGTGCGGGTGCGCCGTGCGGGTCCCCGGGTGCGAGGTGCGGGTGCGAGGTGGGTTAGGAGAGGGCGTGGT